>JAPPPZ010000101.1 GCA_028817275.1 Gammaproteobacteria bacterium
GCCGCTTGATTTAGCCGCGCCGCCGTGCCAATCTATTCAACCAGACCAACGCCCGCCGGCGGCGGGGAGGATGCGGTTGTGGATGTTTTTAACGAGGCCGACCAGTTGCGCCAGGTGCCGATGCTGTCCAAACTGGATCCGTCCAAACTTAAACTGCTGGCTTTCACCAGCGAGGCGCTTTCCTACAAAGACGGCGATTATTTGTTCCGCGCCGGCGAGCCGTCGGACAGCGCATATGTGATTCTGGACGGCGAGGTGGACATTCTCGCGCAGACCGAAAGCGGCGAGGAAGTGGCGGTGCTGACCCGCGGCCGCGACGAGTTAATCGGCGAGATGGCGGTGCTCAGCAACGCGCCGCGCTCGGCCACCCTGAAGGCGCGCGGCGCGGTTAAAACGCTGCGCATCGACAACGACACTTTTCTCAAACTCATCACCGAAAACCCGGCGGTGGCGCTGGATGTGATGCGCCAGTTAAGCGGCAAACTGGCCGAAGCGCACGAGCAGGTGGAGACGCTGGAAAACCGCGTGCGCAAGTTGCGGCGCGGCGGCGGGGATTCGTGAACCCGGCGCGGTTTGTCCGGCTGTGGAAGCGCTGCGCGCCGCAGGCGGCGGCCGCTGATGGCGAAAAAATTTTCGCCGAAATAAAAAAACAGTACGCCGCCGCCGGCCGCCACTACCACACCCTGGCGCACATTGCGCACTGCCTCGGCTGGTTTGACCGTGTGCATGAAAAAATGCAAAACCCGGACGCGGTGGAGGCGGCGCTGTGGTTTCACGATGTGGTTTACGACGCGCGCGCCGCTGGCAACGAGGAAAAAAGCGCCGCATGGTTTGCCGCCCGCGCCGGAAAAACCCCGCCGGCGTTTGCCGCGCGGGTGGAAAAATTAATCATGGACACCGTGCACTGCGAGCCGCCGGACGCGGGCGACGGCGACGGCTGCCTGGTGGCCGACATTGATTTATCCAGCATCGGCCTGCCGTGGCCGGAGTTTCACCGGGACTCGTGCAACGTGCGCCGCGAATACCCGCACCTGGACGATGCAACGTTTGCGGACAAGCAGGCGAAATTTTTGCGCTTTCTTCTGCAGCGCGAATTTTTATACAGCACACAATTTTTCCGCGACAAACTGGAACCGCAGGCGCGGCAAAACATCGCGCGCCACTTGTCCGGGCTGGACCACCCGGAAAAAATGTTCACGCCGCTAAGCGCCGGCTAAGTGCGCCTTAAGAAAATCCGCCGCCGCCGCCAGACTGTGTTCGCCGGCGGCAACGGCGGCGGCGCGCCGCGCCATTTGCCGGCGCTCGGCGGGGTTGTGCAGCAGGCGCGCCACAGCGGCGGTGAAGGCTTCGGTGTCGCCCGGTGCCGCCAGCAGGCCGGTTTCGCCGTGGCGCACGATTTTGGCAACGCCGCTGCCGCCGCCGTCACCGGCCGCCACCGGCAGGCCGCAACTTTGCGCCTCCAGCAGCGCCATGCCGAGGGCTTCATTCACCGCCGGCCAGACGAACAAATCACCGGCGGACAACGCTTCGGTGACGCCGTCTTGCCCGAGTTCACCGGCAAACACGGCGCGGCCGCCGGGGGCGGCGAACATTTTTTCCACGTCGCCGCGCGCGACGCCGTCCCCCACCACCAGCAATTGCCAGTCCGCGCCGCGCAAAGTTTGCAGCGCATCGGCGAGGATGCGGTAGGAGCGCAGTTTGTCGCCGCCGCGCATCATCGCCACCGTCACCAGCCAGGTTTTGCGCGCGTCCATTGTGTAACGCCGCGCTAATTTTTTTCTGGCGGCGGCCTTGTCCGGCGGCGTTTCGGGCATGGCGAGAAACGGTTGCATGCGGATGATTTTTTCTTCGCCGCCGAGGGCGGCGCGCAGGCCGGGCGCATCGCGCGGGTTCAGGGTGAAGATTTTTTTTGCCGCGCGGATGCACGCAAGGGTTTGGCGGTGGCCGGCGTCCCAGGGCCCGCCGGCCTGTTTTGCCGCAACCGACGCCTCGGCGATGAAATAGGGAACGCCCCAGGCGCGGCTGAGCGCGGCGCCGAGGTGGTCCGGGGCTTTGTGGTAGGCGTGGTAGGTGAACCACGCATCGGCGTGGGCGGTTTTTTTTAATTGTTCCGCAATTTGCCGGCCGCGCCTTGCAAGTTTTTCCTGCCGGCCGCCATCACCATCCCAACTGCGAAATTCGGAGGCGGTGAAGACATCAAAACCGGCCATGCCAAGCGCGCGCAAAAAAAGCCGCGCGATGCGGCGGTCGCCCGACGGGCGCGGGTGGCCGGGCGGTTTCATGGGCGCGTAAAAAGCGACTCTCATCACGCGCCGAACTTTTCCATCAACCGGTCAATGCCGCGCTCCAGCGGAAATTCCCCGCGCACTTTTTTATACCCGGCGGCGGCCAGCTTGGCGCGCAACCCGGCGTCACCCAGAAGTTGCCGCAGCGCGCGCGCCAGTTCCGCGTCATCGTTTTGCGCCACCAGCAGGCCGGTTTCACCGTGGTCAATTAATTCCGGAATGCCGGACACGCGGGTGGCGACGCAGGCGACGCGCTGGCTTTGCGCTTCCAGCAGAACATTGGGCAGGCCGTCGCGGTCGCCGTCGCCGCTGATGCAACTGGCCAGCACAAAAACATCGGCGGCGCGGTAGGCCTGCAAAACCGTTTCCGAATCCTGCGCGCCGCGCCAGTGGATGCGCCCTGCCATGCCGAGGGCGCGGGCGCGGCGCTGCAGTTGGCCGAGCAGCGGGCCGCCGCCGATGTGGGTGAACCGCCAGTCCAGGTCTTGAATGCGGGCGAGGGCGCGCAGCAGAATCTCGTAGCCTTTTTTCGGCACCGCGCGGCCGACGGACAGCAGTTGCAGGGTGCGCGGCGGTGGTTGCGACGTGGAAAGTGGTGCATGCGGCGCCGGAAATGGCGGTTGCGGAGCCAAAGACGGTGACTCCGACTCGGGAGGTGCAAACTGCACGGTGTCCACGCCGTGGTATACCAGCGTGACTTGCCCCGGCCGCGACTGCAGGCGGCTGAGGAACTCGGCGTTGTGGCGGGTGCAGGTGACCAGCCAGGCGCAGGTTTTCAACTTCTCGCGCATCTCGCCCTCACCCTGCGTCCAGATGTCCTTGGCGTGCGCCGAGCAACTCCACGGCAGGCCGCTGAGCAGCGATGCATAGCGCGCCACCGAACCCGGGGTGTGAAAAAAATGCGCGTGCAGGTGTTGGATGCCGGAATCAAGTTCGGCAATCAGAACCAGCGCCTGGCCAAAACGCCGCGCGCGGTTGCGGGTGAAGTCGCGGCGCAGGTCGCGGATAAAGGCGCGCCATGCATGGCGGTAGCCGGGCCGGCGCGACACTTGGCGCCAGGCGCGCAGCACCCGCAGCGGCTCGCGGTGCAAATATTCCGGCAGGTAGCGCGGCACCGCGCGGATTTTTTCGTGCAACGGATGGCGCGTGCGGTCGGTGGGGCGGCGCAGGGAGTAAATGCGCACATCCAGCCCGCGCTGCTCCAGCGCGTGAATCTCGCGCGTGATAAACGTCTCCGACAGGCGCGGGTAGCCCTTCAGGATAAAAGCAACGGCGCCCACCGCCCTCACCCGCCCACCGGCAACGGCAACGGCGCCGGGCCGGGCGCGGTTGTGCTATAAAACACTTCCAGCCGCACAGCAAAGCGCGCAACAGAATGCGCCGGCATTATGGAACCGTCCATTTTTCGCTACATCCTCCGCCACACCCGGCTCGAGCAGATTTTTCTCATCGTGCTGACCGCCGTGTCCATGCCGTTTGTGTATTTTTCGCTGGAGATTCCGAAACTCATCATCAACGACGCCATCGGCGGCGGCCCGGTGGCGCACCGGATTCCGCTGCTGGGCCTGGAGTTCAGCCAGGTGCCGTATCTGCTGCTGCTGTGTTTCACGTTTCTCGCGCTGATCATTCTGAACGGCGCGATTAAATATTACATTAACGTGTACCGCGGCGCCCTGGGCGAGCGCATGCTGCGGCGGTTTCGCTATGAATTGTATGTGCGCATCCTGCGGTTTCCGCTGGCCCATTTCAAGCGCGTTTCCGGCGGCGAAATTATTCCCATGATCACGGTGGAAACCGAGCCCCTGGGCGGCTTCATCGGTGACGCTTTCGCGCTGCCGGCGTTTCAGGGCGGGCTGCTGCTGACTTACCTGGCGTTTATTTTTGTGCAGGATCCGTGGCTGGGGCTGGCCGCGGTGGCGCTGTATCCGCCGCAGGTGTGGCTGATTCCAAAACTGCAGCGCAAGGTGAACAACCTCGGCAAACGGCGCGTGCAAACGGTGCGCAAACTGTCGGAAAAGATCGGCGAGTCGGTGTCCGGCATCACCGAGATTCACGCCCACGACACCTCCCACTACGAGCGCGCCGATGTGGCCCACCGGCTGGGGCTGATCTACCGCATTCGGTTTGAAATTTACCGGCGCAAATTTTTCATCAAGTTTCTGAATAATTTTCTCGCGCAGTTGACGCCGTTTTTTTTCTATTCCATCGGCGGCGTGTTTGTGCTGCAGGGCGACCTGACCCTGGGCGCGCTGGTGGCGGTGCTGGCGGCGTACAAAGACGTGCTGGCGCCGTGGAAGGAATTGCTGAAGTACTACCAGACCAAGGAGGATGTGCGCATCAAGTACACCCAGGTGGTGGAGCAGTTCCAGCCTGAGAACATGTTCGCCGCCGAGTTGCAGGAGGCCGAGGCCGGGGCCGGCATGAAACTCGGCGACCGCCTGAGCGGCGTCAACATCGGCTACACCGAGGACGATTTTGTGCACAGCGTGGAGGGCGCCAATTTCAAGATCGCCCTCGGCGGCCAGACCGCGGTGGTCGGCGCCAACGGCAGCGGCAAGGACGATCTGGCGCGCCTCATCGGCCGCCTGGTCAGGCCCACCGCCGGCCGCCTGAGCATGAACGGCGACAGTCTGGAGCAGTTGCCGGAAGCGGTCACCGGCCGCCGCATCGCATATGTGGGCGCCGAGGCTTTTGTCTTCTCCGGCTCGGTGCGCGACAACCTGTGCTACGGCCTGAAGCACCGCCCGCTGGCCGAGGCGCAATACGACGAGCAGGGCGCAAAGCGGCGCCGGGAAATGGTCGCCGATTCCAGGGCCAGCGGCAACACCGCCGATGACATCAACGCCGACTGGATCGACTACGCCGCCGCCGGCGCCGCCGATGCCGGCGAACTGGACCTGCGCATCGGCGAGGTGCTGGAAGTGTGCTCCCTGAGCGGCGACATTTTCGAACTGGGACTGCAGGAACCGGTGGACCCGGTGGCCAGCCCCGGCCTCAGCGCCAAGATTCTGGAAGCGCGCAAGGCGCTGCGCCACAAGTTGCAGCAGGAGGAGTTCGCCTCGCTGGTGGAGTTGTTCGACCGCGACCAGTACAACACCAACATGTCGGTGGCGGAAAACCTGCTGTTCGGCTCGCCCATCGGCGCCGGCGCCAGCGTCGACTTCGCCAACCCGGCCGCCAACCCGCTGGTGGCCAGGGCGCTGGAGGAGGCCGGGCTGAGCGGCGAGTTCATCCGCATCGGCAAAAAACTGGCCGAGATCATGCTGGACATGTTCGCCGATGTGGCGCCGGACAGCGACTTGTTTGAGCGCTTCAGTTTTATCAGCGCCGACGACCTGCCGCTGTTTACCGCGCTGCTTAACCGGGTGCGCGCCGGCGAGGGCGAGGGCGAGGGCGGCGGTGAAAATTTGTCCGCCGAGGACCGCGCCATGCTGATGTCGCTGCCGTTTAAACTCACCGTCGCCCGCCACCGGCTGGGCTTAATTGATGCGGCGATTCAGGAACGCCTGGTGCGCGCGCGCAAGGCGCTGTTTCAATCCCTGGGCGATGACAACGGGCGCATTGAGTTTTTCGATCCGCAGCGCATCAACCCGGCGATTCCGCTGCAGGACAACATTCTGTTCGGCCGCCTCGCCTACGGCCAGGCGCAGGCGCGCGCCAAAGTCGGCCAACTCATCCGCGACACCGTCACCTCCCTCGGCGTGCACACCGACATCATCCGCACCGGCCTGGAATACGACGCCGGCGTGGCCGGCTCGCGCCTGCCGATTCCGCTGCGCCGCAAACTGGTGGTGGCCCGGTGCCTGCTCAAGCGCCCCGGCCTGCTCATCATCAACGGCGCCACCGGCGGCCTCGACCCGGCCGCCGAAAAATCCCTGCTCACCAGCGTTGCCGAACACATGCGCGGCCGCGGCTTAATCTGGGTGCTGGACCAGCCGCAACTGGCCGAACATTTCGAAGAAGCCCTGCTGATGAGCCGCGGCCGGGTGGAACGCCAGGGCCCGGCGGCGGAAGTGATGGACAGCGCCGCTTTCAAGGCGCTGGCGGCCTGATGCCGGGCGGCGTGGACGGGTAAAAAACAGTGCTATACTTCGCCCGCGCCCCGCTGAGGGGCGTTTTTGTTTTTACTTCGCAAACCTGGGGCCGACGGTGACGCAACATTTTTTATCGCTGCGGGATTTGGATGCCGGTGCATTGCGCGGGATTGTCGCGCGCGCTGCCGTGCTGAAAAAAAAACGCCGCGCCGGTAAGGGCGGCGGCGGGCCGTTGCGCAACAAAACGGTGGCGCTGCTGTTTGAAAAACCGTCCACCCGCACGCGGCTTTCTTTTGAGGCGGCGGTGGCGCAGTTTGGCGGCAGCGCGGTTTTTCTGTCCCCGGACCACACCCAACTGGGGCGCGGCGAGGACCTCGGCGACACTGCGCGGGTGCTGTCGGCGATGGCCGACGCCGTGGTCATTCGCGCCCACCGCCACGCCGACCTGGAAACGGTCGCCGAGTTCTGCGCCGCGCCGGTGATTAACGCGCTCAGCGATTTGTTTCACCCCTGCCAGTTGCTGGCCGACATGCAAACGTGGATGGAAGCGCACGGCGACATCCGCGGCCGGCGCGCGGCGTGGGTCGGTGACGGCAACAATGTTTGCAACTCATGGATTAACGCCGCCGAGCGTTTTGAATTTTTTCTCAACATTGCGGCGCCCGACGGCTACCGCCCGCGCGACGGCATTATGCAAAACGCCGCCGGCCGCGCGGTGCTGTGCCGGTCGCCTGAAGAGGCGGTGGCCGGCTGCGACGTGGTGGTCACCGACTCGTGGGTGAGCATGGGCGACGAGGCCGGCAAGGAAAAACGCCTGCGCGATTTCGCCGGCTACCGGGTGACGCCGAAGTTGATGAAGTTGGCCGGCAAGGACGCCGTCTTCATGCACTGCCTGCCGGCCTACCGCGGCGTTGAAGTGGACGCCGAGGTTCTCGACGGCGCGCAAAGCGTGGTGTGGGCCGAGGCCGAGAACCGCCTGCATGCACAGAAGGCGCTGCTGGAATTTCTGCTGCCATGAGCGCGTGCGCCCTTGAAGTGCGCGACCTGGCCGTCCGCTATCCGCAGCATTCGGCGTTGGAGCGCGCCTCGTTTCAACTGGAGCACGGCGCCATCGCCTGCCTGGCCGGGCCCAGCGGCAGCGGCAAGACCACGTTGCTGCACGCCATCGCCGGCTTCACCGCCATCGCACGCGGCGAGATTTTAATTCACGGCGAGTCGGTGTCCACGCCCGCCCGCACCGTCACCCCAGAGAGTCGCGGCGCCGGGGTGGTGTTTCAGGACTTCGCTTTGTTCCCCCACCTCAGCGCGGCCGGCAACATCACCGCCGCCATGCAGTCGCGCCCCGCCGGCCGGCGCGCCGAGTGGGCCATTCGCTACCTGGCGCAAATGGACCTGGCGGAATTTGCCGACAGTTTTCCGCAGCAGATGTCCGGCGGCCAGCAGGCGCGGCTGGCATTGGCCAGGGCCCTGGCCGCCGAGCCGCGACTTCTGCTGCTGGATGAACCGTTCGCCAACCTGGACCGTGAGTTGCGCCTGGCCGGCGTCGCCCGGCTGCGCGAGACCGTCAAGTCGCGCGGCATCGCCTGCCTGCTGGTCACCCACGACTTGGGTGACGCCCTCGCCCTCGGCGACCAAGTCGGCATTCTGGAGCACGGCCGCATCGTCCAGTGGGGCGCGCCCGGCGACCTGCACCAAAGCCCGGCCCATCCGGCCACCGTGCGGTTGCTCGGCCACGGCGCGCTGCTGCACGGCACCGCCCACACCCGCGGCCTGGCGCGCACCGCCCTCGGCGACCTGGCGCTCAGCAACGGCGTCGCCATCCGCCCCGGCCAGCCGCTGTCGGTATGGGTGCGGCCGGAGCAACTGAGCACCGACAACGCCCCGCCCGGCAACGCCGGCGTGCTGCGGGTGACCGACAACGGCGTGGAACGGCAGGTGCGCCTGCAACTGGATTCGGGCGAGCAGGTGGTCGCCCACTACACCCCCGGCAACGCACCCCGCCCCGGCGAGCGGCGCACGGTGCGGGCGCGGGGGGAAATTTTTACGGCGTTTGCGGCGGGGTGATCACTGGATAAAAAATTTTCGGCGCGCGTTGCGCAAAGGGCGGGCGCGGAAATGCCGATTAAATCCAATCCGCCGCAGTTTTTGCCTCTGTCACTGTCAATTGCAGGGCTCAGTTCACCGCTTTCAGCCTTGCCGTCACCGTTTCCAGGCTTAACTCCATCATTTCCAGGCCTTAAACCATCGTTCCCGGTCTTGATTCCACCATTTCCAACACTCAAACCAACAAAAACACCGGGCAAACCAACGCTTTGGCAAGTGGATTTTTGTATGCTCGCTTGTGGGTGTGCCATGCTCCGCCACCATCGTCCACCTCACCACTCTTGAGGACAAATCAATGACTTTTGGACAATCGATTAAAACTTGTTTCACTAAATATGCCGATTTTCACGGGCGCGCCACCCGTGCGGAATACTGGTGGTTTGTCCTGTTTGTTGGTTCAGTCGGATTCGGGGCAGGCTTCATTGATTGTCGCTTGCTCGACCAATGTGACGATTGGGGAGGGGCGCTGGGCTGGTTGTGGCAGATAGCAACCTTGCTTCCGGCCCTGGCGGTGGGCGCAAGGAGGTTGCACGACATCGGGCGAAGCGGCTGGTGGTTGCTGTTAGTGCTGACCATCGTAGGCATCATTCCGCTGGTTGTTATGGCTTGCTTTCCATCACAGCAGAAAGCCAACGAACATGGCGAGCCGCCTGTCGCCAAACCCATGCCCGTGCCTCAGCCTATGCCTGAGTCCGAGCCAGCGGACTTCCTCCCGGAACGGCTGGAACTCATGCCCGTATCCGAGCATGTGTCCGAACCCGTGCCCCGGGCGGCTTCTTCATTCGACGAGACCATCACGCCTGACAAGCCGACACCGACCGTTAAGCCGGCGCCCGTTGCCGCCACAAGCAAACCGGCCGGGGAAAGTGTGAAGAAATCAGGCCCGCCGCCAGTCGCATGGGTCATGGTCGGTGGTGCCATCGGGCTGATACTGATTACAATGCTTATTGGGTCGGAGTCGAACAAGGAAACGCCGACAGCCCGGCAGACCACACAAACCGC
>JAPPPZ010000020.1 GCA_028817275.1 Gammaproteobacteria bacterium
ATGCCAAAAACCCTCACCCTCGCCCTCGCCCAGCAGAATTTTCTGGTGGGCGACATTGCCGGCAACACGGAAAAAATTCTTGCCGCCGCCGCGCGCGCCGAGGGTGAGGGTTGCGACCTGGTGGCGTTTCCGGAGATGGCGGTGAGCGGGTATCCGCCGGAGGATTTGGTGTTGCGGGCTGATTTTGTGCGGGCGGCGGAAGGTGCGGTGGCGAAAATTGCCGCTGCCAGCGGCGGGGCCGCCATTGTTGTCGGCCATCCCCGGCGCGCGGGTGGGGGCGTGTTCAACTCGGTGACGGTGGCGCGGGGCGGCAAAACCGTGGCCTGCTACGACAAGCGCATTCTGCCGAACTATGCGGTGTTTGACGAGCGGCGGTATTTTCGCCCGGGCGCATCGCCGGTGGTTTTTGATGTGAACGGCGCGCGTGTGGGCGTCACTATCTGCGAAGATTTATGGGAGGACGGTCCGCTGGAAAGCGCCGTCGCCGCCGGCGCGCAACTGGTGGTGAACTGCAACGGTTCACCGTTCCACATGGGCAAGTGCCGCGAGCGCGAAGCCTTAATCGGCGCCCGCGCCCGTGCGGCGCAAGTCGCGGTGGCATATGTAAACCTGGTCGGCGGGCAGGACGAACTGGTTTTCGACGGCGGCTCTTTTGTGGTGGACTCCGCCGGCGCGGTGACCCAGCGGCTGCCGTTTTTTTGCGAGGCCGTCACTTGCGCGAAGTTCACCGTCACCGCTACCGGCGCCGCGCAACCACTCAGCGCCGAGTGCGCCGCAGCACCGTCGGCGGTGGCCGGCGCCTACCAGGCCATCGTGCTCGGCGTCCGCGATTATGTGAACAAAAACGGTTTTGACGGCGCCGTGGTCGGCTTGTCCGGTGGCGTGGACTCGGCGCTCACCCTGGCCATCGCCGTGGACGCGCTCGGCGCCGGTAAAGTGGAGGCGGTGCTCATGCCCTCGCGCCACACCCGCGACATGAGCGTTGCAGACGCGCGCGAACAGGCCGGGCGGCTCGGCGTTAAGCACCACAGCATTTCCATTGAACCGTTATACCGCGCATTCCTCGCCCAACTGGCGCCGCTGTTTGCCGGCGGCAAAGTTGACGCCACCGAGGAAAATTTACAGGCCAGGTGCCGCGGTGTGCTGCTGATGGCGCTGTCCAACAAGAGCGGAAAAATTCTTCTCACCACCGGCAACAAGAGCGAGATGGCGGTGGGCTACGCGACGTTGTACGGCGACATGGCCGGCGGTTTTGCCGCGATTAAAGACGTGCCGAAGACGCTGGTCTACAAACTTGCCGAACACCGCAACGCCATCGCGCCGGTGATTCCAAACCGCGTTCTTGAGCGCGAGCCGTCCGCCGAACTCAGCGACAACCAGCATGACTCCGACTCCCTGCCGCCCTACCCGGTGCTGGACGCCATTTTGGAGGCCTACATTGAGCGCGACCAGGGCGCGGAGGAAATCATCGCCGCCGGCCACGCCGCCGCCACCGTCAAACAAGTCCTGCGCCTGGTCAACCGCAATGAATACAAACGCCGCCAGGCCGCCCCCGGCGTCCGCATCACGCCCCGGGCATTCGGCAAAGACCGGCGGTATCCCATCACTTCGGGGTTTGGCGGGTGAGGGCGGGGCCGGCGGCCGCCCGGCTGAAAAAAAGGGCGAAAATCTGCAAATTAATTCTTGACTCCCCCGCTTGGTTTTTATATGCTCCCCGCCATGCGGCTGACGACCAAAGGGCGGTATGCGGTGACGGCGATGATTGACCTTGCGCTGCACCAGGGGGCGGGTGCCGGCGGTGCCGGCGGCGCTGAGAGTGGCGCGGCGGTGAGTTTGCGCGATATTGCGCTGAGCCAGAGCATTTCGCTGTCCTACCTTGAGCAGTTGTTTGCGCGGCTGCGCCACGGCGGACTGGTGGCCGGGCGGCGCGGGCCGGGCGGCGGCTACCGTTTGGCGCGGGCGCCGGGGCGCATTTCCATCGCCGAAATTATCTCGGCGGTGGACGAGCGCATCGACGCCACCCTGTGCGGCGGCAGCGAGGACTGCCAGCACGGCGAGCGCTGCCTCACCCACGATTTGTGGAGCCGCATCAGCGACAAACTGTACGACTTTTTGGATGACATCACCCTCGGCGACCTCATGCAGTGGCCGTCGGTGCAGGCCGCCGCGGCGCGCCAGGACGCCGCATGCCAGGTGACGGTTGGCGTCCCGCAACCCGCCGCCCGCAACCAGAACAAAACCAACCACAAACGGAGCGCAGCCCAATGAGCAGCCTGAACACCCAGTTGGACGAACGACTCGGCCGTGAATACAAGGAGGGATTCTTCACCGACATTGAAGCCGACACTTTTCCGCCCGGCCTGTCCGAGGCGGTGGTGCGCGCGCTGTCGGCAAAAAAAGACGAGCCGCAGTTCATGCTGGAGTGGCGGCTGGCGGCGTACCGCAAATGGTTGCAGATGAAACCGCCGGCCTGGGCCAAGGTGGACCACGAGCCCATTGATTTCCAGGCCATCAGTTACTTCTCGGCGCCGAAGAGCAACGCCGACGGGCCCAAAAGCCTGGACGAAGTGGACCCCAAACTGCTCGAGACCTACGAGAAACTCGGCATTCCCCTGGCCGAGCAGAAAATCCTCGCCGGCGTCACCAATGTCGCCGTGGATGCGGTGTTTGATAGCGTGTCGGTGGCCACCACATTCAAGGAGACGCTGGCCGAGGCCGGCGTGGTGTTCTGCTCGTTCTCGGAAGCGGTGCAGGAACATCCCGAACTGGTGAAGCAATACCTCGGCTCGGTGGTGCCGCCGGCGGATAACTTCTACGCCGCGCTTAACTCGGCGGTGTTCAGCGACGGTTCCTTTGTCTACGTGCCGAAGGGCGTCCGCTGCCCCATGGAGTTGTCCACCTATTTCCGCATCAACGCCATGAACACCGGCCAGTTTGAGCGCACGTTGATTGTCGCCGACGAGGGCAGTTACGTCAGTTACCTTGAGGGCTGCACCGCGCCCATGCGCGACGAGAAACAACTGCACGCCGCGGTGGTGGAACTGGTCGCGCTGAAAGACGCCGAGATTAAATATTCCACCGTGCAAAACTGGTATCCCGGCGACGAGGAAGGCCGCGGCGGCATCTATAACTTCGTCACCAAGCGCGGCGCATGCCGGGGTGCCGGCGCGAAAATTTCATGGACGCAGGTGGAAACCGGCTCGGCCATCACCTGGAAATACCCCAGCGTGCTGCTGGAGGGCGACAACTCCATCGGCGAATTTTATTCCGTCGCCCTCACCAACAACCGCCAGCAGGCCGACACCGGCACCAAAATGGTGCACATCGGCCGCGACACCAAAAGCACCATCATCTCCAAAGGCATCTCCGCCGGCCGCGGCCAGAACACCTACCGCGGCCTGGTCAAGATCCTCAAAAGCGCCGCCAACGCGCGCAATTTTTCCCAGTGCGACTCGCTGCTGATGGGCGACCAATGCGGCGCCCACACCTTCCCCTACATGGAGGTGGCCCACCCCGGCGCCATGGTGGAACACGAAGCCACCACCAGCAAAATCGGCGAAGACCAATTGTTCTACTGCATGCAGCGCGGCATCTCGCAGGAGGACGCGGTGTCCATGATTGTCAACGGTTTTTGCAAGGAAGTGTTTCGTGAACTCCCCATGGAGTTCGCCGTGGAGGCGCAAAAACTGCTGGGGGT
>JAPPPZ010000066.1 GCA_028817275.1 Gammaproteobacteria bacterium
GAAACCCAAACCGGCCCCCTGCGCAAAATGAAGACTTTTGCCGGGGAAGTGGTGCGCTATGCCATGCCGGTGGGCGACGGTGAAGTTGACATGAACGCGCTGCTGGGGCGGCGGTTGCGGCTGGAGTTCAGCGGCGACATTTACTGTGTGCATTGCGGGCGCAAGACGAAGAAAAGTTTTAACCAAGGATACTGCTTTCCCTGTTTCCGCGATCTTGCCGAGTGCGACTCGTGCATTGTCAAGCCCGAGTTGTGCCATTTTCACCACGGCACCTGCCGCGATGCGGAGTGGGCCACCGGGCATTGCATGACGCCGCATGTGGTGTATCTGGCCAACTCTTCCGGCCTCAAGGTCGGCATCACGCGCAAGTCCAACATCCCGGCGCGGTGGATGGACCAAGGCGCGGTGCAGGCGATGCCGTGGTTTGAGGTGCAGAACCGCTACCAGTCGGGGCTGGTGGAGGTGGCGATTAAAAAACATGTCAGCGACCGCACCGACTGGCGCAAGATGCTGGGCGGTGAACCGGAGACGCTGGACCTGGCCGCCGAGGCCGGGCGGTTGCTCGCGCCGTGCGAACAGGAAATCGCCGCCATCAGAGAAAAATTCGGCGCGGAAAAAATCAGCCGCGCCAAAAACGCGCAAACCTTCACCTTCCGCTACCCGGTTCGGCGTTACCCGCAAAAAATCATCCCCTGCAGCCTGGACAAAAACCCGGTGATAGAGGACACCCTCACCGGCATCAAAGGGCAGTATCTAATCCTCAACAACGGCGTGCTGAATGTGCGGAAGTTTGCCGGTTACCAGGTGACTTTGCGCGGGTTGACCTAAAGCCGGGCTGGACTTGATATGCCCGAATTATCCAACCTCCTCAGTTTCACCGTCGTCGCCGCCCTGCTGGTCATGTCGCCGGGGCCCAACGGCGTGCTCATCGCCAAAACCGTCTCCCTATCGGGGCGCGGCACCGGGGTGGCCAATGTGGCCGGGTTTGTCAGCGCGTTTTATCTGCACGGGTTACTGTCGATTTTCGGCATCTCGCTGATTTTGGCGCAATCGGCGGCCGCTTTTTTCGTCGTCAAACTGGCCGGCGCGCTCTACCTGTGTTATCTCGGAGTGCAAGTGCTGCGCGGCGGGCCGGGCAACGCCGGCGCCGCTTCCGGGCCGCAACCGCCGAACATCGCCGGCGCAAGTTAAGCGCGGCGTTTGCCGAAGGGTTTATCACCAACGCCCTGAACCCCAAGGTGTCCATGTTTTATCTGGCGGCGTTTCCGCAGTTTATCTCACCGGCAAGCGGCGGCTTCCTGCCGGCGCTGTTGTTGGTGGTCATTCATTCGGCGCTCAATGCCGTGTGGTTTTCTTTGATGATTTTGTTCTTCGGTTATTTTGACCGCGCCAATGCCAACCGATTGTTTCAGCGCGTGATGCGCGGCGTCACCGGCATCGCCCTGTTAGGCTTCGGCGGCGCGTTGGCGGCCACGGCGTTTTAATTCAAACCATGTCCGAATTCAACTGGTTCGGCCTGGCGGTTTTCTCCGCCGTGCTGCTGGCGACGCCGGGGCCGGCGGTGATTTCGCTTCTCTACAGCGGCGTCAACTACGGTTTCAGGAAATCTCTGCCGTATCTTTTCGGCATCATCACCGGTTTTGTTTTCAACCTGGTGGTCAGCGCGTTGGGTGCCGGCGCGTTGTTGGAATTCGACGCGGTTTATACGGCGTTGAAGTTTGTGATGTTGGGATACATTTTTTATTTGGCGTACAAAATCGCGACTTCCGCCCCGCTCGGTGACGGCGGCGAAGCAAAACCGCTGCACTTCTTTCAGGGTGTGCTGCTCAACATGCTGAACCCCAAGGCCTATACCGCCGCCCTGTCCGCCATCTCGCAATTCTCACTGGTCGACCATTACGCGCAGTCGGCGTTCTGGATTGTCATCGTCAACGCCGCCATCGTCTTCGTCGTCGACGTCTCGTGGTGTTTTTCCGGGCAGTACTTAAAACGGTTGTTCGCCCACCCGAAGTGGCACAAGTGGGTGAATGTTTCACTGGCAATTTTGATGGTGCTGTCGGTGGTTTGGACCTACCTGCGCTGAGGGAATGATTGAACTACGGATCCCCCGCCACCCCGTAACTCGGCGCCGCCGCCGGGTTGGCGGCGCGGGTGAGGTAGTCCTCCATTTGCGGCTCGTAGGCGCGCCAGAGTTTTTGCAGCCGCGCCACCGGCCCGTCATCCTCCCAGTCCACCCGCAGGTCCACCAGCGGCCACGATTGTTCATGCGCGACTGTAAGCGCGGCCGAGTGCACCGGGCCCTGTTCACCGCCGCAGTCAACACCCGCGGCCAGCGCATCCAGCAGCCGCTGCGCCAGGTGCCGGCCGGCGGCGGCGGTGAAGGTCTCCACCATCACCCGCGCCACGCCGTCGTGCGCCAGCAGATTGCCGGCGGCGACACAGCCGTCGCCCTGCGCCACGGCGTGAATGCCGAGAATGTGCTCGCCGGTGAAGTGCGCCACCTCGCCGCTGCTGTCCACCACCGTCAACTGCCGATATTCAATATGCGGCCGGCGCACCGCCTCCGCCACCGCCTCTTCCGCGCCCCGGCCGGCGGCCAGCGCATCCAGAATCACCGGCCCCAGTTCCGGGTCGGTGATGTTCTGGGTCGACACCGCGCCGCAGCCCGCGCGCACCCACGGGCAGCGCGCGCCAACCGAGATGCTGGAAGTGGTAATCGCCACCCCCAGCATGCCGGTGCGGCCGCAACGTCCGGCGATGGAAAAAGTCATGCGCGCTCAGGCCATGCCGCCGGCGGTTTTCTGTCCCTGCGCGCCGAAGAACGAGTCGGCCTCATAGCGTTTCGGCAACTCCACCACGCCGCCGCGAAAGCGCGCCATGCGCGTCGCGCTGCCCTTGACGATTTTGCCGCTGTGCGGCGACGGCACCATGGGCGGGCCCAGCGGAAAGGCATCGGCGGCGGTGTAGTCGCATATCAGCATCCGCCGCGGCCGCGTGGTGCGGTTGGCGCCGCCGCCGTGCAATGCCCAGGTGCTCATCAGGCACAGGTCGCCGGCCTTGCCGAGAATCGGCACCGCGCGCTCCTCGCACACTGCCTGCACCGTGTCGTCCACCTTGCCGACAAAGTCATCGCCGACGTAGTGGGTGTGGCGCGGCCCCTTGTGCGAGCCGGGCACCACGCGCAGGCAGCCGTTCTCCTCGCTCATGTCATCCAGTAGCACCAGCGCGGTGACATGGTCGTCGTTGGTATGCGGATCAAAGGCATGGTCCTGGTGGTAGTCCACCCGCGTCTCCATGCCCGGCAACTTGGTGTTGAGTTTGCAGTGGTGAAACTTGACATTCGGCCCCACCACGCAGGCAACCGCCTCCACCACCGCGCCTTCAAACAGCACATCGCGGTACGCCTGCGACAAGTCAACCGGATTCGCCACCCGCCGCAACCCGGGCTTCTCCCGGCAATGCCCGTCCTGCAAATCGAACCGCATCTTGCCGTCCATCATCGGCCCGAAATTCTGCTCATGCGCACGGCTTTCCTCAATCCACTCATCCAGTTGCGCAATCATCCCGGCAAGCAGCGACTCCGACACCACCCCCGGCGCCACGACGAACCCCTGCTCGTTGTACTGGCGGGTTTGTTTTTCGGTAAGCATGGTTGCACCTCGGTTGGGAGTTTGGGGGTGGGGATTATAGCGCGGG
>JAPPPZ010000144.1 GCA_028817275.1 Gammaproteobacteria bacterium
CGGAAGTTTTCCAGTTGCTCGCCGGCGGCGACAAATTCGGGCCATACCCGGAAAATATCCGGGTCGGTTTTCATGATCTCACATTCTTTTTTGGCCGCGGCGGCGTATCTTTTAATGCGCGCCGGCAGGCCGCGGTAGTCCGGGTTGCCGGCGAAAAAGCCGGTGAGGGCGGCGGCGATCTGGTCGATGTTTTTCATGCTCTTGGCGATTTTGATGTAGCGGCTCTGGTAGAAATCGGCAAGCGGCAGGGAGAAGGCCTTGAACGGCTCGCCCCACAACTCGTCGATGCCGGCCTGGCCGCTGTAGTGCTTGACCTGCCCGCCGAGTTCCAGCGCCTCGCGCAGGTATTCGCCGCACTCGCGCATCAGCGCGTTGTCGGCGTGCACCGCCACCCCCCGGGCCGACAACTCCACCAGCGAGTGAAAAATATCGGTGGCGCGGTTGAACAGCGCGCCGGCCAGCATGGCCGCGTTCACCCGCTTGCGCTGCGGGTCGCTCTCGCTTTGGTAGGCGGCGCGGGCCTCGTGCAGTTTGCCGCCGGGCGTGTTGATGCCGCGCTCGGTGTGGTGGAAGGTGCGGCGGTTGAGGGTGTCGATTAACTGCTTGCGCGCCTCCATGCTTTCGGCCGGCGGGTGGTAACAGCGGATCCAGTAGCCGTCGTAGTAGACGCGCTCGCTGCCGCCCCGCTTTTTGCGGGCGCCGTTTTTGGGGGATAACATCGGGCGCCGTCGCCCCGGGGTCGGGTCAGAACCGCCACTCGCCGCTGAACAGGTTTCCGTAGTCGGCGCCGTCGGCGTCCACCCCGGCCTCAAAGCCCAGCCGCAGTCCGGTGCCCGGCACCGCCATGCGCACGCCGCCGATCCAGTCGCGGTCGGCGGCGTTCATGTTTAACGTGGTGTAGGGCGCGAGGCCGAGGCGGCCCAGGGTCCACGCCCAGCGCACTTCCGCGCTCAGGCTGTTTTCGCGGTGGTCGGTGTTGCTGGTGCTCACCTGGTTTTTGCCCTGTACGCGGATGACCAGGCCGTCCTCGCTGCTGAACTCGGCGCCGCTGCCCAGGTTCCACGCCGCATCGCCGTCGGCGTCGCGGTAGTCCTGCCGGAAACCGGCGGTGAGGAACGGCCGCACCGCGCCCTTGTTGGTGGTGATGTGGCGGCCCACCTCCCACTCGCTGGCGAGGCGCAAAGTTGTCGCTTCCGACTCCGGAAGCGTTTCGCTGTCGTCATATGTCGCCCCGCTCAGCCGGCCCTTGGTGTACACCAGCGAAGCGCGCAGGCCGATGTCCACGGCGTCGCTCCATTGCATGCGGCCGTTGACGCCGCCGCCGGCCATGGTGCTGCTGAGGTTGGAATTGGCGCGCCGGACCGTGGAGGCGTTCATGGCGGTGACGGTTTCGGTGACCTTGGCCGTGCCTTTGCTGAGGCCGGCGGCGGTCCACAGGTACAGATTGGGGCTGAGCCAGTGGGCGTAGTAGGGGTGGACGCCGGTCATGCGCGTCTTGAAGTCACGGTCTTCACCGGCGCCGTCCAGGTCGCCGAAAGTGTGGGCGACGCTGAGGCCGGCCATGTTGTCCGGCCCGCGCCAGCGGTCGGTGCCGATGTGCAGGGCGTTGAGCCGCCCGCCGTAGCGGAATTCGGAGTTGGTGACCAGCGTCTGCCGGCCGCTGAAGTCGAGGGTGGCGGCGGCGGCCCAGGCGCCCACCGTGTAACCGTTGCCGTTGTGGCCGGCGTTGAAAATGGGGGGGCCGGCCGCCCATGAACCGGCGGCGGCGGTGTGCAATGCCGCCGAACCCTCACCGGCGCCGCCGCCGTCAACCCGCCCCTGAATTAAATCCTTGGCCAGGGAACTGCCGGCCCGGCCCAGCACGCCGACCGAGGTTTTTAAGGCGGCGGCGGTGCCGGCGGTTCCACTCTGCTGGGTCTGCCCGTGCGCCGATACCCCGGCCAGCGCCAGCCCCAGAACCAGTGTGCGCAGTAAAAGAGAAACCATGGTTGTGCCCTCCGAAAACAAGACGCCGCCGAGTGTAGCACAAACCCCCGCCGCCGGGGGTCGTTTTCAGCGGCGCGCGCCCAGCACTTTCTGCCGCTCGGCCGCGCCGGTCAGCAGCGCGCGGCGGAAAGCCTTTCGTTTTTTGCGCTTGCCCAGCCAGTTGTCGATTTTCCTGGGGTAGCCGAACATCAACGCCAGAAAGAAAACGCCAAGGCCGACCATTGCGACGGTGGGCCAGTCAATATCAGCCATTGCGATATTCCTCCAAAAGTGTGGTGAGTTCGTCCGCTCTCCGGTAGAAGTGGTAAGCCAGGCCGCCGCAACCGCCGGCGACCACGCTGCCGATCCAGCATAGCACATCAAATTCGCCGGCGTAATAACGGGTGACCAGTCCGCTGACCAGCAGCGCAGCCGCCGCAAAAAACGCCAGCCCCCAGCGGGTGCAGGAGCCGATGCGGATTTCCACGCCTTTGATTTGCGTTTCGTTCATGAAAAATCATTGTAAAAACCGGTTTTTTTAAACACCTGTGACTGTGGTCACACTTTCGCGCATTTTTTCATCGCCGCCCCCGCCGTGGCAAAAAAGCCACAACTTAAAACCGCCCCCAAAATCCCACCCACGCCTCCCGGCCGAGTTCGGCCCTGGCGTCGTGGTTCGGCTGGCGGGTGGCGGTGAGGGTGAGGCCGACGCCGTTGCCGGCGCCGAGGCGGCCGCGCCAGGCGGCTTTCAGTTCCACCGCGCGGCCGGCGGGTTTGAGGCTGATGTCGTGGGTTTGGTGAATAATTTGGCCGTAGCGGGTGCGGCCGGCGGGCAGGCGGAAAGCGGCGCGGCCGGCGCGCACGCGCAGCGGCTGGGCGAGGCTGAGGGTGAGGGTGTCGGCGGATTGAAAAAGGCCCCGGCGGGCGGCGCTGAGGGTGTAGGCGTCGCTGGTTAAGTGGCTGACATTTTGCAGCAGGCCGGGCGTGGTTTGCGGGCTGGTGGCGCCGAGGTGGGCGGCGGCGGCGCCGTGCCAGCGGCCCAGGCGCCAGTTCCAGCCGGCGCCGGCGAAGGCGGTGGTGGCGCTGGCGCGGCCCATGGCGCCGCCGGGGCGGGCGCCGAGCACGCCCTCGGCCTCGCGCAGCAGGCCGAGGCGCAGCGCACGCCAGTGCATGGTGATGGCGGTGCCGTCGCGCCAGGCGGCGTCCACCGGGCGGCCCTCGGCCAGCGGCGCGCCATGCTGGACGGCGACGGCGAAACTGCCGCTGGCAAAGCCGCCGCCGGGGCCGTCGCCAACGAGGTCCAGCCACGGGGCGCCATTTTCCACCCCGTTCCAGCCGGTCCACCACCCGGAGTCACCGTTGTCCACGGTGAACCGGGCATGCTGCAGCCAGTCACCGGCGGCGGCGAGGGTGAACGTGGCATGGCCGTCACCGCTGTCGGCGGTACCGCCGCCGAGGGCGCCGTTGCGCCCCCCGGGGCGGCGCAGCCACTGTCCGGCGGTGGTGAAAAACGGCGCGTTCAGTTGGTCAAACAGCGCAACCGTCGCCCCGCCGAGCGTCTCGGCGATGCCGTTGCCGAAAGCGCCGCCGACGGTGCTGAGACTGATGTCGCCGGCGCTTTCGCCGCCGCCGTTCATGCTGGTCATCAGCATCCCCGCCGGCCGCGTGGCCGCGTCCAGGTCGAGCAGGCCGTGGCCG
>JAPPPZ010000165.1 GCA_028817275.1 Gammaproteobacteria bacterium
TGCATAATCCCCCGCCTGTCCGGCAATAAGGCCGGGCGGCCGAGCGGCAAGGGTTGCCGCCCCGACTTACAGGGAGCAAGTAAAATGAAGTTAGCCACTGTTTTAAGCCGCGCCGAATCCGGCGTAGAAGCGCCTCTGGTCAGGGTGGAGGTCAATTTTTTCACCGGCCAGCCGAAGTTTCACATGTCCGGCCTGCCTGAGGCGGCGGTGAGGGAAAGCAAGTTCCGCGTGTTCGCCGCCATCCGCAACGCCGGCTACGAGTTTCCCATCGGCCGCATCATCGTCAACCTCGCCCCGGCCGACCTGCCGAAGGAAGGCGGGCGTTTTGACCTGCCCATCAGCGTCGGCATCCTCGCCGCCAGCGGCCAGTTGCCGGGCGCGACGCTGCGGCGGTTTGAGTTCCTCGGCGAGTTGTCCCTGGGCGGCGATGTGCGGCCGTTGCGCGGCGGACTGAGCGCGTCCATCGCCGCCACCGCCGGCGGCCGCGCGCTGGTGCTGCCGGCCGACTCGGCCGCCGAGGCGCTGCTGGTCAACGGCGCCCGCATCGCCGGCATCCGCCACTTGTTGGATCTGCCGGACTATTTGGACGGCCGGCGCGAGGCGGTTGTCGGCGAGGCCCCGGAAGTGGGCGAGGAGGACGGCGGCGGCGCATCGGCGGCCAACGGCGCCGGGGATCTGGCCGACATCCGCGGCCAGGAGGCGGCCAAACGGGCGCTGGAGATTGCCGCCGCCGGCGGCCACAGCATGCTCATGCTCGGCCCGCCCGGCAGCGGCAAGACCATGCTGGCCTCGCGCCTGCCCGGCATTCTGCCGACTCTTGGCACCGCCGAGGCGCTGGAGACCGCGGCGGTGTATTCCAGCAGCAGCCACGGTTTCGCCATGGAAACGTGGCGGCGGCGGCCGTTCCGCTCGCCCCACCACACCGCCTCGGCGGCGGCGCTGGTGGGCGGCGGCAGCATTCCGCGCCCCGGCGAGATTTCCCTGGCCCACAACGGCGTCCTGTTTCTGGACGAGTTGCCGGAATTTGAGCGCCGCGTGCTGGAAACTCTGCGCGAACCCATCGAATCCGGCGCCATCCACATCTCCCGCGCCGCCATGCAGGCGCGGTTTCCCAGTAGATTTCAACTGGTGGCGGCGATGAATCCCTGCCCCTGCGGCTACCTCGGCGACCTGCGCGGAAGATGCCAGTGCACGGTGGAGCAGGTGCAGCGTTACCGCACGCGCATTTCCGGACCGCTGTTGGACCGCATTGACATCCAAATCCTGGTGCCGCCGGTGGCCGCCCGCATGTTGGGTGAGCGCGCGCCCGGCGAGTCCAGCGGTGAAGTCCGCCGCCGGGTCACCAAAACCCGCGGCCTCCAGTGGCGGCGCCAGGGCGGCCTCAACCGGGCCCTGGCCGGCCGCGAAATGGAAAAGGCCTGCGCCCTGGACCAGGACGCCCGCGCCCTGCTCGACCGCGCCATGGACAAACTGGCGCTCTCCCCGCGCTCCTACCACCGCATCCTCCGCCTGGCCCGCACCATCGCCGACCTGGGCCAGGCGCCGGCCGTGACCAGCGAACACATCGCCGAGGCGGTGCAGTTGCGCTGTCTGGACCGGGGGCGGTGAGGGTGAGGGCGGCGCGGCGCGGAATTTGTTACCATTCCTCGTTTGCGCGTTTCCCGCGCCGGATTTCCACGCATCATGACTTTGCACCGACCTGAATTTGAAAAAGACAGTTGCGGCTTCGGCCTGGTGGCGCACATGGACGGCCAGGCCGGGCATGCGCTGGTGCGCTCGGCGCTGGTTTCGCTGGGACGGCTGTCGCACCGGGGCGGGGTGGGCGCCGACCCGGAGACTGGCGACGGGTGCGGGCTGCTGATGCGGCGGCCGGAGCGGTTTTTGCGGCGGGTGGCGGCTGAGCACGGCTGGCAACTGCCGCGCCATTACGCCGCCGGGCTGGTGTTTTTTGACGGCGATGCGGCGGATGCCGAGGAACAGAAAGCGGCGCTGGCAAAGCAACTGGCGCGGCAGCAGGTCACGGTTTGCGGCTGGCGTGAGTTGCCGCTGAACCCGGATGCATTAGGCGTGGAAGGCCGGCGCACCATGCCGCTGATGGCGCAGGTGTTTGCGGCGGCCGGGGATGAGGCCATGGAGGTGATGGACTTTGAGCGGCGGCTGTTCACCGCGCGGGTTGAGGCCGAGGCCGAGTTGCGCGCCGAGGAGAATGACTTTTTTGTGTGCAGTCTGTCATCGCGCGTTTTAGTGTACAAAGGCATGATGTTAGCCGGGCAGATGGAGGGGTTCTATGCCGACCTCATGGATCCGGACATGGAGTCGTCACTGGCGGTGTTCCACCAGCGGTTTTCCACCAACACCCTGCCGCGCTGGAAACTGGCCCAGCCGTACCGCTTCCTCGCCCACAACGGCGAGATTAACACCATCCAGGGCAACCGCAGTTGGTCCTACGCCCGGCGCGGCAAGTACCAGTCGCCGCTGCTGCCCGCGCCCCGGGTCACCGCCACCGGCTCCGACTCGCTCAGCCTGGACAACATGCTGGAGTATTTGTGGCACGGCGGGCTGGATGTGCTGCGCGCCGTCAGCATCATGATTCCGCCGGCGTGGCAGAACGTGGAAAGCATGGACGAAGACTTGCGCGCGTTTTACCGCTACCACTCCACCAAGATGGAATCGTGGGACGGCCCGGCCGGCATCGTGCTGAGCGACGGCCGCTACGCCGTGTGCGCCATGGACCGCAACGGCTTGCGCCCGGCGCGCTACAGCGTGACCCGCGACCGCCGCATCATCCTCGCCTCCGAGACCGGCGTCAGCGATGCGCAGCCCGGCGACATCACCGCCAAGGGCCGGCTGATGCCGGGCGAGATTATCGCCGCCGACACCCGCAGCGGCGAACTGCTGCCGCCGGATGCAATTCGCGAGCGGCTGAAATCACGGCGGCCGTACAAACGGTGGCTGAAGCAGTCGCAGCAGCGCCTGCAGTCACGGCCGCGGGTTGATGCGCCGCACTCACCCTCGCTGAACCCGGCGTCGCTGGCGGTGTACGAAAAAATCTTCCAGGTCAGCGCCGAGGAGCGCACCCAGGTGGTGCGGGTGCTGGCCGAGGCCGGGCAGGAGGCGGTGGGTTCCATGGGCGACGACACGCCCATCGCGGTTCTGTCGCGCCATGACCGTTCGCTGTTTGATTTTTTCCGCCAGCAGTTTGCGCAAGTGACCAACCCGCCCATTGACCCGCTGCGCGAGCAGATTGTGATGTCGCTGGAGACCTGCCTCGGGCGCAAGTCCAACGTGTTTGACGAGGGCGAGAACGACGCCGCCTGCGTGGTGCTGCGCTCGCCGGTGCTGTCATCGGACAAGTTGGCGCACATCACCGCCCTCGGCGGCGCCCCCGGCGGCGAGTTGTACCGCCACCGCGTGATTAATTTAAGCGCCGATGCCGGGCAGAGTTTGCCGGCGGCGCTGGACGACATCTGCCGCCGCGCCGAGCAGGCGGTGCGCGCCGGCGACGCCATCGTCATTCTTTCCGACCGTGAACTGCGCCGCGAAACCTGGCCGGTGCATGCGCTGCTGGCCACCGGCGCGGTGCACCGCCACCTGTCAAAATGCGGCCTGCGCGGCGACGCGAATTTAATTGTGGACACCGCGGTGGCCCGCGACCCGCATCATTTTGCGGTGCTGATTGGTTTCGGCGCCACCGCGGTCCATCCGTGGCTGGCGTACGAAATTATTCTGGACATGCTGCGCAAGGGCGAGGTTGCGCGCACCGGCAGCGGCGTGGTTTTGCGCACTTACCGCCGGGGCATCATCAAGGGGCTGTACAAAATCATGTCGCGCATGGGCATTTCCACGGTGGCCAGTTACCGCGCGGCGAAGTTGTTTGAGGTGCTCGGCCTCAGCCGCGAGGTGGTGGACAAATGCTTCCACGGCGCGGTGTCGCGCATTCAGGGCATCGGCTTTGCCGAATTGGAGGAGGACGCAAAACACAACTGCCGCGCGGCGTGGAACCCGCGCGGCAAACCGCAGGTGGGCGGCCTGCTGAAATACGTGAACGGCGGCGAATACCACGCCTGCAACCCGGACGTGGTGCGCACCCTGCACCGCGCCGTGGCCAGCGGCGACTACGAGGATTACCGTGAATTCGCCGCGCTGGTGAATGAGCGGCCGCCGGCCATGCTGCGCGATTTGCTGCGGCTTAAAACCGCCGGCGCGGCGCCGCTGCCGCTGCCGGAGGTGGAGTCCGAAGGCGAAATCATGCGCCGCTTTGACAGCGCCGGCATGTCCCTCGGCGCGCTGTCGCCGGAAGCGCACGAGGCGCTGGCCGAGGCCATGAACAGCATCGGCGGCCGCTCCAACTCCGGCGAGGGCGGTGAGGATCCGGCGCGCTACGGCACCGCGCGCACCTCCAAAATTAAACAGGTCGCCTCCGGCCGCTTCGGCGTCACCCCGGCCTACCTGGTGAACGCCGAAATTCTGCAGATCAAAATCGCCCAGGGCGCAAAACCCGGCGAGGGCGGCCAGTTGCCCGGGCCGAAGGTGAACCCGCTGATTGCCGGGTTGCGCTATTCCAGCCCCGGCGTCGCGCTCATCTCGCCGCCGCCGCACCACGACATCTACTCCATTGAGGACCTGGCGCAACTGATTTACGACCTGAAACAGGTCAACCCCGAAGCCATGGTGTCGGTCAAACTGGTGGCCGCCGCCGGCGTCGGCACCATCGCCGTCGGCGTCGCCAAGTGCCATGCCGATTTAATCACCATCGCCGGCTACGACGGCGGCACCGGCGCCAGCCCGCTGACCTCGGTGAAGTATTCCGGCGTCCCGTGGGAGATGGGCATCGCCGAAACCCACCAGGCATTGCGCGCCGGCGGCATGCGCGGGCGGGTGCGGCTGCAGGCTGACGGCGGCCTGAAGAGCGGCCTGGACGTGGTCAAGGCGGCCATCCTCGGCGCCGAGAGTTTCGGCTTCGGCACCATGCCCATGGTGGCGCTGGGCTGCAAATACCTGCGCATCTGCCACCTCAACAATTGCGCCACCGGCGTCGCCACCCAGCACCCCACGTTGCGCAAACTGCATTTCGCCGGCAGCCCGCAGCGGGTGGTGCACTACTTCAACTTCGTCGCCCGCGAAGTGCGCGAAATTCTCGCCCAACTCGGCGCCCGCAGCCTGCGGGACGTCATCGGCCGCGTGGACCTGCTGGAAAACGCCGCCATTGCCGGCACCCGCCACGCCATGCTGGACCTGCAGCCGGTGCTTGCGCAGGCGCCGGCGCCGCCCGGCGAACCCCAATTCTGCACCACCGAGATTAACCGGCCGCCTGAGTACTCCGACCTCGGCGCGCGCATGGTGGACGCCATGGCGCCGCTGATTGCCGGCGGCGGCGGTGACGGCCGGGAGTTTTCCTACACCGTGCGCAACGTGGACCGCGCGGTCGGCGCCCGCCTGTCGGGAATAATCGCGCGCCGCCACGACAACCAGGGCATGGAGGACAACCCGCTGACGGTGCGCCTGCGCGGCGCCGCCGGGCAGAGTTTCGGCGCCTGGAACGCCGGCGGCCTGCACATGTTTTTGCGCGGCGAGGCCAACGATTACGTCGGCAAAGGCATGGCCGGCGGCAAACTGGTGCTGGCGCCGCCGCCCGAACTGCAACTGCGCAGCGTGGACACGCCCATCATCGGCAACACCTGCTTGTACGGCGCCACCGGCGGAAAATTTTTCGCCGCGGGATGCGCCGGTGAACGTTTTGCGGTGCGCAACTCCGGCGCCCAGGCGGTGGTGGAGGGGGTCGGCGACCACGGCTGCGAGTACATGACCGGCGGCGCGGTGGCGGTGCTGGGGCGCAGCGGCTTGAACTTCGGCGCCGGCATGACCGGCGGCATCGCTTTCGTGCTGGACATGGAGCGCAACTTCGTGGACCAGTGCAACAAAGAATTGGTGGACATCCGCCGCGTCAACTCCGAGAGCACCGAGGAGTATCTGGAATTTCTCTACAACCTGGTAAGCGAGCACGCCGCCGAAACCGGCAGTGCCTGGGGGCGCGCGGTGCGCGATGATTTCGCCGACCTGGCGCGCCACTTCCGCCTGGTGAGCCCGCGCGCGCTGGATTTGGAATCACTGCTCAGCACGTTGATGCAGGCGGCCTGAGGCCGGGGCCGGCGGTGGCGCACAAGCATCTGCAGTTTCTGGACCTGGCGCGGCAGCAGCCGGACAAGACCTCGGTGCGCGTGCGGCTCGGCAACTGGAACGAGATCTACGGCCACTACGCTCCCGAAGCCGCCGCCGCCCAGTCCGGGCGCTGCCTTGACTGCGGCAACCCGTACTGCGAATGGAAGTGCCCGGTGCACAACTACATTCCCAACTGGCTGAAACTGGTGGAGGAAGGCCGCCTGTTTGAGGCCGCCGAGTTGCTGCACCAGACCAACTCGCTGCCGGAGATTTGCGGGCGCATCTGCCCGCAGGACCGTTTGTGCGAGGGCGACTGCACTCTGAACGACGGTTTCGGCGCCGTCACCATCGGCTCGGTGGAGAAGTACATCGCCGACGAGGCCATCGCCCAGGGCTGGCGCCCCGACCTGTCGGAAGTGCAGGACAGCGGCCTCAGCGCCGCCATTGTCGGCGCCGGCCCGGCCGGCCTGGCATGCGCCGATGTCCTGCTGCGGGGCGGCGTGTCGCCGGTGGTTTACGACCGTTACCCGGAAGCCGGCGGCCTGCTCACCTACGGCATCCCGCCGTTCAAACTGGAAAAGCGCGTCGTCCTGCAGCGCCGCAAATTGCTGGAAGAGGCCGGCGCGCGCTTTGTGCTGGGCACCGAAATCGGCCGCGACATCCCCTTTGCCGACTTGCTCGCGCAATATCCGGCGGTGTTCCTCGGCATGGGCGCCTACACTTGCATTCGCGGCAATTTCCCCGGCGAAGACCGCCCCGAAGTGTGCGACGCCCTGCCCTATCTGCTGTCCAACATCCGCCGCGTGATGGGCGAGGCCGGCGGTGACGGTTTCATTGACATGCGCGGCCGGCGGGTGGCGGTATTGGGCGGCGGCGACACCGCCATGGACTGCGTCCGCACCGCGGTGCGCCAGCAGGCCGCGCAAGTGACCTGCGTCTACCGCCGCGACGAGGCCAACATGCCCGGCTCGCGCCGTGAAGTGGCCAACGCCCGCGACGAGGGCGTGGAGTTTTTGTGGAACCGCCAGCCCCTGGCCGTCACCGATGACGGCGTCCGCCTCGCCCGCACCGAACTTTCCCCCCCCGACCGCGGCGGCCGCCGCCGCCCCGAAATCATCGCCGGCAGCGGGGAAACCCTCACCGCCGACCGCGTAATCATCGCCTTCGGCTTCACCCCCAGCCCGCCGCCGTGGCTGCCCGAGTTCCAAATCCAAACCGACTCCCGCGACCGCGTCCGCACCTCCGCCGACCCTCACCCGTTCCAAACCACCAACCCCAAAGTCTTCGCCGGCGGCGACATGGTGCGCGGCTCCGACCTGGTGGTCACCGCCGTCCATGAAGGCCGCCGCGCCGCCGAAGGCATGCTGGCGTTTCTCGGCGTTTGAGCCATGCCCGCGACTCGCGACCGTTTAATCGTCGCCCTTGACCTGCCCACGGCAAAGGAGGCGCGTGAATTGGTTTTGTCCCTGGGCGATGCCGCCGGGTTTTACAAAATCGGCCTGGAATTGTTCATGGGCGGCGAATATTTTTCGCTGATGGAATGGCTGCGGGCGCGGGGCAAAAAGATTTTTGTGGACCTGAAATTTTTTGACGTGCCGGCCACCGTGGCGCGGGCGGTGGCGCGGCTGAACGGGCGCGGAGTGGAGTTTGTGACCGTACACGGCAACGACGCGATGATGCGCGCAGCGGCCGAGGCGGCGGGCGATGTGAAAGTGCTGGCGGTGACGGCGCTGACCAGTTTGGACCGCGGCGATTTGGACGATCTTGGTTTTGACTGCGACATCGCGCAACTGGTCCTGTCGCGGGCCCAGCGGGCGCGGCAGCACGGCTGTGCCGGGGTTATTGCATCGCCGCGGGAGGCGCCGCAACTGCGCGCCGCGCTCGGTGACGGTTTGCTGATTGTCACCCCCGGCATCCGGCCGCTGGTGAACGACCAGGCCGGCGATGACCAGAAGCGCACCGCCGATGTGCGCGCGGCAATTGCCGGCGGCGCCGATTACATCGTGGTGGGCCGCCCCATCCGCGATGCCGCCGACCCGGCCTGCGCCGCGCAAGAGATACAAAAACAAATCGCCGCCCACCTCAAACCGTGACCGCCAACCACCACATCCTCCTCCGCGCCCTGCGCTGCCAGCCGACGGAGCGGGCGCCGGCGTGGATTATGCGCCAGGCCGGGCGTTACCTTCCCGAATACCGCGCCCTGCGCCGGCGCGCCGGGGATTTTCTGACGCTGTGCAAGACGCCGGAGTTGGCGGTGGAGGCCACGCTGCAGCCGCTGCGGCGCTTTCCGCTGGACGCCGCCATCATTTTTTCCGACATCCTCACCATCCCCGATGCCATGGGCCTCGGTCTGCGCATGGAAGAGGGTGAGGGCCCGCGTTTTGCAAAACCGCTGCGCAGCGACGCCGGCATCCGCGCCCTGCGCGCCCCGGATCCCGAACGCGGCCTGCGCTACGTGCTGGACGCGGTGCAACTCGCGCGCCGCGAATTGAACGGCAGCGTCCCGCTCATCGGTTTCGCCGGCAGCCCGTGGACGCTGGCCGTTTACATGGTGGAAGGCGCCGGCGGCGGCGAGTTTGCGCGCAGTTTGAAATTCGCCCGCGAGCAGCCGCAAAGCATGCGCCGCCTGCTGCGCCTCCTGGCCGAGTCGGTGGCCGAATATTTGAACGCGCAAATCGCCCACGGCGCCGAGGTGGTGATGTTGTTTGACACCTGGGGCGGCCTGCTCGGCGGCGATTACGAAAAATTTTCTCTGGACCACATCGCCGCCGTCATCAACAGCCTCGACCGAACCGTCCCCGTCATCGTCTTTGCCAAAGACGCCGGCGCCCATCTTGAATCCATCGCCGCCTGCGGCTGCGACGCCATCGGCGTGGACGCGGGCACATGCCTCGCCGATGCCCGCCGCCGGGTGGGCGGCCGTATCGCGTTGCAGGGCAACCTCGCCCCCGAAATCCTCCTCCGCAACAACGCCGCCGAACTGGAATCCGCGGTGCGCGCCATCCTCGATTCCCACCCCGCCCCCGGCCACATCTTCAACCTCGGCCACGGCATCCTCCCCGCCACCAACCCCGAAATGGTGCAAAAAATGCTGGACGCCGTCCGCTGCCACCCCACCCTTGCACACCCCCCCACCCCATGCTAAACTCCCCCGCAACTTTTCACCACCTACCGGAGGCCCA
>JAPPPZ010000038.1:0-4858 GCA_028817275.1 Gammaproteobacteria bacterium
GCACCATCCACGCCCATCCCACGCTGTCCGAGGCGGTGCACGAGGCGGCGCTCGCCGTTGCCGGCCGGGCGCTGCACAAACCGAACTGACCCGCCCGTGGACTGCCGCGTCCCGGCGCCCCTGTTCAAGGCCTACGACATTCGCGGCGTCGCCGGCGAAGGTGACGGCGCGCTGAGCGGCGCGCTGGTGCACCGCATCGGCCGCGCCTTCGGCAGCCGCGCGCGGCGCAGCGGCTGCGGCACGGTGGCGGTGGCGCGCGACGGCCGGCTGTCCGGCGCCGCCCTCGGCCGGGCGCTGGTGGACGGCATCAGTGCAAGCGGCTGCAATGTGGTGGACATCGGCCAGGCGGCGACGCCGCTGCTTTACTTCGCCGCCCACCGCCTGGCCGGCGGCTGCGGCGTGATGCTCACCGGCAGCCACAACCCGCCGGAGTACAACGGACTCAAGTTGATGTTAGCCGGTGAAACCCTGCACGGCGGCGCCATCCAAACCCTGCGCGACGACTGCGAGCGCGGCGAGTTCACCGCCGGCGACGGCGCGGTGCGGCGCATGGATGTGCGCGGCGACTACATCAGTTGCGTGACCGAAAGCGTCAGCGTCGCCCGCAAATTTGACATTGTGGTGGACTGCGGCAACGGCGTCGCCGGCAACACGGCGCCGGCATTGTTTCGCACGCTGGGACTCGGGGTGCGCGAATTGTTCTGTGAAGTGGACGGCAACTTCCCCAACCACCACCCCGACCCCAGCCGCCCGGAAAACATGCGCCACCTGGGCCGCGCGGTTTGCGAGTCGGGCGCCGACTTTGGCATCGCCTTTGACGGTGACGGCGACCGCCTGGGCGTGGCCGCCGCCGACGGCGCTATCGTCTGGCCCGACCGGCAGATGGTTTTGTTTGCGCGGGAAGTGCTGGCCGAAAACCCCGGCGCAAAAATTATTTACGATGTGAAATGTTCGCAGGTTCTGCCGCGCGCCATCACCGCCGCCGGCGGCCGGCCTGAGATGTGGAAGACCGGCCACTCGCTGCTCAAAGCGCGCCTGCGGGAAACCGGCGCGCCTTTTGCCGGGGAGATGAGCGGGCATTTTTTCTTTGCCGACCGCTGGTTCGGGTTTGACGACGCGCTCTACGCCGGCGCCAGGCTGTGCCAACTGCTGGCAAAATCCGACCGCAGCCCGGCGCAAATTTTCCGCGCCCTCCCCGACACCGCCAACACCCCGGAAATCCACATCCCCATGGCGGAAGGCCGGCAGCATGCGCTGGCGGAAAAACTGGCGCAAAACGCAAACTTCCCCGGCGCCGAAATCAGCGTCATCGACGGTTTGCGGGTGGACTTCACCGACGGCTTCGCCCTGGCCCGCGCCTCCAACACCACGCCGGTTTTAATTCTGCGCTTTGAAGGCGAGAACGAAAAATCCCTGCGCCGGATTCAGGCCAGGTTCAAGGAATACATTTTGTCGGTGGCGCCGGAGGTGAAGGTGAAGTTCTGAGCGCGCAACCCGCTGAGCCATGTTCTGGACAGCAGCACAAAACCGTCCACCGCCCGGCTGAGTTCGTGGCCGTGTCGGGTGCTGGCGGCGATGACCGTTTTGCCCCTGGTTCTGACGGCGTTGACGGCGGGAATAAAATCCCCGTCGGCGGACAGCAGGTAGGCGGTGTCGTAGGCGTCATTCGCCGCGCCGGTGACCATGTCCACCGCGATGTTTACGTCCACCCGCTTCTCGGTGTAATAAGTGAACTGGGTGGTGGTGATGGCGGACAGATGCCTCCAGTCCTCGGCTGACAGGCGCGGTTTAATTTTCGGCAGAAGTTTCAACAATTCCCTCTGCGCCGGATTCTTTTTCGGGTTGGCGAGGTTTTTCTCAATCCGCCCCATGGTGATGTGCACGCCCTGGGCGCGGATTTTTTTCAGAAATTTATTCTGGCTGCGCCTCATGCCGAGGTCGCCCCTGACTTCCCCGATGTAATAACGGATGGCGAGCACCTCGGCATCGCCGGCCAACTTGGCCGCCAGATTCGGGTAGTGAAAAGATGAGGAGAGGCCCAGGCTTTTGACGCCGTGGTACCAGTTGCTCCCGTCGATAAAAAGAACCGCGCGTTCCCTGGGCATGGTGTTTGCCTCCCTGTCAAAGTTAAAGAAAACCCCCGGGGAGCCGACTCATGATTTGTGGAAACCATGGCCTGCATAGTCCCGGGGGGGGTAAGTCCGCGCACTCTACCCCGCCCCTGCCCCTCTGTCAAGTCTTTTTTTAATTATTTTTGCGGCGGTTGCCAGGGCCGCGCCGGGGGAGATGGCGGTTTTCATGGCGTCACCGCCGGCGCCGGCGCTGACGGGCCGGGGCGGATGGCCGGGCGCCGCGGCCGGCGGATACCGGGCCCAACTTCGCCTCCACTTCCGCCAGTGCCGGGCGCGGGGCGATGGGCCGCGAGTCGAGAACGGCGCGCATTTTTGCGATGTGCCCGGGAGTGGTGCCGCAGCAGCCGCCGATAATGGCGGCGCCGGCGGCGCGGGCCAGGCAGGCGTAGTCGGCCATGATGTCCGGCGTGCCGCTGTAGCGGATGGCGCCGTCGCGAAACTCGGGAATGCCGCAGTTGGCTTTGGCGATGAGTTTGTCGCCGCCGCCGCTGTCGGCGGTGATGCTGAGAATGGCGGCGACCACTTCAGCCGGGCCGACGCCGCAGTTGGTGCCGAAGGCGGCCGGGCGCGGGCGCAGGTTGCGGCAGAACTCGGCGAGGCCGCCGGGGGTGACGCCCATCATGGTGCTGCCGTTGGTGTCGAAGCTGAGGGTGCACGCAACCGGCAGGCCGGTGGCAGCGGCGGCGGTGAGGGCGGCGCTGAGCTCCTCAATGGAGGACAGCGTTTCAATCCACAGCAGGTCGGCGCCGCCGGCGGCCAGCGCCTCGGCCTGTTCAGTGAACGCCGCCACCGCTTCATCGGCGCCGAGGGCGCCGAGGGGCGCCAGCAACTCGCCGGTGGGGCCCATGGAACCGGCGACCACGCAGTCACCTCCGCCCACCGCCCGGCGCGCGATGTCGGCGGCGGCGCGGTTAATGTCGGCGGCGCGGCCGGCGGCGTTGTGAAGTTTAAGCCGGCAACTGTTGCCGCCGAAAGAGTTGGTGAGTACCAGGTCGGCGCCGGCGTCGACAAACGCGCGGTTCAGCGACAGTACGCGCTCAGGATGGTCCAGATTCCACAACTCCGGCGCATCGCCGGACTGCAAACCCATGGCAAACAGGTTGGTGCCGGTCGCGCCGTCGGCGAGAAGAAACGGTTTTTGTGCAAGCGCCTGTAGGAAGTCCGGCATTGCGCGCCAGTATAAAGGTTATACTTTTGTTTTGCCACTTGCCGGAGACGCGCAATGAACATTGCATTCCTCATGGACCCGCTGCACAAGGTGAAGCCGCACAAGGACACCACCTACCACCTGATGCTGGCGGCGCACGAGCGCGGCCACCGGGTTTTTTACACGGCGCAGGATTCACTGTCGCTGCGCGGCGCCGAGTTGCGCGCCCGACTGACCGAGGTTGCGGTGCATACTGACCACCTGCGCCCGTTCACTATCGGCGAGTCGCGCGGCCGCGCGCTCAGCGAAATGCAGGTGGTGATGGTGCGCACCGACCCGCCGCTGGACCGGCGGTATTTTTACGCCACGCTGCTGCTGGATTTTCTGCCGCCGTCGACGCGGGTGGTGAACGCGCCGCGCGGGCTGCGCGACTGGAACGAGAAACTCGCCGCGCTGCACCACCCCGAATTCTGCCCGCCGACTTTAATCGCGCGCGACACCGGCGACATCCGCGCTTTCGCCGAAACGCACGGCCGCGCGGTGGTGAAACCGGTGGACGGCCACGGCGGCGAGGGCATTGTTTTTGTGTCCGCCGATGGTGACGGTGACGATTTAATTAACGCCGCAACCGCCGGCGGCAGCCGCTGGGTTGTGGCGCAAAAATACCTGCCCGAGGCGCGCGACGGCGACAAACGAATTCTGCTCTTGAACAGCGAACCCCTGGGCGCCGTGCTGCGCGTGCACGCCGCCGGCCGCGAGTTAAACAACCTGGACGCCGGCGGCGCCGCCCACCCGGCGACTCTGGACAACCGCGACAAAGAAATCTGCGCCGCCCTCACCCCCGACCTGCGCAAACACGGCATCACTTTCTGCGGCATCGACATCATCGGCGGACAACTGGTGGAAATTAACATCACAAGTCCGACATGCCTGCAGGAACTTTGCCGGTTCAGCGGGGTTGACCATCACCATCGGGTGATAGCGGCGTTGGAGTGACGGCACAACGGTGGTTGGCGACGACAGTGTTGTTGCCGCCATTGCTGCGACACTGGCATTTTGGTCGCCATTACCTCCGCAACGGCGGTGACCGGTATAGCGCGCTGATAATTTTTGCAGTTCTGGCCAAGCACTCTCGCGCATCCGCTTTTTGCCTGGAGCGCAAGTCCTCTATGTTGGCCCATTTGGATTTTGGCCAGTGCATAATCCGATTGCCGCGCCGGATAATGTAATACATATCGCTTTTTGTGGCGGCGGAAATAGTGGTCAGACGGGAAATGATTTCCCCCAACGGACGCAGCAGTTGGCGGCTTTTTTTCATGTCCTCGGTTTGATAGAGGTCGCCCGTTTGCAACCCGAGAGCCGACTTGCAGTCGAGAATCATGAACTCCAACAGGGAGCGGCACAGGGCGGCGACGGCCATCCAGTTTCCGAATATGTAGGAAAGGTGGATTTCCTGAATTCTATCCCGAATACGAGCGGGAATTTTTTTTGGCTCGTATTCCACGAAAATTGGGGTCAAATCTTTGGAATTCGCATGCCATTCGTCGGGCTTAAAGTAAAAAGCACCGACAACAGAATC
>JAPPPZ010000038.1:5496-29645 GCA_028817275.1 Gammaproteobacteria bacterium
TTACCCCCTCACCAATGCACCAAATCCCCGACCTTAATTCCCCAAATTCTCGCGTTCCCCGCCTTGATTTCCAGGATCGCGCTCACCGGGCCGTCGGAGGGGATGGCGGTGGTGTCGCCGGGGGTGGCGGCGCGGTGGATTTTTTTGATGCGGTTGTCGGCGTCGATGAACAGGATGTCCAGCGGGATGCGGGTGTTTTTCATCCAGATACCGGCCTCCTGCGGTTTGGCGTAGACGAACAGCATGCCGTCGGCGCCGATTTCGCGGCGGAACATCAGGCCCTGCCGTTGCGCGGCCTGGGTGCGGGCCACTTCCACGGTGAGTTCATGCGCGCCGCTGGCGGTGGTGACGGTGATGGTTTGCCGTTCCGTTTCCGGCGCGGGCGACGGGGTCGGCGGCGGCAGGGTCTGGTGAAAAGCGGGCGCCAGCGGCGGCGCCAGCGCAAGCAGTACACCGAAAACCACGGTGAGGGCGCGCATGTTCACCGGCGGTGGCCGCCGTGGGTGAAGGCGCGGGTGAGGCTGCCGCTTTGCAGCGCTTCCATATCAAACACCTGCGAGCGCGGTTTCTGGAACAGTTTGACGCCGCGCTTTTTGAACAGCGGCGCCAGCGCCATGCCGGCGACGAAACCGCCGATGTGGGCGAAGTAGGCGACGCCGTCGGATGCGCCAACGGCGCCCGGGGCGGCGAGAAACTGGCCCGCAATCCACACGCCGAGCACGATGAAAGCCGGCACGTTAATGACGCGGATGAAAAGAATGATCCAGGCGAACACCCGGACATTGGCGCGCGGGTGCAGCACAAGGTAGGCGCCGAGCACGCCGGCGATGCCGCCGCTGGCGCCCACCAGCGGAATGTGCGACGCCGGGTCCATCGAGGCCTGGGTCAGCGCGGCGGCCAGTCCGCACAGCATGTAGAAGACCAGAAAGCGGCCGTGGCCCATGGAGTCCTCCACATTGTCGCCGAAGATCCACAGGTACAGCATGTTGCCGGCCAAGTGAAGCCAGCCGCCGTGCAGGAACATGGAGGTGAACACGCTGAGCCACGCCGGCACCAGCGCAATCTCCGGCGGCAGCGACACTTTGCCGAACAGCACCGCCGGGATGGCGCCAAACGCCAGCACCGCCGCCTGCGCCTCGGACGGCGGCAGCGACACCTGCCACACAAACACCGCGATGCACACCGCCATCAGCAGCCCCACCACCAGCGGCCGGGCGCCGGCCGGGTTGTCGTCGTAGAGCGGGAGGAAGAACATTTAACCCGGCGGCGCCGTTGTTGGCGGTGGACCCGCCATCTCCAACGGTGGACTCACCGCTTTTAACGGCCGCACCGTCATTGTTGACGTCGACGCCGCCATTCCCGACGGTGAACCCGGCACCGCGCCCATCTCAGAACGGAATGTCGTCGTCAAAGTCGGCGCGGCCGCGGTCCTGGCCTGCAGGAGCGCGGTTGCCGGCGTCATCCGCCGGGCGGCCGGCCGGGGTGCGGTCCTGGTTGTAGTCATTACGCTCGCGCGGTGCTCCGCCGCCGCTCCTGCCCTGGCCGCCACCGCCGCCGCCAAGCAACAGCATGGTCTGGGCGACGATTTCGGTGGTCCAGCGGTCCTGCCCGGTGTCACGGTCCTGCCACTTGCGGGTCTGCAATCGGCCTTCCACATAAATTTGCGAGCCTTTTCTTGCATATTCCGACACTACCTCGGCGACGCGCCCGAAAAAAACCACGCGATGCCACTCGGTGTTTTCCTTGCGCTCCTGGGTTTGCCGGTCGACCCACTGGTGGGTGGTGGCGATGGTAACATTGGAAACGGCACCGCCGTTGGGTGAGTGTCTGGCTTCCGGGTCATGACCCAGGTGTCCGATTATTTGAACTTTATTTAAACCACGACTCATGATTTTATCCTCCGATAAATTAAAATGTTGGAATGGGAAAGCACACTGTCAACGTCCCCCGCGCTATCCGCGCGCGCAAAAACGCCCGGGAATTTTCTTCCCGGTCCGGGAAAGGCGGTTCTGTTTTCACAAAGATTTTTCATGAAAGTATGCCAGTCCGCGCAACTGTGCCACATCAAACCGCTCGGGGTCAACCCGCAGCCAGGCCTGTTTTTCCTTCTCCAGCAGCGTCACCTCCACCACGCCGCTGAGGGCGGCGAGGCGGCGGGCGGTGGCGCGGCTGTCGGCGGCGTCCACGGCCAGCACCAGGGTGCGGTGGGCGGTTTCAGCGGCGGCGCGCGCGCTCAGTATACCGAATACGGCGACCGGCGCGGCGCAGAATAAAAACACCGGCGCGGCGGAAAAACTGCCGGCCAGCCAGCCGCCGGCCAGGCCGCCGCAGAACACGCCGAGAAATTGCGCGCTGTAGTAGACGCCGAGGGCGGCACCCTTGTCGGCGGCCCCGGCGCGGCGCGAAACCTCGGCCGGCAGCGCCGCTTCCAAGGTGTTGAAACCGCAGAAAAAAAGCCATGCGCCGAAAACCAAAATCCACCCGGTCTGCAGCCCGGCGTACAGCGCGCCCTGCGACAAAACCAGCAGCAGCGCCGAAAACAGCACCGCCCGCCGCTGGCCGCCGGGCTGCGCCGTGTGCCGCACCAGCAGCGCCATCACCGGCAGCGACGCCGCCAGCACCGGGATGTACACTTTCCAGTGCTGCGCCGGCGGCAGGGACAAATTCTCCAGCAGCGCGCCCGGCAGCACCACGAACAGGGCGGTGAGGGCGAGGTGCGAGGTGAAAATGCCGAAGTTGAGGCGCAGCAGCGCGGCGTCGGTGAGGGATTTTCTGAGGCCGGCGGAAGTCACATTGGGCGCCGCGCCGGCATCGCGCAACGGCTCGGCGACGCACTGCAAGAGCACCATGGCCGCAACGCCCAGCGCCGCCGCCAGCCAGAACATTCCGCGCACCCCGACCCAGCCGTCCAGCGCCGGGCCCAGCACCAGCGACAGCATGAACACGCCGCCGATGCTGACGCCAATCACGGCCATGGCTTTGGCGCGCTGGCGGTCGCGGGTGAGGTCGGCGGTGAGGGCCAGCACCGCCGAGGCGATGGCGCCGCCGCCCTGCAATGCGCGCCCGGCAATCATCACGGCGATGGAGTCGGCCAGCGCGGCGACGACGCTGCCGGCGATGAAGCAGATGAGGCCGGCGTGAATCACCGTCTTGCGCGGAAAACGGTCGGACAAAACGCCGAAAGGAATCTGCAGCAGCGCCTGCGTCAACCCGTACACCCCCAGCGCCAGCCCGGCAGTCAGCGCGGTGGCCCCGCGCAACTCGCCGGCGTACAACACCAGCACCGGCAGCACCACAAAAAGCCCGAACATGCGCAGCGCAAACACCGCCGCCAGCGTGGAAACGGCGCGGCGTTCCACAGCAGTCATCGGTGCGGGAGGGGTTTTGGTTGTCACGGGTTCGCTTGCGGCGGCGGCGATGGCGATGGCGGTGTTTGCATGGCGGCGGACGGTGAGTCGCGGTCAGGTTTTGCCGCCGCCGGGGTAGGGCAGGAGGTCGCGGTCTTCGGTTTCGCGGTAGCCGAGATGGCCGCGGTGGTACTGCTGCGAGGCGTCAAACGGCGGGCCGTAGTCCCACGCCGTGTGCCGGCCGCGGCTGAGCGCTCGGCAGGTGAGGGTGCGGCGGCGCTGGCTCAGCAGGATGCGCGCGGCGAGTTCGCCGAAGTTCCAGCGGCGGCGGACTTCAGCCGCAAACGCATCGCGCACTTTGGCATGCCCGGCATCGGCGGCGAGGTCGTTTAACTCATGGGGGTCGTCCTCCAAATGAAACAACTGCGGCGGGTCGGCGTCGCAGTGGGTGTACTTAAACGGGCCGCGGCGCACCATGACGTACGGCGCCGGCGTCGCCTCGCCCAGGTATTCGCTGACGGCGACATCGTCCCAGTCGCGGTCTTCACCCTTAAGCAGCCCGGCCAGGCTGCGGCCGGCGACGGGCTCAACGAAATCCCGGCGCGGGTTGCCGCCGCCGAGTTCCACCAGCGTCGGCATCAGGTCCAGCAGCGAAACATTGCGGCCCACGCGGCGCGGCGCAAACCGCCGGGGAAAAGAAACCACCAGCGGCACATGAATGCTGCCCTCGTAAAAACTCATTTTGTACCACAGCCCGCGCTCGCCCAACATGTCACCGTGGTCGGAGGTGAACAGCAGCACGGTGTTGTCCAGCAGCCCGGTGTCGGCCAGGGCGGCGGTCAGTTTGCCGATTTGGTCGTCCATGAAACTAATGCCGCCGTAGTAGGCGTGGCGGGCGTTGCGGATTTTTTCGTCGTCCATTTTGTACTCGCCGCGGTCGTAGTTGTGGAACAGGCGGCGGCTGTGGGGGTCGCGCCCGGCGGGCGGAATCCACGGCACCGCCGGCAGGTCAATGTCTTCGTGGCGGTAACGGTCCCAGTATTGGCGGGTGGTCACGTACGGGTCGTGCGGGTGGGTCATGGAATGCAGCAGAAAAAACGGCGGCCGGTTTTTGCCCTGCCGCGCCCACTGGTAGATGCGGCGCAAACTCTGGTGGGTGCTCTCTTCGTCAAAATCCAGCGCCAGACTGTGCGCCACCAGGCCGCCGGAAGCGGCGATCTTCATGGTGTGAAACCATTCGTGAACGCGCTCAGGCTCGTCCCAGGTTGCGGTCCAACTGAAATCCGACGGGCACACATCGGTGGTCAGGCGCTCCTCAAAACCGTGCTGCTGGTCGGCGCCGACAAAATGCATCTTGCCGCTGAGGCAGGTGCTGTAGCCGGCGAGGCGCAGGTAGTGGGCGACGGTGGGAATCTCGGACGGAAACTCGGCGGCGTTGTCCCACGCGCCGATGGTGGAGCCCAACTGCCCGCTCAGCATGGAAAACCGCGACGGCGCGCACAGCGGAAAGCCGGCGTAGCAGTTGTCAAACACCACCCCGCGCGCGGCCATGGCGTCCACATGCGGCGTCTTGACCACCGGATGGCCGTACACCGGCAGCGCCCGGGAGGCCAGTTGGTCGGCCATGAACATGACGATGTTGGGCGGCGCGGTCATGGGGCGCGGCAAATGCTACCAGAAAACAATGCCGCATGGCGGTCGGGAAATGGTGGTTGGGAGTCTGGAAATGGTTGCCGGGATTCTGAAAGCGCCGGCGTGACTCCGGGAATTGCATGTTGTAGAGACAGGATTGCAGGCATGGAGTTTGCCGGGGTGATGGAGGTGATGACAGTGGAGATGGCGGATGGGGCGCGTTTTCGAATGGGCAGGGGTTTCGATGCAGTGCCGGAGTCCGCCGCCCGGGGCGGTTGTGACGTTTAAGCACCAGGAACCGCCGGCGGCGGTGAGGGTTAGTTTACTTCTTTCCCTCTGCGGTAAGCCCGGTGTTCCACTCTCCCGTCTGGCTTCCGCAAAACCCACCGGCCATGCCGCTTGCCGTCCACACATGGGCCCTCCCAAACATCGCCGTTGTCAAACTGCTGAACCCAGTGGCCGTGCTTCTTGTTGTCCACGAAAGGGCCTTCATACACGGCGCCGTTGGCAAGCCGCTGAACCCACTGGCCTTGCCTCACGCCCGCCACATATGGGCCTTCATCCACTTGGCCGTTGGAAAACCGCCGAGTCCACTTGCCGTGCCGCTTGCCGTTCACATATGAGCCTTCATCCACCCGGCCGTCGGCAAACTGCAGAGTCCACTCGCCGAGCCACCGGTCATCCACATAATGGCCTTTCCGCACAGTCCCGTTGCCAAGCCGCTCAATCCAAAATCCCTGTCTGAGCCCTTGCTTGTCTGTTTTGTTGTGGTCGTCGTTCATGTTCTCTCCGGTTATCCAGTAGCCGGGGCCGCCCCCGACAGAGCCGGAAAACAAGCGGTCACTTTTTTGGTTTCGACGCCGTATTTTTGTTTAAGTTGTTTGGAGACGGCATCCACCCGCCTCTTTCAGCCCGCAAGGGTTGTCTTCGTTGGCGAAAGCCGGGGCGGCGAAAATGATGGCCAGAGTTTTCATGGCGGTTCTCCGAGTGTCATGGTCTATCTTCCCGGCACCGAAGTGCCGGGCGGTTACAGACAGACACTTGCAGTGACGTTCCCGCTTATTCCCCGAAGCAGGGTAATTAATCCTGCCGTTTGCCGGGTGTTGTATTTTGCGAGCCACCCGGCTCCGGGCCAGAGTGGCAAGAATCTGCCTGTGCAATGAAAAATACCCACCTCGTCCGTGGGTGTCAACTCCAAAATGACGGTGCCCGGGGCAGTGGTGGCGGATGTGAAAATGGTGGTTTGAGGGGCGGGGACAGTGGTTTCAGGGAAAAAACGCCTGTGTTTTTTTTGTAGATAACCCAAACCCGCCAATCCCACCCACTGCCAGCATCCAAAACCTATGGAGCGGGTGAAAGTGTGCGTGCACATGAATGCACCTCGTCATGGGGCGAAAAGGAATGCAATCCTGGCAGAAGACCGCGGCCCGGGCAATTTCACCAGCCCGCCCGGTCGCGCCAGCGGTAGAACGAAACCGCCGGCGCAAGAAACCACGGCGTGCCGGTGTACCAAAACCGGGCCGGAAACGGCAGGCCGTCCAGCGCGGTTTGGCCCTCCCGCCGGCCGAGGATTTTCTGGCCGGTGCGGGCGCCGAAATAACTGGCCAGCGACACCCCGGAACCGCAGTAGCCCATGGCGTAATGCACGCCGCCGCGCCGGCCGCAATGGGGCAGGGCGTCAAAGGTGAAGGCCACGGTGCCGCCCCAGCAGTGGGTCACGCGCGCATCTTTCAGTTGCGGAAAAATTCTGGTCATCGCGTCAAACAGCCGCGGCGCGCTGGCCATGGGCGCGCTTTCTTTCAGCAGCACGCGGCCGCCGAACAGCAGCCGCCGGCCGTCGGGCGAGGCGCGGTAGTAGTAAACCAGTTTGCGCGTATCGGTGATGACGCGGCCGGTGGGCAGCAGTTCTTTGATGCGCGCGGCGTCCAACTCTTCGGTGGCGATGATGTAGGTGCCCACCGGAATGACGCGCCGCCGCAGCCATGGCGTGACTCCGCCGGTGTAGCCGTTGGTCGCCACCACCACTTCCCGGGCGCGCACTGTGCCGCGGGCGGTGGCGACGGTGAAGCCGCCGCCTTCGCGTTTGATTCCGTGCGCGGCGCAGTGGGTGACGATTTCCGCGCCGGCGTTTTTTGCGCAATGCAGAAGGCCGCGGTGGTAGCGCGCCGGGTCCACCGATGCCACGTGCGGAAACACCGCGCCGCCGTGGTAAAAATCACTGCCGATTTCACCGCGCTGTTCACCGCGCGCCACCGGCCAGGCGCCGCTTTCCAAACCGTCCGGTTCACTTTCAATTTGGCGGCACAGTTTTTTAAATGCGCGGGCGTTGTGCGCGCCGTGGAAGCGGCCGCAGCATTTAAAGTCGCAGTCAATTTTTTCGCGCGCGATGAAATCTTCGATCCACCGCCGCGCGTTGCGCCCTTCCATTAAGATTCGCCGCGCGCGCTCATGGCCGAACTTGCGTGCAAGTTGTTCCAGTGTCGGCTTGATGCTGGTGCTGACATGGCCGCCGTTGCGCGTGCTGCAGCCCCAGCCGGCGGCGGCCGCATCCACCACCACGGTGCGGCGGCCGCCGCGGGCGGTGGCGACGGCGGCGCTGAGGCCGGTGTAACCGGCACCGATGATGAGCACATCGGCGGCGGCGGAGAGTGGACCGTCCACAATGCCGCCCTCTTGCGAGGCGCGGTCCACGGAGGGCGCTGGTTGCGGCCACCAGAATGGCGTGTCTTGGCAGCCGCCCGCTGGAAACACTGCTGGTTTGGGCGCCATCAACGGTGACCGCCGGAGTCACTCTGGCAAAACCAATACCGCCCGCGCCCGGCCAGCCAGCCCCACAGCGCAAACAGCGGCGCATCCAAAGTGGTCATGGCGTGCGGCTCGGCGGCGGCGTGGTAGACCAGCTGCCCCGGCGCGGCGGTGAAGTTGCGCTTCCCGGCACGCCACTCGGCAAAGCCGCTCAGCACAAAATAAAATTCGGCCGGGTCGTGGGCGTGGGGCGGGTAAACCAAACGCGGTTGCTGCACATACAAACCGGCGCGGCACGATTCGCAAAAGGCGCAGCCGTCGGGGCCGGCGAGAACGGCGTAGGCGATGCCGGATTCCCCGCCGGCAAAACCGCCCGGCCCCGCATGCCAGCGCACCGCCGCCGCCGCCGTCACCGCCATCCGCAGAATTTTTTTCGTTTCCGCCGTGCCGTGCGCAAAAGTTTGTGCAAGATGCGCGCAGGCCGGCGGTGAGGGCGGGGGCGGGGGTGAAGCCGGCGCGGCGCCGCCATCGGGCAGTTGCAAAAGCCGGCCGGCCAACGTTTGCGCCGCCGGGGTTTTTTCCTCCGCCAGCCGCCCGGCAAAAGCGGCGAGCAATGCGCCAACACGCGCGCTCATGGGAAAAAAATTAAATTGCGCAGCACTTCGCCGCGTTTGGCTTCGGCGATGGCGTCGTTGATTTGCGCCAGCGGATAGCGCGCGCTGATGAGTTCATCCAGTTTCAGCCGGCCGGCGCGGTAACTGTCGATGAGTTGCGGAATGTCCACATGAATGCGCGCCGCGCCCATCTTGCTGCCGAGGATGCGCTGCGCCTTGTCGGCGATGCCGAGCACTTCCAGCCGCGCGGTCGCACCGGCCGCCGGCATGCCAACCAGCACCAGCGCGCCGCCGCGCCGCAGCAGCGTGAGTCCCTGTTCCACCGCTTGTGTGCTGCCGACGGCGACAAAAACATAATCGGCGCCGCCGCCGGTGATGGAGCGCACCGTGGACTTGGCGTCGCCCGTGCCGGGGTTCACCACGTGGGTGGCGCCGAAAGCGGTTGCAGCCTTGAGTTTGGCGTCGCTGAGGTCCACCGCGATGTTGGCATGGGCGCCGCAGGCTTTGGCGCCCTGGATGCAGTTCAGGCCGACACCGCCGGCGCCGATGGTGACGGTGGAACTGCCGGGCCGCACCCCGGCGGTGTTGGTGGCGGCGCCGTGGCCGGTAATCACGCCGCACGCCAAAAGCGATGCGGCGGCCAGCGGCACCTCCCGGTCGATGACCACCACTTGCGAGTGGTGCACCACGGTGCGCTCGGCGAAGGCGGCGGTGCGCAGGCCCTGGGCGACCGGGTTGCCGTCCAAGTCGCGCAGCGGCGAGTCGCGGTCCAGCGGCAGTTTGACGCCGCACACCTGCGGCTCGCCGCGCGCGCAATGATGGCAGCGGCCGCATGCGCGCAGCAGGGTGACGACCACGTGGTCGCCGACGCTGACGCCGCCGGCGCCGGCGCCCACCGCCTCCACCACGCCGGCCGCCTCGTGGCCGTACACCGCCGGCAGCCGCCCGCCCCAGGCGCCGGCGGCGTAGTGGATGTCGCTGTGGCAGATGGCGCAGAACGCGATCCGCACCTGCAGTTCACCGTCGGCAGGCGCGGCCAGGCTGAGTTGTTCAAGGGAGAGGGGCGCGCCGAACTTGCGGCACACGGCGGCGTGGATTTTTGTCGCGGTCATGTTTTGTTTTTGTTTATCGCTGCAGCGGCGGCGGCGTCCACTATAATCGCAAAACAGTGAAATATATCAGCACACGCGGCGGCGGCGGGGCGGTGGACTTTGCCGCCGCCGCGCTGGGCGGGCTGGCCGCCGACGGCGGACTGCTGGTGCCGGCGCGCTGGCCGGCGCTGGGCGATGAAGAATGGCGCGGCTTCGGCGGCCTGTCCTACGCCGAACTGGCGGCGCACATCATCGGCCGCTTCAGCGGCGCCAGCGTGCCGCCGGCGACTCTCAACTCCATCACCCGGCGCGCCGCCGCCGCTTTTGACCGCCCGGAGGTGGCGCCGCTGCGCGAGGTGGGTGAGGGTTTGTATCTGCTGGAGTTGTTTCACGGCCCGACTTTCGCCTTCAAGGACGTGGCGCTGCAGTTTCTGGGGCCGCTGCTGGAATTTTTTCTCGCCCGCGACAGCCGCCGCTGCACGGTCATCGGCGCCACTTCCGGCGACACCGGCTCGGCGGCGATTTGCGCGCTGCGCGGCTTGCCGTCGGTGGAACTGTTCATGCTGCATCCGGCCGGCCGGGTGTCGGAAGTGCAGCGGCGGCAGATGACCACGGTGCGCGACGCCAACATTCACAATGTCGCCGTCACCGGCACTTTTGACGACTGCCAGGCGATTGTCAAACAACTGTTCGCCGACCGCGGCCTGCGCGAGGGCAAAAACCTCACCACCGTCAATTCCATCAACTGGGCGCGCATCGCCGCGCAGGCGGTGTACTACGTGTACGCCGCGCTGCAACTCGGCGCCGGCGCGCGCGGCGTTTCCTTCGCCGTCCCCAGCGGCAACTTCGGCAACGCCTTCGCCGGCTACGCCGCCCGGCGCATGGGACTCAACATTGCGCGCATCATCATCGGCTCCAACCGCAACGACATTCTCACGCGGTTTTTCCACCGCGGCGAGATGCGCGCGCGGCCGGCGGTGGCGACGCTGTCGCCGAGCATGGACATTCAAATCTCAAGCAACTTCGAGCGGCTGCTGTTTGAACTGCTGGGGCGCGACGCCGGCGCCCTGGCCGCAGCCATGGCCGGGTTCCACGCCCATGGCCGCATCAAAGTGACCGCGGCGCAACTGGCTGATGCGCGCCGCCTGTTCACCGCCGCGCGCGCCGACGACGGCCAAACCCGGCGGGAAATCGCCCGCACCTTCCGCGACACCGGTGAGATTGTGGACCCGCACACCGCGGTCGCCCTCAGCGCCGCGCGCGCCGCCGGCCACGATAAAAACAACCCGGTCATCGCCCTTGCCACCGCCCACCCGGCCAAATTCGCCCCGGCCGTGGAACAATCCATCGGCCGCCCGCCGCCCATGCCGCAGCGCCTCGCCGAGGTCATGACGGCCGAAGAAAAATACGTGACGGTAAAAAACGACCCCGCCGCAGTGCGCGAGTTGCTGGCGGCTTAGCGCGGGCGGGCCCGGGGGCGGGATCTCAGCGCATTCTCCTGGCGCGGGCCTCCTGTTGTTCCTTGCATTTGACGCACACCGTGCTTTCCGGGACGGCGAGGAGTCTTTGCGGGGGAATTTCGGTTGCGCATTCTTCGCAGATGCCGAAGTCTTCGTCGTCCACCCGCCCCAGCGCGCTTTTCAGTTGCGCCAGTTGGTTCTGCTTCTGCTGCAGGGCGGTGCGCGCCAGTTCCTGGCGGTTCAGGACTTCGGCGCGGTCCAGGCGGCCGATGGTGAGGGTCGAGTCCACCGGCTGCGCCTTGCTTTCCAGTTCGCGCGCGGCCTCTTCGGTCGCGGAAATTTCCGCGCCGATTTTTTTGCGCAACTTGGCGCGTCTGGCGGTGCTCAGCATGGATTCAGGCTACCACATATGCGCCGGTGCCGGCGGCGATGAGTTGCCCGCGCTCGTTATGCAATTCCATGCGCGCCACCGCGACTTTGTTGCCGTGGCGCATGATATGGGCGGTGGCGGTGAAACGCCGGCCGAGTCCGGGGCGCAAATAGTCCACGCGCAGGTCAATGGTGCCGATGCGGCTGAAGCGGGCGGCCACCTCGTCCACCGGCGCGGCGCTCATGCGCACCGCCACTTCGCGGAACGCGGCCAGGCCGCCGGCCACGTCAAGACACGTGGAGATCACCCCGCCGTGCAGCACGCCGCGCGTGAAGTTGCCCACCAGGTCGCCGTGCATGTCCACCGCCACCGCCACCGGCGCGCGGTCCACGGTGACAATTTCCAGCCCGAGAAAGCGGTTGAAGCAAATCTGCTCGGCGAAAATGCGGCGCAGCAGGGCGCTGATTTCAGGGCGGACAACGTCGGACACGGCGGGGCCTGGCGCGGCGGGGCGGTTGCGGGAGGCGGGGCGGATTATATAAGATGCGCCGCATGGGGCGGTAGCTCAGCTGGGAGAGCGTCGCGTTCGCAATGCGAAGGTCGGGAGTTCGATCCTCCTCCGCTCCACCATTTTTCAGGCCCGCGCCTGCGCCCGCGCCCGCCGGCCTTCCAGCCACGGCGCCAGCACCGCCAAAAACGGCGGCACAATCAGCAGCGTCAGGATGGCCGACAGCGACAGGCCGCCCACCACCACCGAGCCCAGCCCGCGGTAGAGCTCCGAGCCGCTGCCGGGAAACAGCACCAGCGGCAGCATGCCGAAAACGCTGGTAAGGGTGGACATGAAGATCGGGCGGATGCGGTTGTTGGTGGCGGTGAGGATGGCCCGCCGCGGCGACATGTTCTCCCGCCGGGTGTGGAACAGCGTCTGGTGCACCAGCAGGATGGCGTTGTTCACCACGATGCCCACCAAAATGATGAAGCCAAGCATGGACAGCATGTCCAGGGTCTGGCCGGTGAGCGCGTTCTGCACCGCCAAACCGCCGATGCCGCCGGCCGCGGCCACCGGCACCGACAGCATGATGACCACCGGGTAGACGAAACTCTCAAACAGCACCGCCATCACCAGGTAGACAATCACCAGCGCCAGCAGCAGGTTAATCAGAATCGCGTTCCACGTCTGGCTCAGTTTGTCGGCGGTGCCGGAGATGGAAAACTTGATGTTGGACGGCACGCCCTCCTCCTGCAGCGCGCCGATCACCTCGCTGCGGATTAACTCCACCGCCGACTCCAGCGGAATGGCCGGCGACGGCCGCACTTCCAGGGTGATGGCGCGGAACCGTTCCCGGTGGCGGATGACCACCGGCCCGGCGGTGAGCATGATGTCGGCCAGTGAGTTCACCGGCACGATGCTGCCGTCCGGCGTCACCACCGGCAGGTTGTCGATGCCCTGGGTGCGCGCCACCAATCCGTCCGGGCCCTTAAGTACCAGGTCGGTGAGTTTGCCGTCCAGCGTCACCTCGTCCACGCGCAGGCCGTCGTTAAAGGTGTCCACGGTGTTGGCCAGGTCCACCGCATCCAGGCGGTTGTCGGCCAGCGCCACCCGGTTCGGCACCAGCCGCACTTCCGGCGCGCCCAACTCCAGTCCGGGGTTCGGCCGAAACTGCGTTCCCTCGGCGCGCGGCAGGATTTGCGCGATTTTGCCCACCGCCCGCACCGCCACCTCCAGCAGCGGCTCCAACTCGCCGCCGGAAATATCCAAGTCGATTTTTTTGCCGCCGCCGATGCCGCGCCCGAAGATGGACGGCTGGTTGATAAAACCGAACGTCCCCGGCTCGCGGAACACGGCGCGCTGCAGCGGCGGAATTAATTCCCCGGCGCGCTGCGGGTCATCGGAGATTGCGCCGAGAAACGTGAGCCCCCGCGTCACCACAAAAAAGAACCGCTCAATGCCGGGCGGCGCGCCGGGCCCGGTTTCACGCGCAATGGCGCCGCCGTCACCGCCGCGCACCCACAGCGGGCGGGTGGCCGACTCCACGCCCTCGGCGATGCCGGCCATGGTTTCAAGGTTGTAGCCCGGCGGCGGGATGATGACGCCGAACACCAGATTGCGGTTGCCCTCCGGCAGGTAGTCCAACTTCGGCAGGAAGGTGATGGTGAAGGCCAGCGCGCCGGCGGTGATGGCGGCCACCACCAGCAGCGCGGCCAGGCGGCGGGCGCTGAGGATTTCGGTGTACTTGTTCACCAGCGCGGCCACCAGCGCCGCCGGCCGGTCCACCATGGGCAGCCGCAGACGCGGCGGTGCCGGGTCCGAAACCACCGTCGCCGATGCCGCACCCACCGTCGACGGCGCCGCATCCACCGTCCGGGAACCGCCGCCGAAGAACTTGCGCGACAGCGACGGTATCACGGTGATGGACACCACCAATGACAGGAGCACCGCCACCGAAATGGCCACCGCGATGTCGCGGAACAACTGCCCGGCCTCCAGTTGCATCACCAGCACCGGCACGAACACCAGTACCGTGGTCAGCGCCGACACCAGCACCGCGCCCCACACCTGCCGCGCGCCGTCCAGCGCCGCCTGCACCGCGCCGATGCCGCGCTCGCGCAGGCGGTAGATGTTTTCCATGACCACGATGGCCGCGTCCACCACCATGCCCACGGCAAAGGCCAGCCCGGCCAGCGACACCACGTTAATGGAACGCCCCATGAACGCCATGGCCACAAACGCGCCCACCACCGACACCGGAATGGCGATGCTCACCACCAACGTGGCGCGCACCGAGCGCAGGAACAGCAGCAGCACCAGCGCCGCCAGCGTCCCGCCCACCCAGATGTTCTGCTGCACCAGGTCAATGGCCGAGTCGATGTACACCGTCTCGTCGTAGGCCTGCACCAACGTCAGCCCGGCCGCCGGCATGGCGTACTGGTTCAGTTCGTCCACCGCCGCGCGCAGGCCGCGCATGGTTTCAATGACGTTGGCACCGTGCTGGCGCTCGGCGCTCATGGCCAAACTGGAGGTGCCCAGCATGCGGATGGAGGCGGTGGGGTCGGGGTAGCCGTAGCGCACCTCGGCCACGTCGGCGACGGTGATGCGCGCCAGCCGGCCGCCGCCGTCACCATCGGCGTGCAGCGCGCGCAGCACCACGTTGCGGATCGGCGCGAGGTCGTTCAACTCGCCCTGGGCGCGCACCACGTAGCGGCGCTTGCCTTCGGTGACATCGCCGGCCGAAACCGAAATGTTGGCGGCGCGCAGCGCGCGCAGCACGTCGCTCACCGTCAGCCGGTAGGCGGCCAACTGCCCGGGCTTCACCACCACCTGAATCTCACGGTTGGAAATGCCGTAAATGTTCAGCCGTGCGACGCCGTCCACCCGCTCCATGCGGTCGCGCACGATGTCCTCCAGAAAGTCGCCGAACTCATGAATCGGCCGCGCATTGCCGGCCGCGCGGCGGACAATGAACCAGGCGATGGGGCTCTCCTCGCTGCCGGCGATTTCAAACGTGGGCGCCGAAGCCTCGGCCGGGTAACTGCTCACCCGGTCCAGCCGGTTGGACACCAGCAGCAGCGAGTGGCTCATGTCGGTGCCGATGGAAAACTCCAGGGTGATGCGCCCGCGCCCCTGCTCGGCGGTGCTGGTCACGTTCTGCAGCGCGCTCAGCCCGGACAGTTCCTTCTCCTGCGGGTTGATGATTTCACGCTCCACTTCGGCCGGCGCGGCGCCGGGCCACGCCGTGGTGACGGTGATCACCGGCCGGTTCACATCCGGCGTCAACTGGATGGGAATGGTCTGCAGCGCGACCAGGCCGAACAGCACCGTCATCAGCATCGCCGCCACCACCGACACCGGGCGTTCTATCGCGAGTTTGATTAAGTTCATTGCCTACTGCGGCGGCGTCACTTGCACCGGCCCGCGCGGCGGCAGGCGCTCGTTGCCGCGAATGATCACCAGGTCGCCGGCGCCCACGCCGTCCACCACCTCCAGCCGGCCGCCCACCGCCTGGCCCAGTTGCACCGGCGTCATGGCGGCCGTGCCGTCGTCCACCACAAACACAAAGTTGGCCCCGCCGCGCTGCACCACCGCGTCCTTGTGCAGGGTCAGCGCATCGCGCGGCCGGCCGGCCGGAATGTCCACGGTGACGCTCTGCCCGGCCGCGGCGCCGCCGCCCACCCGCGGCATCAGCCGCACCGTCCGCGTGCGGGTGCGGGAGTTCTCGTCCGGCACCACCGCCCGCACCACCGCCATGCCGGCCGGCCGGCCCTCACCGCCGGCCCGGTAGTCCACTTCAACGCCCGGCGCCAGGCCGCCGACGCGGTTGTACAGCACCTCCACCTCTATCTCCAGCGAGTTGTCGTCCAGCAGGTCCACCACCGGCCCGCCCACCGCCAGATGCGCGCCGGCCTCGGCGTACTTGCGCGTCACCACGCCGTCATATGGCGCGGTGATCACCGTGTAGTCATGATTCAGCCGCGCGCGCGACGCCGCCGCCTCGGCCTGCGCCAGCCGGGCGCGGGCGATGGCCTCCTGCTGGCGGGCGTTTTCAAAGTTGGCCCGCGAGGCCGCCGAGTTGCGCAACGGTTCCAGCCGCCGCCGCTCCATTCGCGCCAGGTCCAATTCAGCGCGCCGCGTTGCCGCCACCGCCGCGCTCTCGTCACGCACCGCCGCCGCCACCTGCGCATCCAGCCGCGCCAGCACCTGCCCGGCGCGCACCCGCTCGCCCACCTGCACCGCCACGCTCGCCACCGCCCCGGCGGCGCGCGCCGACACCACCGACCGCCGCGTCGCCACAAACCGCCCCACCACCGGCACCGTCGCCACCAGCGGCGTCCGCACCACCGGGTCCACGGTCACCAGCGGCGCCTGCTGCGCCATCGCCGGGGAAACCAGAAGAGAAATCACCACTAAAAAAACGTTCACCTCCCCACAATAAACACCCGGCACGACGGGCGTCAACATGGGCGGCGGCGTGGAAGAGGTTAATCCCGCCGGCCCGGCTGCTTTGTGTAAAATCGCCGGACACCCGCGCCTTGGCATGTTTCATGGCGGTTGGGCGGGGCGGCGCAATGAAAAACTACGAAGATTCCATCAGCAACGAACTCGCAAACATCCTGCGGCGGTTGCGGCGCGGGCTTTGGGCTGGCGTGAGTCCCCAACCCCTCCGCTATTTGGATTCCGGGAAGCCGGACGTTCTGGTTGAGGTCGGCGCATACCAGCATGTCATGATTGAAAATGAAGTCGCCCAGAATCCGGACAAGGATGCCCGCGCCCGCCTGGAGCAGTGCCGCAGGGAGGATAAAAAACAAGTTGTCTCGGTCATCGCGCTCAAAACCCCGGAGCGTTTTCGCAGAATTTCCCCGGGCCGGGTTGGCGAGGCGCTGGCCGGCGCTGAGGATTTGGAATGCGCTGTGTGGGGCGATGGGGGTCGCTGGCCCGAGTCCGGTTTTGTGCCCTTGTCGGTGCGCGGGCTGGCGGAACTGGTGGATCATGCGTCCAAGCCGCTGTCGGCGATTGATGACGCCGCCAACACCTTGACCCAGGCCATTGAATACGCCGGCACGATTTTTCATGCCCGGCGTCACGCCGAGGTCGCGGCGGCTTTGCACCAGGAAGCCGGCAGTCAAACCTGGCGCATGGCGGCGAGTATGGTTGCCAATGCTTTGATGTTTCAGGACCGGCTCGCCGGTTTCACTCCCAACGCGTCAACAGTCCGCCCGATTAAAAGCGTGTCGGCGTGTGTACAAAAGGACAGTTACAACCGCAATGATTTTATTGATGAGTGGAACCACATTCTGGACATCAACTACTGGCCGATTTTTGCGATTGCCAGAAACATCATGGTGGTCCCGGGCGCAAGAGACGCCGCCGAAATATTGCAGTCTCTGGGCCGTGCCGCTGGCGCCATTCTCAGCATGGGCGCTTCCGGCGCGAGCGATTTTACCGGTCTGGTGTTTCAGCGGCTGATTGTGGACCGGAAGTTTCTCGCCACTTTTTACACCTTGCCGGCCTCGGCCGAGTTGCTGGCCGGGCTGGCCATTGATTCCAAGGATAATTTTTTGATGCGGCGGGAGAACAACGGCGCCGTACCGGATTACTCCTTGGCCGACTTCGCCTGCGGCACCGGCGGGCTGTTGCAGGCGGCGGCGCATCGTGTCAGCAACATTTATGCGGAAAAGCATGCTGTGGACCGGGATGAGTTGCACAAAATAATGATGGAAAGGATGGTTTTCGGCGCCGATGTTTTCCCCTCGGCGGTGCATCTCACTGCTTCACTGCTGTCCAGCATGCGGCCCGAGGTGACGTATCTTGATTCCCGCATTTACGAAATGCCCTACGGCAAAAGCCCGGATTGGATAGAAACAGATTCCAAAACCGGCAGCCTGGAGTTGGTCGCCCACGAGCGGCCGTTGTCGCTCAGCACAAAGCAACTGGCCGGGAAAAAGGCCGGGGAGAGCCGCACCGCCGCCCATGCGCATGCGCCGAATAGTTCTTTTCAACTGGTCATCATGAACCCGCCGTTCACCCGCGCCACCAACCACGAGGGCGCGCATTCCACTGTTCCGAACCCTGCTTTTGCCGGGCTGGGCAACACCCTGGCCGAGCAAAAACAGATGTCCCGGGAGACCGCGCGCATACTTGCCGGCAAAAAAGACAAGACCGGCGGCGTTGGGGCGTATCACGGCAACGCCGGGCTGGCCACGGCGTTTTTGGACCTGGCCGACCTCAAACTTGCTGCCGATGGGGCGCTTGCGTTTGTTTTGCCATTGACATTTGCCAGCGGCTCGTCGTGGGAAAACGCCCGCACCATGATGCGCAAGCGCTACACCGACATCCGCATTGTTACGATTGCCGCGCCCAAATCTCACGAGCGTTCATTCTCCGCCGACACCGGCATGGCCGAATGTTTGTTAATTGCGCGGCGCGGCACACCGCAAGGCGACGGTCAGCGCGCCACGAGCATTGTTCTAACCCGGCGTCCGCAAACGCCGATGGAGGGCGCGGTGTTTGCCGAGTTGATTAAAAAAGCCATGGCCGAGGGGCCGCCCATGGTGGAGGACGCCCCGGCCGGCACGAAAATCGGCCGGTTTGGCGGCGAAATTATCGCCCACATTACCGAAGTGAGGCTGCCGGAAAGCGGCCCGTGGGGGTTCGCCGGCGCCAGCGATTTTGAAACTGTGCAAACCGCATACCAACTTGCCAAACGCGGCAAACTATGGCTTTCAGACGAGAGCCGGAGAAACGTCTATGAGGTCCCTGTTGCAACTATAGGGGCCTTTGCGCATGCCGGGCCGGTGGACAGGGATATTAACGGAATCAACCCCGACAAGACTGCGCGGGGGCCGTTTGACATTATCCCGATTTACCCCGGGAAAGTTCCCACGATTCCCTGCTTGTGGGCGCACAACCACACCAAAGAAACGTGTCTGGAAGTCAAACCGGACACGGAGGCCATGCTGCGCCATAAAAAACTTTCCGCCAAGGCGGATAAAATTCGGGCGACCTCTTCCCGAATTCACTGGAATAGAAATTTCCAGTTCAACGCGCAGTCCACCAATGTTGTCATGACCGACAGAAAAACATTGGGTGGCTCCGCCTGGCCCAGCGTTATATTCAAGAATGAGGCCCACGAGAAGGCTTTCGCCATCTGGCACAACACAACACCCGGCCTCTTGCTGCGGTGGTGGTACAGCAACCGCCAGCAAGCCGGCCGGGGCAATATGACGGTGACCACAATCCCGGCCATGCCCTCGCTGGACGTCCGCCAACTCAGCAAAGCCCAACTCAAAACCGCGGACAAGATTTACGACGAGATGAAAGACCGGCCCATGCTGTCTTTTTACCGCCTGCACAAAGACCGGGTGCGCCACGAGTTGGACCGCCGGGTGCTGGCAGACATACTCGGCCTGCCGGAAAGCGTCTGTGCCGAAAACGGCCCGCTGCAACTCCTGCGCGAAAAACTTGCGGCGGAGCCGTCCATCAACGGCGGGAAGAGCGGCTGAGCGCACCCCGCCCGGGGGCAAAAAAAACGCTTGCAAAACTCCCCCGCCTGCCGCGACAATCCGCTTTTCCGCAACTCCATGAGTCCCGCCATGACACACGCCGCCGCCGACCTGGTGCGCCAGGACATCGCTTTTAACCTTCACCCTTACACCAACCTTGCGCTGCACGAGGAGCGCGGGCCCATGGTCATTGCGCGCGGCGAGGGGATTTATGTGTGGGACGACGCGGGCAACAAATACATTGAAGGGCTGGCCGGGCTGTGGTGCGTTTCCCTGGGCTTCAGCGAGGAGCGGCTGCGGCGCGCCGCGGAAAAGCAACTGGGCACGCTGCCCTTTGCGCACAACTTCGCCCACCGCACCTCGGCCCCGGCAACGCAACTGGCGGCGCGGCTGATTGAAGTCGCGCCGGCGCCCATGGCCAAGGCGTACTTCGTCAACTCAGGCTCGGAGGCGGTGGACACGGCCATTAAAATCATCTGGTATTACAACAACGGCCTGGGCCGCCCGCAGAAGAAAAAAATCATCTCGCGCAAGCGCGGCTACCACGGCGTTACCGTCGCCGCCGGCAGCCTCACCGCCATTCCGCTGATGCAAAATGATTTTGACCTGCCGCTGCCGCGCATGCTGCACACCGACACGCCGTGCCATTACCGCCACGGCCTGGACGGCGAGAGCGAGGAGCAGTTCGCCGCGCGGCTGGCGCAGAATCTGGATGACTTAATCACCCGCGAGGGCGCCGACACGGTGGCCGCGTTCATCGCCGAACCGGTGATGGGCGCCGGCGGTTTAATTGTGCCGCCGGCGACGTACTTTGCGCGTGTGCAGGAGGTGCTGCGGCGCCACGACGTGCTGATGGTGGCGGACGAGGTGATTTGCGGTTTCGGCCGCACCGGCAACTGGTGGGGCAGCGACACTTACCACATCACCCCGGATCTTGTGACCTGCGCCAAGCAGTTGTCCTCCGGCTACCTGCCCATCGGGGCGGTGATGGTTTCACAGCCAATCTACGAAACCCTCACCCTGCAGAGCAAAAAGCACGGCGCTTTCGGCACCGGCAACACCTACGGCGGCCACCCGGTGCCGGCCGCGGTGGCGCTGGAGACGCTGGAGATTTACCGCGAGCGCGACATCCTCGGCCATGTGCGCAAGGTTGCGCCGCTGTTTCAACGGCGGCTGGCGGCGCTGGCCGAACATGCGCTGGTGGGCGAGGCGCGCGGCGTCGGTTTAATCGGCGGGCTTGAGATTGTCGCCGACAAGGCATCCAAAAAACAGTTTGACCCGGCGCACAAGGCGGCGCTGACGGTCACCGAGCGCGCGCTGGCCCACGGCCTGATTATCCGCCCGCTGCCCGGCGACTGCATCGGCATCTGCCCGCCGCTGGTGGTCAGCGAAGAGCAAATCAACTCGCTGTTCGACAAACTGGAACAGGCGCTGCCGGAAGCGGCGGCGGCGCTGGCCTGAGCGGCGGCGCCAGTTTCGACTCCGGTACCGTCACTTCCGGACCCGCAACCACCGTTTTCCTGTCTCAGACCACCGTCCGGGGCCTGCCATCATGCTCCACCTGAGAGAACTGCTCGGCTCCATGGCCTCGCTGCTGAGCTCTTTCGCGCTGCTCATGGCCGGCACCGGCATGTTCAACACGTTCATCGCCCTGCACGCCGACCTGGCCGGCTTCTCCACCGACTCCATCGGCTACCTGATGTCGTGCTACTACGCCGGCCTCGCCGTGGGCACCTTCCGCTGCCCGGCGCTGGTCAACCGCGTCGGCCACATCCGCGCTTTCGCCGCCTTCTCGGCGGTGTATGCGGTGTGCATCCTGGTGTTCATCCTGCACCGCGACCTGGTCCTGTGGCTGTTCCTGCGCGCGCTCATGGGCGTCAGCGTCGCCGGTCTTCTGGTCATTACCGAAAGTTGGCTCAACGCCAAGGCCAACGTGCACACCCGCGGCGTCCTGCTGTCCATGTACATGATGACCAGTTACATGTTCTACGGCGGCGGCCAGTTGCTGCTGAACTTCGGCGACCCGGCCGGCCACCAGTTGTTCGTCCTCGCCGCCATCCTGTGCTCGGTGGCGCTCATCCCGGTGACCGTCACCCGCGCCTCGCACCCCGACCCGTGCGAGGCGGCATTTTTCGGCCTGCGCAAACTGTACAAAATTTCGCCGGTGGCGGTGGCCGGCTGCTTCGTCAGCGGCCTTTTGGTCAGCGGCGTCTACGGCATGGGACCGGTGTACGCGCGCGGCATCGGCCTGCCGCTGGGCGACATCGCCATCTTCATGACCATCATCGCCGTCAGCGGCCTGCTGCTGCAGTTCCCGGTGGGCTACCTGTCCGACCGCCGCGACCGCCGCCAGGTGATTCTCGGCGTCGGCGCCGTCACCATCGTGGTCTGCATTCCGCTGGCTTTTTTCAGCCTTGGCGGCACCCTCCCCCTGCTGTTCCTCGCCGCGGTGCTGTACGGCGGTTTTTCGTCCACCATTTACCCGCTGTGCGTGTCCCTGGCCAACGACTACATTGAGCCCGAGGACATGGTGCAGGCCGCCGGCGGTTTGGTGCTCACCTACAGCGTCGGCGCCGCCCTCGGCCCGGCGGTGACCGCGCGGCTGATGGCGGTGGTGGGCGACGGCGCGCTGTTCGGCCTGGCCATGGCCATGTCGTGCGCGCTGGTGCTGTATGTGTGGCGGCGCATGCAGGTGCGGCCGCCGCCGGAGGAGGAGGAGAAGCAGCCCTTTGTGCCGCTGCCCGAGGTGGCGGCGGCGCCGGTGTCCAGCGAGGTGGACCCGCGCGCCGAACCCACCGAGTCGCTGCTGGCGGACGATGACGTGGAGTCTGGGAACGGTGACGTGGAGCGCGCACATGACGGTTGACCCGGCGCCGCCGATGACGCGCGGTGCATTTGTCGCCGCGTACGGCGGCGTTTACGAAAACTCGCCGTGGGTCGCCGAGCGCGCTTTTGCAATGGCGGACTCCAACCTCGCCGATGCAGAACACATCGCCGCCGCCCTGCGCTGCGCCGTGGACGAGGCTTCAGCCTCGGCGCGGCGCGATTTGCTGCGCGCCTACCCTGAACTCACCGCCGCCGTCACCCTCAGCGCCGAGTCGAAAAAAGAACACGCCTCAGCCGGCCTTGACCACTGCACGCCGGCGCAGCAGGAAAAATTCCGCGACCTCAACCGCGCCTACCGGAAAAAATTCGGCTTTCCCTTCATCATCGCGGTGCGCGGCAAAAGCGCCGGGGAAATTCTCCAAACCTTCACCGAGCGCCTGGACAATGCGCAGGCGGCGGAGGAAAAAACCGCGCTGGCCGAGGTGCACAAAATCGCCGCGCTGCGGATGGCGCAATCAGCGGCGTGAGCGTTTATAATCGCGGCATGCCGCTTCCCGACTTCGCCCGCCGCTTTCCCAACATCGCCCTGCCGCGACTCGGCGCGCGCGCGGTTTTTGTCACCGACGATTTTTTTGCAGCGGTGGAACGGTTAATCCAGCCGGCCGAGGCGGTGTTCATTCCCGACAAGTTTGATGACCACGGCAAGTGGATGGACGGCTGGGAGTCGCGGCGCAAGCGCGGGCCGGGGCACGACCACTGCGTACTTAAACTCGGCTTCCCGGCGCGCATCCAGGGCGTGGACATCGACACCTCGCACTTCAACGGCAACCAGCCGCTGCAGGCCTCGGTGGACGGCGCGCATGTTGGCGGCGACCTGCCCGGCGACGGCGACTGGGAAAATTTAATCGCGCCCACCGACACCGGCCCCGACGCCCACCACTATTGCGAAGTCAGCCATGAGCGCGCCGTCACCCACCTGCGGCTTAACATTTTTCCCGACGGCGGCGTGGCGCGGCTGCGCGTGTTCGGCCGCCCGGAAATTGACTGGAGCAAAGTCGCGGCGGACAAGTTGGTGGACCTGGCGGCGGTGGAAAACGGCGGGCGCGCGGTGTGCTGCAACGACCAGCACTTCGGCACCATGCACAACCTCACCGCCCCCGGCCGCGGCGTCAACATGGGCGACGGCTGGGAAACGCGGCGGCGGCGCGGGCCGGGGCACGACTGGGTGGTGCTGGCCCTCGGCCGCCCCGGAATCATCCGCCGCATCCTCATCGACACCGCGCACTTCAAGGGCAACTACCCGGACCGCGCGGCCATTCAGGCGGCGCGCTTTGACGGCGACGAAAACAACATCGCGGCAGCCAGCGAACAGTGGCCGCTCCTCCTGCCGCAAAGCAAACTCGGCGCCGATGCCGAGCATGTGTTTGAACAAGAAATCCAGGACGCCGGCGTGGTCAGCCACGTGCGCCTCAGCATTTACCCCGATGGCGGCGTCAGCCGCCTGCGCCTGTTCGGTGTTGTCCGGTGAAAAAAACCGTGCGCCTTAAACCGCGGCCGCTGAGCGCCGATGCGTTCCGGCCTTTCGGCGACGTCGTGGAAATAAAAAACAAAGCGCCGAAACTTATCAACGAAAACCACACCCGCCGCTACCACGACCTGGCCGCAATCGACACCGCGCAAAACAACGGCAAGCCCCTGCTCAGCATCTTCCGCGCCCGGCCGCTGCCGCTGCCAATGCGGGTGCGCTTTCTGGAACGCCACCCGCTGTCCAGCCAGGCCTTCCACCCCCTGCGCGGCGCGCCCTATCTGGTGCTGGTCGCGCCGCCCGGTGAAACCATCCACCCCGGCGACCTGCAATTCTTCCGCGCCGCCGGCGACCAGGGCGTGAACTACCACCGCGGGGTGTGGCACCACTACCTGCTCGCACTGGATGCGGAGTCGGATTTTCTGGTGGTGGACCGCGGCGGGGAGGAGAAGAACTGCGACGAGTTTTATTTTTCGGAGGAGTGGGAAATTTTTTTGGAAAGGTGAGGGCGGCCGGCGGCTCAGCCGTAGTCCGCGGCTTC
>JAPPPZ010000049.1:0-15540 GCA_028817275.1 Gammaproteobacteria bacterium
ACCGCCGCAAAGCGGCCACATCAACGCCCCGGGTGTCGTGGAGAAAGCCCATGCCTGGCCCGGATTATACCGCCGCCGGCAACGCCAAATGAAGCCACATGGTAGAACCCGCACACCCGGAAGCCGATGTGCTGTATCAGCATGTCGGCTTCCTTTTTTCCGCACACCAAGAGTCCAGAATGCTTCTGGCATTATGCAGTGTCAACCCCAAAATGACGGCGCCGGGGGCGGGCGATGGAAAAAAACCGCCACCGAGCAAGAAGTGAACTCGGCGGCGGGGAGATTCAGTGGTGAGTTTATGTCACCGAATGTTTAATATTTTTGCACAAGGACTTCGGTCTGTTGCGTTATTATCAGGCGACAAGCGGGATACCGAGGGCAAGTAAAATGGGGAAGATGGCCATACGCGCATAGAATTGAAATCTTTTCGCACCTGACCCGTAGCCACCTGAGCCGCATTTTTTCGTGACTTCCCGCAGGCCAGACCAAGAACTTTCTCGGAATCCCCGGAGAATGGCTTGAAAGAAGTCATTGAGGTAGGTTCCAATGCCCGGATGCATTTCGTTCATGCGGCGAATGCGCTCGTTGAGTTCCTCCTCTTTCTTTTTGAGGTCTTTTTCGCGCTTTTTGGACTTGCGCAGTTTGACGTAAGCGGCGATAGCGGAAAGAACGCCGATGCCGGCGGCGAATGATTTCAACATGGTTATGCCTCCTCTGGTTAGACGAAATATACCCACCCGCCGCTGGCGTCAAGCCGAAAACGACGGTCTGGAGTGCGAAACTGACGGTGCGGAGGGCGGTGGGGGGGTGAGGGCGTCACAAATTACCGCCATAAACCCGCACCTCGGCACGCTGGCGCAGGCCTTCCACCAGGTTGAGGTAATACTCCTCACCGTGGCGGCGGCGGAGGGCGAAGCGGATGCGGTTTTGCGCTTGTTTGCCCTCGTCGCTGTCGGGGTCGGCGTCGGTGACTTCGCTCAGCGCAAAAATGGCGTAGCCGCCATCGGCAAGGGTGAGGCCGCCGTAAACTTTGGCGCCATCAGCGGGGCCCGGGCGGGCGGCGGTGAAAACTTCGTATAAAATTTCTTGCTGCTCAGGCGTGCCGCCATCGCGGCGGGCGGGCAGGTCGGTGATGGTTTGCTCCAACTCTTCGGCCAATGCGGTCCAGGCATCGGCTTCGCCCTCACTTTCAACTTCACCTTCACCCTCACCCTCGGCGGCGCGCAAGGTTTCCAAGGCAGCCAAGCCGCGTTCACGGGCCAGTTGGCGGGCACGATTGCGGGTCAGGCGCTCGCGGATTTCTTCGCGCACCGATTCCTCGTCGCGCAACTGGCGCGGGGCGTGGTCCAGTTTGCGCAATGCAACCAGCGTGTTCAAATCCAACTCCACCGCCTCGCTGTTCAACTCCTGCTGCAGCACCTCGTCGCCGAAAGCCGCCTCGCGCACTTTGGCATATGCGGCGATGCCGTCACCGCCGGTTTCGTCAAACCATTCCGACTCGGCGACCTCCAGCCCCAACTCCTCGGCCGCCGGGGCCAGGGAATCGGGCTGCTCGTAAACTATGTTGCGCAGGATGTCGGCCTGCCCGGCGAATAATTCATCCGCCAACTGCAGGGCCAAAGTTTCGGCAATCTCATCGCGCACCTCCTCGTCCAACTCCTGCCGCTGCTCCGGCGCCAGGCGGGTCAGGCGGATGATGTGGTAGCCGAACTGGGTCTTCACCGGCCCGCGCAACTCGCCCTCTTCGGTCATGGCAAAAACCGCCTCCTCAAACGGCGGCACCATCACGCCGCGCTCAATCACGCCGAGGTCGCCGCCGTTTTGCGCGGAACCCGGATCGGCGGAATGTTCCATGGCCAGGGCGGCGAAGTCCTCGCCGTCACGGATGCGGGCGAGAAGATCCTCAGCCTTTTTCAGCGCGGCGGCGTCGGCGTCGTCACCTTCACCGTCAGTTTCGTCACCGTCACCTTCAGTTTCAGCGTCATCGGCGACCTCAATTAAAATGTGGCTCGCCTCGCGCTGCTCCGGGATTAAATAGCGGCGCTCGTTTTGCTCGTAGTATTCCTGGATGTCGTCCTCGCCGGGGGCGACGCCGGTTTTGATGTCGTCCACCGAGAGCCGCACGTACTCCACTCGCATGCGCGCCGGGTCGGTGTAGCGCGCCGGGTGGCTGGCGTATTCTTCGCTGATTTCCTCATCGGTGACGGTGATGTCGTCGGTGAACTTCTCCGGCTTCACCACGATGTACTGCGCCGTCCGCTCCTGCAACTCCAGCGCGGCCAGGCGACGCACCTCACTGTCCAGCGCAAAACCGCTGTCGTGCAGTCCCTGCTCCATCTGAAACGCGCTGATGCGGCGGCGCTGCAAGTCTTCAAACTGCGCGACGCTTTGGCCGGCGTAGGACAGCGTGGACAAATACAGTTCACGGTCAAACTGGTTGTCGCGCTGAAAGTCCGGCGCCTCGCGCAAATACTGCGCAAGCGTCCCGTCGCTGATGCGGTAGCCGTGGTCTTGCGCGTCCTCGGCCAAGAGCCGCTCGCGCACCAGTTCGTCCACCACTTGCCGCTTGAAAGCGCGGCTGGCAAACCATGCCGGATCGGCGTCGCGGTCGGCCGCGCTCATCTGCCGGCGCCGCTCGGCCAGGATGTTCTGGTATTCGTAGTAATCAATCTCAACGCCGTTGATGTCGGCGATGTCCACGATGGCCTCGCCCTGGAAATATTCGCTGATGCCCCAGAAAGCGAAAGGAATGCACAGCAGCCCGACAATAAACCAGGCAATCCAGCCGCTGGCGCGGTCACGAATGGCGGTGAGCATGGTTCAAACGGTGGTTGGTGAGCGGGGCGGCGATTGTAGCACGGCGGGGACGGTGGTTGCAGTGCATAAAACGGTGGTTGCGACGTTAAGGATGCCGGTTGCAGCGGCGGAGTCACCCGCACTGGGCGCGGTGGCGCAGGGCGTGGTCGGTGAGCACCAGGGCCAGCATGGCCTCGGCGATGGGAATGGCGCGGATGCCGACGCACGGGTCGTGGCGGCCGGTGACGCTGATGTCGGCGGGGTTGCCGGCGGTGTCCACGGTGCGGCCCTTGATGCGGATGCTGGAGGTGGGCTTGAAGGCGATGCTGACCAGAATGTCCTGGCCGGTGGTGATGCCGCCGAGCACGCCGCCAGCGTTGTTGGTGGCGAAACCGTCCACGGTGATCTCGTCGCGGTGGGCGCTGCCGCGCTGGGCGACGCTGGCGAAGCCGGCGCCGATCTCCACGCCCTTGACCGCGTTGATGCTCATCATGGCGGCGGCGATGGCGGCGTCCACGCGGTCAAACACCGGCTCGCCCCAGCCGGCCGGCGCGCCGCTGGCGCACAGGTGAAGGCGGGCGCCGGCCGAGTCGCCGCTCTTGCGCAACTCGTCAAGCAACTGTTCCATGGCCGGCACCTGGGCGCGGTCGGCGCAGAAGAACGGGTTGTTGTCCACCTCGTCCCAGTCGGCCACCGAGGCGTGGATGGCGCCCAGTTGGGTCAGGCAGCCGCGGATGCGGACGCCGAATTGCCCGGCTAAATATTTGCGCGCAATGGCGCCGGCCGCAACCCGCGCCGCGGTCTCGCGCGCCGAGGCACGGCCGCCGCCGCGGTGGTCGCGGACGCCGTATTTTTTGTGGTAGGTGAAGTCGGCGTGGCCGGGGCGGAATAAATTTTTAATCGCGTCGTAGTCGCGCGGCCGCTGGTCCACGTTTTCAATCACCAGCGCAATGGGCGCGCCGGTGGTGCGCCCCTCAAACACGCCGGAAAGAATCCGCACCCGGTCGGCCTCGCGCCGCTGGCTGGTAAACCGCGACGCCCCCGGCCGGCGGCGGTCCAGGTCGGGCTGAATGTCGCCCTCCGCCAACGCCAGCGCCGGCGGGCAGCCGTCCACCACACAGCCAATGGCCGGCCCGTGGCTCTCGCCAAAGGTGGTGACGGCGAAATTTCTGCCGATGGTGTTGCCGGGCATGGCTCAGGTCCGGGGCAGGGTGACGCCGCGCTGGCCCTGGTATTTGCCGGCGCGGTCTTTGTAGGAGACTTCGCAGGATTCGTCGCTCTGGAAGAAAACCACCTGGGCGATGCCTTCGTTGGCGTAGACTTTTGCCGGCAATGGCGTGGTGTTGGAAAATTCCAGGGTGGCGTGGCCTTCCCACTCCGGTTCAAACGGCGTGACATTGACGATGATGCCGCACCGGGCGTAGGTGGATTTGCCGAGGCACACAGTCAGGACATCGCGCGGGATGCGGAAAAATTCCACGGTGCGGGCCAGGGCGAAAGAGTTGGGCGGGATGATGCACACTTCGCCGCGGTAGTCGACAAAACTGTTCTCGTCAAAGTGCTTGGGGTCGACGACGGCCGAGTTGATGTTGGTGAAGATTTTAAATTCCTCCGAGCAGCGGATGTCGTAGCCGTAACTGGAGGTGCCGAAAGAAACCACGCGCCCGCCATCGGTGGCGCTGATTTGCTGCGGCACAAACGGCTCGATCATGCCGTGCTCCACCGCCATGCGGCGAATCCATTTGTCGGATTTGACGCTCATGTGTTTTGCACCACGATGTCGGGAAACGCCGCGCTGTAATCTTTGCCCTGTGCGGCCAGTCGCGCGGCGGTGGTTCTGGCGATGGCGAGGTAGGCGCGCGCCACCGGGTGTTCCGGGTCGGCGGCGACGGTGGGCCGGCCGCCGTCGGCGTCCTCGCGCACCCTCATCGCCAGCGGCACCTTGCCGAGCAATGCAACGCCGTAGTCGCGCGCCATCTTCTCCCCGCCGCCGGCGCCGAACACCGCCTCGGCATGGCCGCACTGCGGGCAGACATAGCCGCTCATGTTTTCCACCACGCCGAACACCGGAATCTCCACTTTCTCAAACATTTTGTACGCCTTGCGCGCATCCAGCAGCGCGATGTCCTGCGGCGTGGTGACAATCACCGCGCCGGTGACCGGAACTTTCTGCGCCAGCGTCAGTTGAATGTCGCCGGTGCCGGGCGGCAGGTCGATGACCAGGTAATCCAGATTGTCCCACGCCGTGTCCTTGAGCAGTTGCTCCAGGGCCTGGGTCACCATCGGCCCGCGCCAGATCATGGGCGTCTCCTCGTCAATGAGAAAACCGATGGACATGGTTTGCAAACCGTGGCTCGGCACCGGCTCCATGCTGCGTCCGTCTTTGGACTGCGGCTTCTGGTTCACGCCCATCATGCGCGGCTGGCTGGGGCCGTAGATGTCGGCGTCCAGAATGCCGGCGCGGGCGCCTTCGGTGGACAGCGCGAGGGCCAGGTTGGCCGCCACCGTGGACTTGCCAACGCCGCCCTTGCCGGAGGCGACGGCGATGATGTTCTTGACGCCGCGCAGGGGCTTGGCGCCTTTTTGCACCGAGTGGGTGCTGACCTTGGTGGTGACGGTGACCTCGGCGGCGGCGGCCAGGGCGGCGTCCAGTTCGCCGATGCGCGCCTTCACCTGGTCGGTGAGGGCCGGGTGCCACGAGCGCGCCGGGTAGCCGAGGGCGATGTCCACCCGCAGCGCGCCGTTGTCCAGCGACACGCCGCGCACCGCTTTGGCCGCGCCGATGGCGGCGCCGCTGTGGGGGTCGGCGATGGATTCCACGCTTTGCTGAATTTGGCGGGCGGTGACGGCGGTCATTGGAGTTCACTTTCAAGTGAAAAAACGGCATTATACCACGCCGCCCCGCGCATTCCCCGGGCCGCCGCACATGACCGCCAGGCCGCAAAAAAAACAACCGCGAAAAATTCTCGTCACCAGCGCCCTGCCCTACGCCAACGGGCCGCTGCACATCGGCCACATGCTGGAATACATCCAGAGCGACATTTGGGCGCGCTTCCAGCGGCTGCGCGGCCACGAGATTTACCATGTGTGCGCCGACGACGCCCACGGCACGCCCATCATGCTGCGCGCGCGCGACGACGGCGTCACGCCGGAGGCGTTAATTGCGCGCATGGAAAAAGAGCACCGCGACGACTACCGCGACTTCGGCATTTCCTTCGACAACTACCACTCCACCCACTCCGGGGAAAACCGCGCCATCGCCGAGGGCATTTTCGCGGCATTGCAGGACGGCGGGCACATCGCACGGCGCGAGATTGAACAGTCTTACGATGCGGTGGAAAAAATCTTTCTGCCCGACCGTTTCATCAAGGGCGAGTGTCCGCGCTGCGGCGCCGCCGAGCAGTACGGCGACAATTGCGAAAACTGCGGCAGCACCTACACCCCGGCCGAATTGCGCAACCCGGTGTCGGTGATTTCCGGCAGCGCGCCGGTGCTGAAATCTTCCGAGCATTATTTTTTCCGCCTCAGTAATTTTTCCGAATTTCTCAAGGAGTGGGTGGGCGGCGGCCACTTGCAGGAGGACGCGCGCAACAAAGTCTCCGAATGGTTCGCCGACGGCCTGCGCGACTGGGACATCTCGCGCGACGCGCCCTACTTCGGCTTCACCATCCCCGGCGAGAGCGGCAAATATTTTTATGTGTGGCTGGACGCGCCCATCGGCTACATGGCCAGTTTCAAAAACCTGTGCGACAAAAAGGGGCTGGACTTTGACGAGTTCTGGCGCGCCGGCAGCGAGGCCGAGTTGTACCACTTCATCGGCAAGGACATTCTTTATTTTCACGCGCTGTTCTGGCCGGCCATGCTGCACGGCGCCAACTACCGCAAACCCAGCGCGCTGTTCGCCCACGGTTTTCTCACCGTGGACGGGCAGAAAATGTCCAAGAGCCGCGGCACTTTCATCATGGCGCGCACCTACCTGAACCACCTCGCGCCGGATTATTTGCGCTATTACTTCGCGGCCAAACTCAACCACCGCGTGGAGGATCTGGACCTCAATCTGGAGGACTTCGTGCGCCGCGTGAATTCCGACCTGGTGGGCAAAGTGGTCAACATCGCAAGCCGCAGCGCCGGTTTTGTGCACCAGAACTTCGGCGGCAAACTCGGCGGCAAGTTGGACGATGAAACGTTGTTCACCGAGTTCACCGCCGCCGCCGGCACCGTCGCCGAGCATTTTGAGCAACGCCGCTACAGCCGGGCGGTGAGGGTCATCATGGACCTGGCCGACCGCGCCAACCGCTACTGGAGCGCGGCGCGTCCGTGGGAGTTGGCCGGCGCCATTGGCGAGGGTGAGGGCGGGGGCGGCGCGCGCGAAAAACTGCTTGCGGTGTGCACACAGTCGCTGAACATGTTCCGCATCCTGGCCGGGTTTCTGGCGCCGGTGACGCCGGCGCTGGCACAGCGCGCCGGGGATTTTCTGCGCGTCAATTTAAGTGCGGCCGGCGGCTGGGGCGATTTGCAGACTCCGCTGTTGAACCATGGGATCGCGCCCTTCACCCCGCTGCTTGCGCGCATCGACCACCGCCAAGTGTGCAACATTGTGAACGATTCCCGGGACGCCGCCGCCGCTCCCGGCGCCGCTTCCGGCACTGCAACCACCGCTTCCGCCCATGAACCATTGGCCGCCGCCATCGGCATGGACGAGTTCACCAAAGTGGACCTGCGAGTGGCGCACATCCTCAAGGCGGAAGCCGTGGAGGGCGCCGACAAACTGCTGCGGCTCACCGTCGACCTCGGCTTTGAAACGCGCACCGTGTTCGCCGGCATCAAGTCGGCATATGCGCCCGCCGATTTGGAGGGCCGACTCACCGTGGTGGCGGCCAACCTGGCGCCGCGCAAGATGCGGTTCGGCGTTTCCGAGGGCATGGTGCTGGCGGCCGGGCCGGGCGGCGGTGACATCTGGCTGCTGTCCGCCGATGCCGGCGCGCCGCCGGGCAGCCGGGTGAAATGACCGCCGCCGCCGGCCGCCCGGCCGCCGCCGACCTCGACCGCTGCCTGCCGCAAACCCAGTGCACCGCCTGCGGCTACCCGTCCTGCCGCGACTACGCCGAAGCCATGGCCGCCGGCCGCGCCGACTTGAACCGCTGCCCGCCGGGCGGCGAAGTGACGGTGCAACTGCTGGCCAAAGCATTGCGCGCGCCGGCCAAGCCATTGGCGGCGGGCGTGCCGGCGCCGATGCCGCGCTCAGTCGCGCGCATTGTGGAAGCCGAGTGCATCGGCTGCGCGCTGTGCACGCCGGCCTGCCCCACCGACGCCATTGTGGGCGCCGCCAAAACCATGCACAGCGTGATTGCCGCGCGGTGCACCGGCTGCGGCTTGTGCCTGCCGCCGTGCCCCATGGACTGCATTGAACTGCGGCCGGCGGCGGCCGGTGAAGGCGGACCGTGGCGCGACTACAGCATGGCGGAAGCCGAAAATTTTCGCGCATACAAACAAGCACGCGACCGGCGGCTGCAGCAGCGCCGCGACAAAAACAAAATGCCGCTGTCCGCCATGCGCATACGTGAACAAATTTCCGCCGCCGTGGCGCGGGTGCGGGCGCGGCGGGCTGACTTATAAGAATGCCGGCAAAAAAGAAAACCGCTAAAAACGTACGCGCCGAATCGCGTCTGAACGTTGCACAACGCCGCGAATTTTTTCGGCGGCTGAAAAGAATTATTCCCGAACCGCGCACCGAATTGCGCTACCGCTCGCCGTTTGAGTTGCTGGTGGCGGTGGTCCTGTCGGCGCAGGCCACCGATGTTTCGGTGAACAAGGCCACCGCCGCCCTGTTCAAGGCCGCCAGCACACCGGCGGCAATAAAAAAACTCGGCGCGGCAAAACTGAAAAAGCACATCCAGTCCATCGGCCTCTACAACACCAAGGCGAAAAACATTCTCAGCACCTGCGACCTGCTGATAAAGCGGCACGGCGGTGAAGTTCCCGACAACCGCGCGGCCTTGCAAGCCCTGCCCGGCGTCGGCCGCAAAACCGCCAACGTGATTCTGAACACCGCCTTCGGCCACGCCACCATCGCCGTGGACACCCACATCTTCCGCGTCTGCAACCGCACCGGCCTCGCCCCCGGCCGCACCCCGCTGGCCGTGGAGCAAACCCTGCTCGCCGCAGTGCCGCGCCGATACCAGCAGCACGCCCACCACTGGCTCATCCTCCACGGCCGCTACACCTGCACCGCCCGCAAACCAAAATGCGGCCAGTGCACGGTGCGGGATTTGTGCCTGTTTGAGGGGAAGGAAGGGTGAGGGTGGGAGCCGCAATGGCGGCGGTTTGCGCGCCGGGCCGGGAACTCCCCGCGCCCGCCCCTGTCATAACCCTGCCGTGCTATAATGGCGGCAACTTTCATTCACTTAATCCTGAGAGGAGACATCCCATGAAAACTTCCAAAATCATCATCACCAGTGCGGTTTCCGGGCTGCTTATTCTGGGCGCGTCGGCAACGACCGCCTCGGCCAATACGGAAAAGTGCTACGGCGTGGTCAAGGCCGGGCAGAACGACTGCCAGACCTCCAACAGTTCCTGCGCCGGCACTTCCCACACCGACGGCCAGAAGGACGCCTGGGTTTCGGTGCCCAAGGGGCTGTGCGACAAACTGGTGGGCGGTTCCAAAACCTCCACCTGATGCCCGCGCAAGTTTCCGCGTTTAAGGATGCTCCAATCCCGGCCGCGGCCGGGATTGGCTTGCGCGCTGAACACTACCGCGACCTGTGCGCCGAACTGCCGGCGGTGGGCTGGCTTGAGGTGCACAGCGAAAATTATTTCGGCGCCGGCGGCGCGCCGCACCATTACCTTGCCAGGCTCCGCCGGCATTACCCGCTCAGTTTTCACGGCGTCGGCATGTCCATCGGCTCCGCCGACCGGCCGGATGCGGCGCACTTGGCGCGGCTGAAAGAATTAATCGGCGAATACAGCCCCGGCCTGGTGTCGGAGCACCTTTCGTGGAGTTCCATTGACGGTGAATTCATCAACGACCTGCTGCCGCTGCCCTACACCGGGGAATCGCTGCGGCATCTGGTGGAGCAGGTGGACTTTGTGCAGCACACATTAGGCTGCAAAATCCTGCTGGAAAACGCCTCCACCTACCTGCAATACGAAGAATCCGAAATCCCCGAATGGGAGTTCATCAACAGCGTCGCGCAAAAATCCGGCTGCGGCATTCTGCTGGATGTGAACAACGTTTTTGTGAACGCGCGCAACCACGGTTTTGACCCGTTTCAATATCTGGAGCGCATCGACACCCGCCACGTGGGCGAGATGCACCTCGCCGGCCACAGCGTGAAAAACTTCGGCGCAACCGAAGTGCGCATCGACACCCACAACCGCGAAGTGTCGGACGATGTGTGGCGTTTGTACGGCCACGCGCTGGCGCACCACGGCGCCACGCCGACGCTGATTGAGTGGGACGCCGACCTGCCGCCGCTGGCGGTCCTGCTCGGCGAGGCGGCCGCCGCGCAATCCATGCTTGAACAGCACCATGCCCGGGCTGCGTGAACTGCAGCGCCGCTTTGCCGCGCACCTGAGGGCGCCGGACAGCGCGCCGGCAGCCGCCCCGGCAATCGTCGCCAACGGCCTCGGCGGCGCGCGCCGCCTGCAAATCTACCGCAACAACATGCGCGCCAACCTGCGCTCCACCCTGCGCAACATTTACCGCACGGTGGAGGCGCTGGTGGGCGAGGAATTTTTTCGCGGCTGCGCCGATGCCTACATTCAGGAGCGCGCCTCCACCTCCGGCGACTTGAACCGTTTCGGCGAAAATTTCCCGGCTTTTGTCAAAACTTTCCCGCCCTGCGCGCATCTGGAATACCTGCCGGATGTGGCGCAACTCGGCTGGATTTGCCACCAGGTTTTTCTTGCCGAAGACGCCGGCCGGGTCGACCTTGGCGCATTGCGCCGCGCCGACCCCGAAGATTACGCCGCCCTGCGCTTTGCGCTGAACCCGGCCAGCCGCCTGATTCGCTCGCGCTTTCCGCTGGCGGCGATTTGGGATTTGCAGTTTCAGAAAAACCCCGGCGAGGTTGATTTGGACAGCGGCGGCTGCCGCCTGCTGGTGATGCGGCGCGGCGACATTGTTTTTATTCCGCTGGCGGCGGCCGAGTTTGCTTTTCTCAGCGCGGTCGCCGCCGGACGGACGCTGGGCGAAGCGGCGGATGCCGGGCTGGCCGCTGACGCCGGGTTTGACCTCGGCCCCAGTTTGACCCGCATGGTGCGCGAGGGTATGTTAACCGAAGTGCGCGCGCCGGCCGCCGCGCCCGGCAGTGCGGCCGCCTATATTTTTCACACCGGAGGCTCGTCATGAAACTGAGACGCATCGCAGACTTCACCAAAACCACCACCCGCTTCCTCGCCCTGTTCGCGCCGGCGGCGGATCTTCTGCTGCGCTTGTGGGTGGCCAATGTGTTCTGGAAATCGGGCCTGACAAAAATCCGCAGTTGGGACAGCACCCTGCAACTGTTCTCCGGCGAGTGCGACTGGTGCTACCAGGTGCCGCTGCTGCCGCCGGTGTTTGCCGCCTACCTCGGCACTGGCGCCGAATTAATTCTGCCGGTGTTGCTGGCCCTGGGGCTTGGCGGGCGGCTGGCCGCGGCGGCGCTGTTTGTTTTCAACATCGTCGCGCTCATCTCCCTGCCCGAGGTGCGCCCGGTGGACTTGATGAACCACCAACTGTGGGGGCTGATGCTGCTGTTCCCCATTCTGTACGGCCCGGGGAAAATTTCCGTGGACCATTTCATCCGCCGCCGCTATATCAAAACCAGCGCGCTGTAATGTCCGCCGCCGCCATCCCAACCAAAGTCGGCGCCGCCAACCCGGCGCCGGGCGAGGCGCGCATGTTCACCAACGCCATGCGCGGCCACAACCTGCCCGCGCTGCGCCGCGCCGCACTCAGCGAATTGCAAATCAACCTCGGCAAACTGTGCAACCAGGCCTGCAACCACTGCCACGTCGATGCCGGCCCCAACCGCACCGAAATCATGACCTGGGAAACCATGGAAAAAATTCTGCGCTGGATGCGCGCCAACAGCATTGAGCGCGCCGACATCACCGGCGGCGCGCCGGAGTTGAATCCGCACTTCCGCCGCTTCGTGGACGAGATTGTTTCGTTCTGCACGGCGGTGACGTCGCGCTGCAATTTAACCGTGCTGCTGGAGCCGGGCCAGGAAGACCTGGCCGAATGGTACGCGGCGCGCAAAATTCAACTGGTGTGCTCACTGCCGTGCTACTCGCGGGAAAATGTCGACGCCCAGCGCGGCGGCGGTGTGTTTGAAAAAAGCATCGCCGCGCTGCGCCAACTGAACGCCGCCGGCTACGGCAAAGACCCCGCCCTCACCCTTGATTTGGTTTACAACCCGCAGGGCCCGACTCTGCCGCCGCCGCAGGCCGGCCTGGAGGCCGACTACAAAACCCGGCTCGGCGCCGACTTCGGCATCACCTTCAACCGCCTCCTCGCGCTGGCCAACCTGCCGGTGAACCGCTTCGCCCACTACCTGCGGCGGCGCGGCGAATACGACGGCTACCTGCGCCTGCTCGCCGACAACTTCAACCCCGACACCGTCGCCGGCCTGATGTGCCGCCACCTGCTCAGCGTGGACTGGCTCGGCCGCGTGTACGACTGCGACTTCAACCAAATGCTGGAAATCAACGCCCCGGTCAACGGCGCCGGCGGCGCCCACCTGTGGGAGCTCAGCGCCGCCGACCTGGAAGGCAAGCGCATCGCCGTCGGCGCCCACTGTCTCGGCTGCACCGCCGGCGCCGGCAGCAGTTGCGGCGGCACCCTGGTCTGAGCCGCCATTTTCGACGTCCGCACCGGCACTTCCCCCCTCACCCCCGCCGCCGCAGAACTTCAAACAGCGCCACGCCGGCCGCCACCGACACATTCAAACTGGACACCGTGCCGCGCATGGGAATGCGCACGGTGGAGTCACAGCAGCGCGCCACCAGCGGCCGCATGCCGCGCGCCTCGCCGCCCAGCACCAGCGCCAGCGGACCGCCGAGGTCGGCATCGTGGAGACTGAGTTCGGCATCGCCGGCCGCGCCCACCACCCACAGCCCGGCGTCCTTCAGTTGGCGCAATGCACGCGGCAGGTTGGCCACCCGGAACACCGCCACCGCCGCTCCCGACGCCGCGCGCGCCGCCGCCGGCGTCAGCCCGCAGGCGCGCGCCGCCGGCAGCACCACGGCGTCCACCCCGGCCGCATCGGCGGTGCGCAAACAGGCGCCGAGGTTGTGCGGATCCTGCACCCCGTCCAGCGCCAGCACCAGCGGCGCGTGCGCCAGACCGGCCACATGGCACAGCAGTTCACGGCCGCCGCGCGCCGCCGGCGCCGCGGTCAGCGCCACCACCCCCTGGTGGCGGGCGCCGCCGGCCGCCGCATCCAACTCGGCAAAGTCCACCCGGCGCAATTCGGCCCCGGCGCGGCGCGCCGCCTGCTGCAGTTCGGCCATGCGCCGGTCGCGGCGCGCATGGTCCACCAGCACGGCGCGCACCGCGCGCGGCGTCCGGTGCAGCACGGCGGTGACGGCGTGGAAACCGCAAACGGCGGCCGGCTTTTGTTTGGCGCGCGGCTTCACCGTCACTTGCGCCGTTGGCGGCGGATTTTGGTTTTGGTTTTTTCACCGCCGCCGCGCGCCAAAATGAAATCAATCTTCGCCTCGTCAACGGCGACCCGCGCCACTTCCACTTCAAGGCGGTCGCCGAGGCTAAAGCACCGCGCACCGCCGGCGCCGCGCAACTGCAGATGCCGCTCGTCAAAATGGTGGCGGCCATCGAGTTCGGCGATGTGCAAAAGACCGGAAACCAGAATGTCCTCCAGTTCCACAAACAAACCGAAGTTGGTGACGCCGGTGACGACGCCGAAGAAGCGGCGGCCCACGGCGTTTTCCATGTAGCGCACTTTGAGACGGCGCGCGACATCGCGCGCCGCCTCATCGGCGCGGCGCTCGGTCATGGAACAGTGCCCGGCAGCGGCGGCCAGGGCTTTGGCGTCGACGGCGATATTTTTTTCGCGCAGCAAAGATTTAATTAAACGGTGCACCAGCAGGTCGGGGTAGCGGCGGATGGGCGAAGTGAAGTGGGTGTAGGCGGCGTAGTTGAGCGCGAAGTGGCCCACATTTTCGCCGCTGTAGCGCGCCTGGGCGAGGGAGCGCAGCATCACCGTCTGCACACAAAAACGCTGCCGGGCGCTGAGTTGCGGGCCGCTGAGCGCGGCGGAAAAATCGCCGGCCGCCGGCACCGCACCGCCGCCCAGGGTGAGGCCGAGGCCGGCAAGAAAGCGGCGCAATTCATCCAGTTTGTCCGCCGCCGGCGCGTCGTGCACACGGTAAACCGCGCCGGCCGCGCGCTTGCTGAGAAACTCAGCGGCACAGCAATTGGCGGCGAGCATGCACTCCTCTATCAGGCGGTGGGCGGCATTGCGTTTGGCGGCGCGCACCGCGCTCACCATGCCGGCGCCGTCAAATTCAAACTCAGCCTCGGGAATATCCAGGTCCAGCGCGCCGCGCCGGCGCCGCGCCGCGCTCAGCGATTCAAAAACCGCGTTCAATTCGGCCAGCGGACGGTGCAAATCCGGCGGCAGGCCGCGGCCGCCGGCGAGGCGGGAAAAAACCTGTTCGTAAGTCAGCCGGGCGCGGGAGCGAATCAGCGCCGGGTAAAAATCAAAACCGCGCACCGCGCCCCGGCGCGCCACCCGCATGTCGCACACCAGCGCCAGCCGGTCTTCACCGGGGCGCAGTGAACACAAATCATTGCTCAGCGCCTCCGGCAGCATGGGAACCACGCGGCGCGGAAAGTACACCGAGTTGCCGCGGTTGCGCGCTTCCGCATCCAGCGCGCCGCCGGCCGCGACAAAAACCGACACATCGGCAATGGCGACCAGCAGGCGGTGCTCGCCGCCGGCCCGGCGCGCGCAAACGGCGTCGTCAAAATCGCGCGCGTGTTCACCGTCAATGGTGACGAAAGGAAGTTCGCGCAAATCCTTGCGCCCGTCTTCACCGGCGGCGGCGCGCGCAACATCCTCCACTCCGCGCAACTCCTTTTTAACCGCGCCGGGCCAGGCGGCGGGGATGCCGGCCTCAACCACCGCGGCCTCGCTCAGCACTTCCACCGTCTCTTTGCCGCCGAGAATGCGCAGCACACGGCCTTCGGCGGCGCGGTAACGGTCGGGGTAGCGGGTGAGTTCGCACACCACCCAGTCGCCGGCGGCGGCCTTGCCGGCGGCGCGGCCCGGCAGCAGGATATCGCCGGTGCGCGGGTCGCGCGGCGCGACAAAGTTGCGGCGGCTCTCACGAAACATCCGCCCGACCACCGACTTGCATGCGCGGCGGGTGACTTCCAGCACCCGCCCCTCGGTGCGGCCGCCGGGCATGGCGCGCGCCGCCACCCTGACCTCGTCGCCGTTCATCAGCCCGCCCATCTGCGAGCGCGGCAGGTATACATCCTCGGCCAGGCCGGCGGCGGTGACAAAACCGTAGCCGCGCCGGTTGGCCACCACCCGCCCCTCCACCACCGGCAACCGGCCGGTGGCGGGATGTTTGGGAGTGCTGTTTGGAATCGCTTTCACATTGACAACCAACCACGCCAAAAGTAAAATCCCCCGCAGGCCGAGGTGGCGGAACTGGTAGACGCGCTAGCTTCAGGTGCTAGTGGGGGCAACCCCGTGGAGGTTCAAGTCCTCTCCTCGGTACCACATTTTCTAC
>JAPPPZ010000049.1:15556-29436 GCA_028817275.1 Gammaproteobacteria bacterium
CGCCCCAGCCGCCGTGTTTGGCAGCGGCTTGGTCAATTCTCCGCATTGCGCGAAGAGTTTCGGCGAGCACCGCGCAGATGTCCATGTAATGGAGGATGTCTTCGTATTTCAGTTCCCTCCCTTTGCGGTCCTGCAGCCACTTCTGGGCGGGGCGGTAGCCGCCGATGACGTGATTCCAAATCGGCTCCGCGACCGGCGAGTAGCATTGCCGGTCGTTAATGTGGACTTTGTTGCCGGCATAGCGGACTTTTTCCACCATGCAGCCGCCTTTGCCGGTAAACCGGGGCTTGTCCGCGCGCGCGCCGGTGTCCCGCATGAGGTGGTGGCGGGCCAAAGTTTCACCCTCGGCGGCAAGTTGGCGAAACAGCGCGGCATTGCCCGGCAGGGGAATGCGGGGAAAATCCATTTTCAGAAAATCGCGGTACCGGCGGCGGTATTCGGGGCTGTGGAGAACAGCGTAAATGTAGTGGAACACCTCCTCAGGCCGCGGTTTTGCGCCGAGGGCTTCCTCCACCGCGGCCATAAACTTCGGCGCGATGTTGAGTTTGCGGCTGTTGTCCAGACTGCCGTTGGGGCTGCCGTTTTCCGGGTAGAGGTAAAGCGGGCACAGGTAATTTCCACCGCGCCTGAATAAGTTGATGTCGGTGGGCGAATCGGCGATGTGAACAAGGTTCCACTCTTCCGACCCAACCACATGGCCGGCACGGCCAATGCAGAGCCCGATGTTTTTCCCGGCCAGCATGTGGCACATGACTTTCTTCACTGTCCTCCAGACAAGAGCGTCATGATAAAAAATCAAACGCCGGTCAAAAGGCCGGTAAAGAACAGGGTTGACAAAGTCACCGAGGCGCTCCTCCTCTTGAAGAATTTGCCGGGCTTTTGCAACGTCCCACCCTTTCTTCATTGGAATTTGGAGACTGTCACACAAATCCCGGTCCGACTCCCTGGAGTCGCGAAACATGGAGGCCCGGCCCAGCAAAGGGGCCCGCACAAAATCAACCGCCATGCGGTCGCGTGCGGTGGTTATTCCCACTCCACCGTGGGGAAAAATTTCCGTCACTTTCCAGCCCTTTTCATACTCCTCCGCAAGCGACACATCGCGGGAAACAAAAAGGTAATCGGGCGCATCGGGCGCGAGCTCCGACCACGCCGTGCTGTCGACATCACTGTCCTCCAGCAGGCCGAACTTCTCCCTGCGCCGGCCCCACAGGTCGGCGTGAAAAACCCGGGCCGGCCTGACGCCATCTCCGCCACGGCGTTTGATAAACAGCCCGACGGCGACGCCCTGCTGAATGTCAAGCACGTTTTCATCCTTGCCGCCGTCCGGGGCGCGTTCTTTTTTTCTGCTGTTGCCGTGCAGATCCAGAATGTAAATTTCGTCAAAGTCCTCGAGCAAACTCTGCCGCATGCCGCGAAAAGTCGGGTTGTCAATCCAGGCGTGGTTGGTGATGAAGCCGAGGACGCCCTCACCGGTCTGCGCAATGCGCCAGTGGGCGAAGCGCATAAACCGCACATAATCGTCATTCAGCCATTTCGGGTTGCGCTCGCCGAGGGGCGCGCCATCCACGGAAAAATAATCGGCGACCGCGCGCCCATCGTCACTGCCGTGGAGCAGTTTTTTAATCCACTCCCCCTTGTTTGCGGTATGCCCCGAATACGGAGGATTGCCGAGCACCACCATCACCGGCTTTTTCTGTTTGACGGCGTGCGCCTCATTGGCCTCGCGCACAATTTCATGGGCAAACACCGGCCCGGCCACCGTCTCCTCGGATTTTTCCAGGGTGTTGGTCAGGTAAACATTGAGGCGGCGGTCTTTGACCGCGGCGGCCGCGTCAATGCCGGTTTCAGCCAGTTTCATTTCCATTTTCAGATAGCAGATGGCGTACGGCGCCATCAGAAACTCAAAGCCAAACAGGCGCGGCAGCAGATGCTCGCGCACATAATCCGACCAGCCATTCCCGACCCCCTGGTCGCACACGGTGCGGTAAACGCGGTCAATCACCCCGCATAAAAAAGTGCCGGTGCCGGCGGCCGGATCCAGAATAAGAACCCGGTGCGCCTCTTCCGTTTCGGCCCCGGGCCCGGGGCAAAAACCGAATCTGCCGGCGTCGGCCAGGCCGTCGGCAAGATTAAATTTCTCGCGCAGCAAAAAATCAATGCTGCGGACTATCCACGAAACCACCGGCGCCGGGGTGTAATACACGCCGCGCATTTCGCGCAATTTCGGGTCATATGCCTTGAGAAAATTTTCGTAAAAATGAATCACCGGGTCCTGTTCACGGTCGCCGCCGCCAAAATCTTCCAGCACCGAGCGCATATCGGCGCGGCCCAGCAACTCGGCAAGATTGTCGGCAATCCACGAAATGCGCCCGTCCATTTTGGGGCCGGCGATGCGCACAAAAACCTCGTGCAGAAAAGGGTTGGTTTCAATAAAGACCGCGTCCTTGCGGGCGAAACGGCCGGCCTCAGGCCGGTGGCGGCAGCGGGCGGCGAACAAGCCATATGCGGCGGTTTGCGCCTGCATATCGGCAAACTGCTCCACCGACAACTGCGGAATCAACGCCTTGCGGTAATCGTCCAGCAGCCCGCCCAGGTTGCCGTGCTGTTTTTCATCGCCCTGCAATATGCGCACGATGCCGCCATACAAAAGCCGCGCCTGGGCCGCCATGCGCCCGGCAAGTTCGGTGGCGGCGGCGGCGGTGAGGGCGTCGGCGCTGAAAAATTCACCGAGTAATTTTTCAAGTTCCGCGGCGCCGTTTTTCTCCCCGCGCAATTTTCCATCGGCGGCGCAGCGCGCAAGATGCGCCTCCAGGCGCAGGCTGCCATCGTGATACCAGCGAAAAGAAAGGTAATCGGTGAGCAGCAGATTCGGCAGCGCATCCAGATAACGGCGCAACTGCTCACTCCGGGCCGCCCGGCCCAGATTGGCGCCAATACCCTTGCACTCCACATGGCCGATGGGGGCGCCGTTTCTCAGCACAATAAAATCCGGCGCGCCGCACTCGGTCCGCCTGGGCTCGTGGACGGCGGTGACGGCGCCGCCGCCGGCCTGCTCCAGAAGCGCCTGCAAGGCGGGACGGTAGGTTAATTCGGTGGCATCGCCGCTGGCATAAACGGCGGCGATCTTTTTCAGGTAGGCTGCGGCGGAAGACATGGGCGGGTAGCGGTATTGTAGCGCAACGGCGCGGCCGTCACCCAAGCCCCAACCCCATCTCCATCACCACCCCGCCGCCCTCACCCACCGCCCACAGTTCCCCCCGGCCATTCGCAACGCGCCCGGCGGTTTCCAGCGGCGCGCCGTCAAAGGCCGGCCGCAGGGCGCGGTAGGTGCAGTGGCGAACGGTTTGCCGCGGCGCGCGGCGGGTGAAGTCGTGCATCAGCAACGTGGCGATGAGCGGACCGTGGACAACCAGGCCGGGGTAGCCCTCGGCCGCGCAGTAGCCGCGGTCGTAGTGGATGCGGTGGCTGTTGAAGGTGAGGGCGGAGTAGCGGAACAGCAGCACCGGGCCGGGGCGGCGGGTGCGGCGCCACTGGGGGCTGGCGGCGGCCGGGGCGGAGGCTGGTTTGGGCGCCGCGGCGGGGTTGCGGTAGACCAGGTCGCATTCCTCCTCCAGCGCGCAGCGGCCGCCGCAAACGTAGCGGTGGGTGACGGTGACAAAGACCAGCGCGCCGCTGCGGCCCTGTTTGTGCCGGACGGCGGCGATTTTGGATTCCAGATTCACTTCATCGCCGATGCAAAGCGGATGAAAAAAACGCAGCCGGCCGCCGGCCCACATGCGCCCGGGCAGCGGCACCGGCGGCAAAAATCCGCCGCGTTTTGCATGGCCGTCGGCGGACAATTCGGCGGTGGGCGTGTGCTGGTGAAAATACAGCCAGTGCCACAACAACGGCAGCGCCGCGCCGGTTTCGGGCATGGGCAAATCAGAATCAAGCGCGGCGTGCAACTTACGCGCCGGCGCGGGCGCAATCACATCGGCCGCGGTTTGCGTTTTGCCAACCCAGGTTTGCAGTTGTTGCAAATTAATCTCAGACATCGTGCACTCCCAGCCACGCGCCGACCACATCAGCGCGCAACTCGGCCGGCGCGCCGTGCCAGCGGATTTCGCCCTTGCCCAGCACGTAAATTTGATCGGCGAGGGCGGCGGCGAAAGAGTGGTTCTGCTCCACCAGCAGGATTGCCGGGCCGGCGGTTTTGAGCCCGGCGAGGCAGCGGCGAATTTCGTCCACCACCACCGGCGCCAGGCCCTCGGTCGGCTCGTCCAATAGTAACAGACGCGGGTTTTGCAGCAGCGCGCGCGCAATGGCCAGCATCTGCTGCTCGCCGCCGCTCAGTTCACCGCCGCCGTGGCGCAGGCGTTTTTTCAGCGGCGGAAACAGCGCAAAAACTTTTTCTTCGTTCCATTCACCGCCGCGCCGCGCAAGAAACAAATTCTCCGCCACCGTCAGCGACGGAAAAATCCCGCGCGCCTCCGGCACATATGCGATGCCGGCGCGGGCGATGCGCCACGGCTGCGCCGCAGTGATGTCCCCGCCGCCAAACCGCACCCGCCCGCTTTGCGCCGCCGCCTGGCCGACAATGGTTTTGAGCAGCGTCGACTTGCCGGCGCCGTTGCGGCCGAGCAGCGCCACCAATTTTCCCGGCGGCACGCGCAGCGAAACATTGCGCAGGATGCGGCTTGCGCCGTAGAAAGTGTTGACGCCGCGAAGTTCCAGCATCACCCCGCCCCCAGGTAGCGCGCGCGCACCACAGGCGAAGCGCGCACCTCGGCCGGCGCGCCCTGCATCAGAACCTCGCCGTAATCCAGCACCGTGATGCACGAAGCCAAATCAAAAATCACGTCCATGTCGTGCTCAATAACCAGCAGCGTCAACTCCTCCGGCAGCCGGCGGATGAGTTTTTTAATCGCCGCCGTTTCCTCCGGACTCATGCCGGAAGTGGGCTCGTCCAGCAGCAGAACTTTAGGCCGCAGGGCGAGGGTGAGGCCGATCTCCAGTTGCCGCATGGCGCCGTGGGAAAGATGCGCGGCGCGGGTGTGCGCCTGCGCGCCGAGGCCGAGCCGGTGCGCATGGTCCAGCGCCTCCTCAAACACTTCTTTGCAGGCAAAAAAATCGCGCCAGAAAATTTTGCATAACTTTGTGCGCTGTGCGGCGGCGATGGCGAAGTTTTCCACCACTGTCAACCCGGCAAACAGTGAATTATGCTGAAAACTGCGCCCCAGCCCGGCGCGGGCGCGGGCGTCCGGCGGCAGCCTGCCCAGGCTTTTGCCGTCCATGAAAACATCGCCGGCATCGGCGGCGGCTTCACCGCTGAGCAAATTGAAAAAAGTGGTTTTGCCGGCGCCGTTGGGGCCGATGATTCCGTGGCGCTCGCCGGCGGCGGCGCTGAGCGACACGCCGCGCACCGCGGCGAGGGCGCCGTAGGATTTTTTTAATCCGCGCGCCTCAAACATTTTTGCCGCGCCGGTGAAGTTTGCGCAGCAGCCAGGAAAATCTTCCGGCCACGCCGTCCTCGGCAAACAAAACCATGAGAACGAACAAAACGCCCATGTAAAAAACCCAGTATTCGGTGAGGCCGGCGAGGTGGTGGCGCAGCAGAATCACCAGCGCCGCGCCGAGGGCGGCGCCGGACAAACTTCCCATGCCGCCGATAATCACCATCACCAGCACTTCGCCGGACACCGTCCAGAATGCGAGGTCGGGCGAAATAAAACCGCTGTGCTGCGCGGCGAGGGCGCCGGCAAACCCGGCCAGCGCACCGGCGAGGGTGAAGGCGGCGAGTTTGCAGCGCAGCACCGGGCAGCCGAGGGAGCGCAGGCGCGGTTCATTCTGGCGCAGCGCGGCCAGGGTGTGGCCGAAAGGCGAGCGCGCCACCATGCGCAGCAGAAAAAAAACCGCCACCGCCGCAACCACCGCAAACGCGCAAAACACCGCCGGCTCGCCGCTGTCCAAACCGAGGAAGGAAAAGTCCACGCGGCCGATGCCGGCCATGCCGTCGTCGGCGTTGAAGGCGCGGCTGTTAAGAAAGAACGCGTAAACCATCTGGCCGATGGCGAGGGTCATCATGATGAAAAACACGCCGCTGAGCCGCACCGCAAAGAACCCGGCCACCGCCGCCGCCACCGCTGTGACGGCGACGGCCAGCGGCATCGCCGTCCACAAGGGCAGGTTCACAAAAACGCCGAAGGCGGCGGCCGCATATGCGCCGATGGCAAAGAATGCGGCATGGCCGAGCGACACCAGGCCGGCGCAGCCAACCAGCAGGTTCAGACTCATCGCAAAAATGGCGAACACCGCGACCTCGCTCAGCACCTCCTTGCCGAAGTCGCCGGTGAACAGCCACGCTATTGCGGCCGCCGCCGCCAGCACCATGGCGAGCGGGTCACGGGCCTCCGGGGCGCGGGTCACCGTTGTGAACACTCAGTGCACCGTCGCGGCCGGGAACAGGCCCGCGGGCCGCACCATCAGCACCGCCGCCATCAGCGCGTAAATGGTGGCCGCGGCGAACTCGGGAAAAACCACCTGGCCGAAAGTGTCGGCGACGCCCACCAGCAGCGAGCCGAACACCGCCCCTTTCAAACTGCCGGGCCCGCCCACCACCACCACAATCAGGGCGAGGATGAGGATGGACATGTCCATGCCCGGGAATACCGGAAACACCGGCGCCGCCGCGACGCCGGCCAGGCCGGCCAGGCCGCAGCCGAGGCAGAACACAAAAAAGAAAACCCGCTCCACATTGATGCCGAGGGCGGCGGCCATGCGGCGGTTGTCCACCCCGGCGCGCACCATGGCGCCGACGCGGGTTTTTTCCAGGCCGAAGTACAGCGCGGCCATGACGGCGATGCCGAGGGCGATGAGAAACAGGCGGTAGGCCGGGTACACCTGGCCGAAAATTTGCACGCTGCCCGCGAACACCGCCGGCTCGGCGATGCTGTAGGGAAAACGGCCCCAGACCATGCGCACCACGTCAAAGCCGATGAAAATCAAACCGAACGTGACCAGCACCTGCTGCATGGGACTCTTGCGGCGGATGTGGCGCAGCAGAATTCCATACAGCGCGGCGCCGCCGGCCGCGACCAGCAGCGGCGCAAGAAAAAACGCGGCCCAGAATGAATCAAAAGCCGCCGCGCAGGTGACGCCGAGGTAGGCGCCGAACATGAACAGGGTGCCGTGGGCGAGGTTGATGAAGCGCATCAGGCCGAACACCACCGACAGGCCCACCGACAGCAGAAACAGCAGCGCCGCCAACTGCAAACCGTTCAGCAGTTGGATGAGAAAAATCATGGGCCGGCGGCGCGCCGCAACTACATGCGGCAGCCCCGGGCCTGGTCGCGCATGCCGGGCAGCACATCCAGCACCTCGGCGGTGACGCCGCCGCGCGCACTCCTGCGCACCTGGGAGATATAGATGTTCTGGATGATGTTGTTGGTCGCCGGGTCAATGCGGAACGGGCCGCGCGGGCCGTTGAAGGAAACTGCATGCACCGCCCTGAGAAACGCGCTCTTGTCGGACAGGTCGGCGTTGACCGCCGCCAGCGCGTCCACAATTAAACGCGCGGTGTCGTAAGCGGCGACGCCGTACTCCGAGCCGGCGCGGCCGAAGCGCGCCTTGTGCGCGCGCTGGAAGGCGGCGTTTTCGGCGCTGGCAATGGACGGCACGTAGTTGAGAATGGAATACACGCCGTCGACTTCACCACCCTGCCGGTCAATGTGCAGCGCCGATGTCAGCCAGCCGGCGGCGGCCAGGGGAATGCCGCGGTTCAAACCGAAGGCGGCGTATTCGCGGGCAAATTTAATTGCCGGCGGCCCGGCAAAAAATACAAAAGTAACATCCGGCGCCGCCGATTTAAGTTTCACCAGGTAAGGCGCGAAGTCCTGCACCTGCCCCAGCGGCGGGTATTCTTCGCCGGCAATGGCGCCGCCGGCGCTGGTGAAGGAATCGCGGAACGCATCCATCATCTGGTGGCCGGCGGCGTAGTCAAAAGCCATCAGAAACGCGCTGCGGTAACCGCGCCGGTGCAGCCACGGCCCCATGCCGCGAACAATTTGCGAGTTGGAAAACGAAGTGCGGATAATCCACGGACTGCAGCGCGCGCCGGTCAGCAGGTCGTTGCCGGCGTTGGTGATGAACAGCGGCACGCCGGCGTTGTGCACATAGTCGCGCACCGCCCCGGCCACCGCCGAGGAAATGATTCCCACCAGCAGGTCAACCCGGTCACGCAGAATTAACTCCCGCGCTTTCTGCAGCCCCACCGCCGGTTTGGCCTCGGTGTCGGCCTTCACCAGCACAATGCCGCGCCCGCCAACCGTGCGGCCGAAAGTATCAAAACCAAGCCCGAGGGCCCGCTCCTGGTCCGAACCAAGCCCGCCATAAACCCCGGAAAACGGCAGCAAAACGCCGATTTTAACCGGCTCGGCGGCGGGGGCGGGGGCGGCAAAAAAAACGGCGGTGAGAAATGCTGCGGCAAAGCGCTTTTTGTTCATTGTGGATTCTCGGTTAAGATGCAATGAAAGTGAAACCAAAATATCATATTGATTCGAAGTTGCGATTGAGTCAACAATAGAACAATGCCCACCCCCCCCAAAAACGACCGCGCCTTCACCGCCGGCCGACTCTACGGCAGCGCACTGGAAAACACCTTCAGCGGCGCGCTGAGTTTTATGCGGCGGCGTTACACTCGTGATTTGCGCGGGGTGGATGTTGCGGTCACCGGCGTGCCTCTGGACACCGCCACCACCAACCGCCCGGGCACCCGCTTCGGCCCGCGGGGCATCCGCGCCATTTCCACCGAACTGGCGTGGGGCGCGCCGTGGCCGTGGGGCTTTGACCCGTTTGACCGTCTGGCGGTGGTGGACTACGGCGACTGCCACTTTGACCACGGCAAACCGTGGGAAGTGCCGGCGGCAATTGAAAAACACGCCGGCGAAATTCTGGACGCCGGCGCATCCATGGTCACCCTCGGCGGCGACCACTACATCAGCCTGCCGCTGCTCCGCGCCCACGCCGCGCGCCACGGCAAACTTTCCCTTATTCACTTCGACTCGCACAGCGACACCTGGCCGCAGGCCGGGGAAAGCGCCGGCCGCATTGACCACGGCAGCATGTTCCACCACGCGGCCAACGAAGGCCTGGTGGACCCCGCCGCCTCGGCGCAGGTGGGCATCCGCACCCACAACAGCGAGCGCATGGGTTTCCACTGGCTGGACGCCGCCTGGGTTCTGGAACATGGCGCCGCCGCCACCGCCGCCGAGATTAAGCGCATCGTCGGCGCCAACAAGGCCTACCTCACCTTTGACATTGACTGTCTGGACCCGGCTTTCGCCCCGGGCACCGGCACCCCGGTGACCGGCGGCCTCAGCACCGCCCTCGCCCAGTCCATCATCCGCCAACTGGACGGCATCAACATCGTCGGCATGGACATGGTGGAAGTCTCCCCGCCCTACGACACCGCCGAAATCACCGCCATGGCGGCGGCCAGCATCGTGCTGGACTACCTGTGCCTGCGGGCGAAAGATTTGCCTGAGCGGAAATAACCCCGGCCGAAGCCGGCGCTGCCGGCAAAAGCATCCTCACAAATACCACTCATACTCCACCGGCGACACGGCCTCGCTGAGGCGTTCAAATTCGGCGCGCTTGGTTTCGCAGTACAGGTCCAGGTATTCCTGTCCGAGGTATTTCGCCAGGGTTTTTGCGCTGCGCAGTTTCTCCAGGGCGGCGGGGAAGTTTGCCGGCAGTTCGGGGCCGGGGTGTTCGCCGGCGTTGCCGCGGGCCGGGGCGCCGGGGTCGGCGCGGGTGGTGATGCCGTGGTGCACCGCGGCCAAAGTTACGGCGAGCACCAGCCACGGGTTGGCATCGGCGCCGGCGACGCGGTTTTCAATGCGGCGCGCCGGGGGCTGGCCGGCGGGAACGCGAAACGCCACCGAGCGGTTGTTGGCGCCCCAACTTTTGCGCACCGGCACAAAACGGTTGGGCCTGAACCGGCGCATGGCGTTCACACTGGGCGCGTAGATGGCGAAAGCGTCAAACATCGTCTGCATCAATCCGCCAACGGCGTGGCGCAGAGTTTCACCGCCGAGTTCGGAGCCGTCGTCAAAAACATTGGCGCCGTTTTTGTCCAGCAGGCTGAGATGCAGGTGCATGCCGCTGCCGCTGAGATGGGAAAACGGCTTGGATAAAAACGTCGCCAGCATTCCGCAGCGCCCGGCGCACTGCTTGACGGTGTGGCGCAGCAGCGCGCAGTGGTCGGCGGCGGCGAGCGGGTCGGCGACATGGCGCAGGTTAATTTCAAACTGCCCGGGCGCAAACTCCTTGGTCGCCACCGAAGCCGGCACCCCCTGCAACTCGCAGGCGTCTTCCACCCGGCGGAAAAATTCCCGGTGGCGGTCCAACTCCTCCATGGCGTAAACCTGGGTCGCCTGCTCCGGCCTGCCGTCACGGGGCGACAGCGGCAACTGCGGGCAGCCGGCGGCGTCCAGATTTTTCTGCAGCAGGTAAAACTCCAACTCAAAAGCCGCCACCGGCCGCAACTCCAGTTCAGCCAGAAACCGCGCCGCGCGGGCGGCGATGTTGCGCGGCTCCACGGCGCAGGGCGCGCCGTCATCTTCCAGCACCGTCATCAGCACCTGGCCGCAGGGCGCGTCGGACCACGGTGACGGCGACAACGTCCCGGCAACCGGCGCGCACATGCCGTCCGGGTCGCCGTCGTCCATGCCGCGCCCCTGCGGGTTGGCGTTTTCGCCGCGCGCGTCCAGCAGGTAAACGCTGTGGCACATGTGCACCCCGCCGCTGAAGATTTTTTCCGCCTCGCGGCGCGGATACCGTTTGCAGCGCACCACGCCGCACAAATCCACAAACAGGGCGTCAATAAAAACTGTGTCGGGGTGGCGGCTGAGAAACTTTTTCAGTTCGTCGTGCATGTTGCGGGGCCGGGGGCCTGGCCCGCCTCACTGCCACCCTATTCCCCGCTTGAACATTGCGGCGCCGGCCTGGCCGGCGCTGGTCAGCCATTCCCATTCGCGCTCCGGGGTGTAGTCCAGCATGGTGTCGGTTTCAAAATGCTTGCCCACCACCAGCCACGGGTCGGCGAGGCCGTCCACCAGGCCCAATTCCAGCGCGCGCTCGCCGCTCCATACCAGGCCGGTGAAAAGTTTTTCCTCCTCTTTCAATTTGCCGGCGCGGCCGCGGCGGACGGCGTTGACAAACTGCTGGTGAACGTCGTCCACCAGGGCGCGGGCGTTCTGCACGTCTCTTGCGCGCAGCGGCGAGAACGGGTCGAGAAAATTTTTGCTCTGCCCGGACATCACCAGCCGCCGTTCCACGCCGAGTTTTTCCATGGCGCCGGTGAAGCCGAAGCCCTCAATAATCACGCCGATGGAGCCGACCACGCTGGCGCGGTTGGCGTAGATGCGGTCGGCGGCGGCGGCGACATAATAGGCCGCCGAGGTGCCGCTTTCGGTAATCACGGCGTAGAGCGGTTTTTGCGGGTGCAGCGCGCGCAGGCGGCGGATTTCGTCAAACACCGCGCCGGCCTCCGACGGGCTGCCGCCGGGGCTGTTGATGCGCAGCAGCACGCCGGTCGCCGTCGCGCTGTCAAAAGCATCGCGCAGCCCTTGCACGATTTCCCCGGCGTTCACATCGCCCCCGGCGGAGAGCACGCCGTCCACCCTCACCATCGCCACATGCGGCGTGGCGGTTTGAATGACTTGGTGCACCAGCGACCAGCCGATGATGGTGAGAATGATGGCCAGGGCGGCCAACTTAAAAAAGACGCCCCACCGCCGCCCCCGCCGCTTCTCGCGCAGCAGTTCGGTGAGGAGGATGGCGTGGGAATCGAGGCTGGGCATGGCGATGGCGGGTCCAGGCTGCAGGCGCCGTCAAGCGGCGCGGAAAGCGCGTTTGATTTTTCTTGCAATCCGCAGGCAGGCGTTTGCAATTCGGTCGCCGTCCAGGGCGGCGACAAACGGCGCCACCAGGCCGATGGCAAAAAACCAAGCGAGAATGGTCAGCACGATTTTCATGGTCTCGTCTTCCATCTTTGTTTACCTCATTTGTTTGATGAGCCGGTCTATTGACACCGCCAGGCGAACACAGGTGATGAAAACAACCGCGAGGGCTGCGACGCCGGGCCAGAACAGTATACCAAAACTCTCCACCTCGGCTTCCGCCTCTGCAACCTGGGCGGAAAGCCACCCAACCAGCAGCACGAACACCCCCACCCCGGCCAGGAACAGCCGCGAGTAAAACGCCACCCGCTCCCGAATCTTTTCGTTTGACATTCCCCGGCGGCGGCCCCCTCAGAATCTCCACTCCCCGCTCAGGAACTGCCCCCAGTCGGCGCGGCTGCTGTCGCTCAGGGTGGCCTGGAGCGTCACCCCCAGCCGGCGGTCGGGGTTGTTGAACTTGATTCCGGCCGCGAGATTTTCGTCGCCGTCGTCATTCATGCTGAGGGTGGAGAACGGCGCGAAGCCGGCGCGGTGGCGGTTGTAGCCCACGTCCATGGCCAACGTGCGCTCCTCCTCCTCGGTGTTGTTCACCTGCGTGGTGGCGCGCACGTTGAGGGACAGGCCTTCGTCGGTTTGCAGGGTGAAGCCGCCGCCGATGTCCAGCGCGGCGTCCTGCTCGGCGTCCTCAAAATCCTTGCGCACGCCGCCGAGCCCGAACAGGCGCAGCGAGCCGGCGGTTTCGTGCAGCAACTGGGTGTAGCCGAACTCCCATTCGCCGGCCACGCGCACCGAGGTGGCGTTCACCGCCCGCACCTCGTTGCCGGCCAGGGTCATGGCGTCCAGCCGGCTTTGGCTGGCGCTCAGGGCCAGGCGCATGCGCAGGTCGTAGCCCCGGCCGTAATCGCGGGTGCCGGTGGCGCCGAGGGCGCCCATGAGCACGTTCATGCCGGCTTCCGCACTGTCGGCGCCTTCGCTCAGGTCCACATCGGCGCGGCCGTAGCCCAGCGTGCCCCACACATGCGCGCTTTCGCTGAGGCGCCGCGCCAGGTACGGGTGCAGGCTGAACATGCGGCTTTGCAGGCGGCCGCTCACCACGTCGGTGGGGCTGCTGCGGTCGGTGAATTTCATGTCGCCTTCACTGTGGGCGAAACCCAGGCCGAACAGCCCGTCGTCGCCGCGCGCTTCCATGCCGATCTGGTAGGCCTTGATGTCGCCGTCGTAATCCAGGGCGGTGTAGTCGCCTTTCAGCGTGGCCAGCCGCGAGCCGCCCCAGACGGTCATGCCGCCGGGGCCGCCGTTCAGGTTGAAACTGGTGGCGCGCAGAATCTCCGATGAGGACATGGCCTCGCCGCCGCTGACGGTGAAGGTCTCGCTCATCATCTGCCCGCGCTCAAACGGGTTGGCCGCCCAGGCGCCGCTGGCGGCGGCGAAGTCGTCCTCGCTGGCCTCGCTGACGCCCTTGCCGCCGATGCTGAGGGTCATGCGCTGCGACTTGTCGTTCAGGACGCCGATGCGCGACTCCAGCATGGCGCTGGTCATCTGCGTAACCGCGCGGCCCAGGGCGGCGACCATGGTGGTCATCCGCGCCGCCCGGGCGCCGGAGGGGACCACGCGGATGTGCAGCGTTCTCGTAGCGCCCATGGTGTAACGCCCGGTAGTGGCGCTAGTCACCGTGGCCTGCAACTCGTAATTGCCGCGCGCCCGCTCGGGAATCTCCACCACCACATTCTGCGGCTCATCCCAGTTGTTGGGGGTGAAGGTCAGCGTCATGCCGGACACAATGCTCGGCTCTTCATCGCCGGTCTGCGCCACACTCCGCTCTTCGGTGGTGACGGCGGGGGTGCCGCCTGAGATGCTGAAAGTGAGGGTCACACTGCCGCCCGGCTGGCTGCCCAGCGTGATGGGATAGGTCACGGTCTGGCCGGCGGTTTCAGTTCTCGG
>JAPPPZ010000136.1 GCA_028817275.1 Gammaproteobacteria bacterium
CCCCCCCCCCCCCCCCCCCCCCCCCCCCCCCCCCCCCCCCCCCCCCCCCCCGATGGGGGCGGCTGCAGGGCTGGCGGGTTTCATGGCTGGCTCCGGGTTGGGTTGAAGAAAGTTTGGGATTGTAGCACGGCGCGGCGGCGGGTGGGGCAAGATAGGGCGGTGGCGGTGGAGCAAAATTTTGGCGGCGTCATCCTGCGCGGCGGCGGCGGCGGGCTGGAACTGGTGGAGCGGGGCAGCGGCCTGTGCGTACGGCCGCGGTTTGCGGGCTGCAAAAAAATCGCGCGGCGCGGGCCGCTGGCCAAAGCCATGGGCCGCGCGGCGACGGTGGTGGACGCCACCGCCGGCTTCGGCGGCGACAGCGTGCTGCTGGCGCGCATGGGTTTTTGCGTCACCGCCGTGGAGCGGCACCCGGCCATCGCCGCGCTGCTTGGCGACGCCGTGGCCCGCAGCGCCGACCCGCGGGTTAACACGGTGCGGGTGCATTGCGCCGACAGTTGCGAGTTTCTCGGCGCGCTGCAGCCGCCGGCGGATGTGGTGTACCTGGACCCGATGTTTCCGGCGCGGCGCAAAACATCGGCGCTGCCGGCAAAAGAAATGCAAGTGCTGCGGCGCATCGCTTTTCGCTGCGACGTTGATGCGCTGCTTCATGCGGCGCGCAACAGCGGCGCCGGGCGGGTGGTGCTGAAACGCCCGCCGGAGGCGCCGGCGGCGGATTGCGATTTGGTGTTCGGCGGAAAACTTGCGCGCTATGAGGTGTATCTGCGGCGGCGGTGAGGCCCGGCCAAGCGCCCGGCCAAAGGCTCAGCCCAGGTCGGCCAGCGCGCGCTGCAATTCTTCCCGGCGGCGGCGGTCTTTGTCCACCACTTCGGCCGGGGCTTTTTCCACAAAACTTTTGTTGGCCAGTTTTGCCTCAATCCGCGCCAGGTCGCCGCGAATTTTTTCCCGCTCCCGCGCCAGCCGCGCCTGTTCACGTTCACGGTCGGCGGCGCTGACGGTCACCAGCACTTTAATTCCGCCGGCCAGCGCGGTGGCGCAATGGGCGTAATCCTGCCGCGGGTCGGCGGCCTCCACCGACGACAGGCGCGCCAGCGCCAGCAGAAATTTGCGGTTGCGCACCAGCCACGCCTCGCCCTCACCGCCCAGCCCCTGCAGCGCGACCGGCAGCGGCCGGCCCGGGTCCAGATTCATCTCGCCGCGAATGTTGCGCACCGCGCCCACCACTTCCTTGATCTTTTCCATCTCGCGCACCGCGGCCAGGTCCACGCCCTCCTCGCCGGCGCGCGGCCACGGCTGCAGCATGATGGTCTCGCCGGCCGCGCCGGCCACCTTTGCGGCGCGCAGCCAGATTTCCTCGGTGATAAACGGCATCAGCGGATGCAAAAGCCGCAGCAGCGTTTCCAGCACCTGAATTAACGTGCGCCGCGCCCCGGCCTTGCGCGCCGCGCTTTCCTCAGCGTCGCCGAGCAGCGTCTTGCACAACTCCAGATACCAACTGCAGTACTCGTCCCAGACAAAGGAATACAGGCACTGCGCCGCCAGATCCAGCCGATAGGCGTCAAAGGCCTGCTCCACTTCGGCCGCGGTCTGCTGCAGGCGCGAGAGAATCCAGCGGTCAGGGATGCCGAGTTGGCAGCCGCCGCCGCCATCGCCGCAGTCTTCACCCTCGGTGTTCATCAGCACAAACCGCGCCGCGTTCCAGATTTTGTTGCAGAAGTTGCGGTAGCCTTCCACGCGGCCCAAGTCAAAGTTGATGTCGCGGCCGGTGGATGCCAGCGCGGCGAAAGTGAAGCGCAACGCATCGGCGCCGAAGCCGGGGATGCCGTCGGGGAAGTCGGCGCGGGTTTGTTTTTCAATCACGGCCGCGTCCTGCGGGCGCATTAAACCGCTGGTGCGTTTTTCCACCAAAGTTTGCAAGTCAATGCCGTCGATTAAGTCGATGGGGTCGAGAACATTGCCTTTGGACTTGGACATTTTCCGCCCATGCGCGTCGCGCACCAAGCCGTGGATATACACTTGATGAAACGGTACTTCGTCCATGAACTTGACGCCGAACATCACCATGCGCGCGACCCAAAAGAAAATGATGTCGAAGCCGGTGACCAACACGCTGGTCGGATAAAACGTTTGCAACCGCTCGGTTTGCCGCGGCCAGCCGAGGGTGGAGAACGGCCACAGCGCCGAACTGAACCAAGTGTCGAGCACATCGTCGTCTTGACGCAGTTTGCAACTCGCCGGCAGTCGGTATTTTTCCCGCACCGCGGCTTCATCGGCGCCGACAAAAACATTGCCGTCGTCGTCATACCACGCGGGGATGCGGTGGCCCCACCAGATTTGCCGCGAGATGCACCAGTCCTCGACATGTTCCAGCCACTGGTAATAAGTTTTGCTCCAGTTCTCCGGCACGAATTGCACGCGCGCATCGCGCACCGCGGCGATGGCCGGAGCGGTGATGCGCGTTTTGCCGCCGGGCCGGCCGTCGTCCAATGTCTCGCGCGTCAAATCCACATACCACTGGTCGGTCAGCATCGGCTCCACCACCGCGCCGGAACGGTCGCCGCGCGGCAGTTTGTAGCGGTGCGGTTCTTCCTTGATGAGCAAACCTTGTTCGCGCAAGTCGCGCACGATTTGCTTGCGCGCATCATAACGGTCGAGTCCGCGGTACTGTTGCGGCGCGTTGTCGTTCATCTTCGCGTCCGGCGTGAATAAAATGATGAGCGGAATGTCTTTGTCGGGATGGCGCAGATAAACTTGGTAGTCGTTGAAGTCATGCGCCGCGGTGATTTTTACGCAGCCGGAACCGAAGTCGGCTTGCACATAATCGTCGGCGATGATTTCAATCGCGCGGCGCGGCTCAGTCATCGGCACCCACACTTGTCGGCCGGTGAGTTTTTTGTAGCGCGCGTCATCCGGATGCACCGCCACCGCGCCGTCGACCAAAATCGTCTCCGGCCGCGTCGTGCCGATGATGATTCCGTTGTCCTCGTCGCCGACAAACGGATAACGCACATAGTACATCACCCCGGATTCTTCTTCGCTCACCACTTCCAAATCCGACACCGCGGTCAACAGCACCGGGTCCCAGTTAACCAGCCGCTTGCCGCGGTAAATCAAACCCTCGTCATAAAGCCGCACGAACACTTCCTTCACCGCTTCGCTCAAGCCCGCGTCCATAGTGAACCGCTCGTTGCTCCAATCCGCGGACGCGCCGAGCCGCCGCAACTGCCCGGCGATGGTACCGCCGAATTGTTCTTTCCATTCCCATACCTTGTCGATGAATTTTTCCCGGCCGTAGTCGTGGCGGGTTTTACCGTCGGCATTCATCGCGCGCTCCACCAACATCTGCGTGGCGATGCCGGCATGGTCGGTGCCGGGTTGCCACAACACATTGCGCCCGCGCATGCGGTGGTAGCGAATCAGCGCGTCCATGATTAAATCTTGAAACGCATGCCCCATGTGCAAACTGCCGGTGACATTGGGCGGGGGAATCATGATGCAATACGGTTCCGCACCGGGATTGGCCGGCGCAAACCAGTTGTTGTCCTCCCACCTTTGGTAGTGCCGCCGCTCAATCGCCGCCGGTTCGTACTGTTTGCCCAGCGGCGGTGAGGCCGGCGGCGGCGCGCCGGCAATCCAGTCGCGCAATGCATCACCCATGCTGCGCTCCAGCGCATCACCGCCGCCGCCCGTCTGCGTGCGCGCAATCCGCGCCAATGACGCCGCCATGGCCGCCACCGTCTCCGCCAGATGCGCCGCCGCGCCGCGCCGCTCCCCCGGCGGCGGCGCGCCGCGCACCATTTTGTTCAGGACCGGGATGGGGTCGGCGGCGGTTTCGACCTCGGCGGTGGCGGAGTCGGCCTTGGAAACGGTGACGTCAACCTCGGTAACGGTGGAGTCGGCCTTGGCAGTGGTGGAGTCGCCCCCGGCAACGCCGGCGCCGGCCTCGGCAATGGTGACATCGACCTCGGCGACGGTGGAGTCGACCTCGGAAACGGCGGAGTCCACATCAACACCGCCGGCGACAGCCGTGGAATCGGCGCCTGCACCGTCACCCCGGGGCCCGCCGTCCTCCCGCCGCTTCTTTTTCTTCTTCTCCGCCGGCGGCCGCGTTGCCGGCGCGGCCCCGGTCTCCTCATCGTCGCCAATCAGGCGCACCGAGGAAAGCAGCGAGTCGAGGGCGCCGGTGTCCGGTTTTTTTTCGCGCGCCATGTCAGAGGTTGTGGACCACCACTTCCACGCCGTCGTTTTTATAGTTTTTGTACCGTTCCCGCGCGCGCGCCTTGTGGGCCTCACCCTCGCCCACCACTTCGGCGATGCGCTCAAAGCGGCCGAACCAGCCGGCGGCGGCGTCCTGCAAATTAATCAGCACTTCGCGCCCGCCCTCACCCTGCGGTTCCGCGTGGCCGATGGCGACCGGGTCGCCGTCGACACTGTCGCGGTGGCCGGCGCCGAGGCAACGGTGCGGCACAAAACTGCCCTGGGAAAAAGTCCACAGCAGTTGGTCCAGCCGCCGCGACTCCTCTTCGCCATTGGTATGCACATAAACGCGGTGGCCCAGGCGCCAGGCTTTTTCGGCCAGGCGGCAGGCCAGCACCTCGGTCCGCGCGCCGTTGCCGCGCTCAGCAGCCCGCGCGCCATCGGCAATATAAAAATCCACCCGCCCGGTCATCGCCGACTTAGAAAAAATCCCGCAGCGCGCCCTGGGCGCAGTCGCGCAGAAACTGCACCAGCAACGGCACCGGCCGGCCGCTGGCAAGTTTGCGCGGCGCGCCGCCCCAGGCGGTGCCGGCGATGTCAAGGTGCGCCCAGCGAAAATCCCCGGTGAACTTGGCGAGGAAGCAGGCGGCGGTGACGGCGCCGGCGCCGCGGCCGCCGATGTTGGCGATGTCGGCGAAAGGCGAGTCCAGTTGCCGGGCGTAGTCGTCCCACAACGGCAGTTGCCAGGCGCGGTCGCCGGCCGCATCGCCGCTCTTAATTAACTGGGCGGCGAGTTTTTGGTTGTTGCTGAACAGGCCGCTGGCCGGCGCGCCGAGGGCGACCACGCAGGCGCCGGTCAGGGTGGCGATGTCCACCACCACCGCCGGCTTGAAGCGCGCGGCGTAGGTCAGCGCGTCGCACAAGATCAGCCGGCCTTCGGCATCGGTGTTGAGGATTTCAATGGTGCGGCCGGACATGCTGGTGACAATGTCGCCGGGTTTGTTGGCCGCGCCGTCGGGAAGATTTTCGCTGCTGGGGATGACGCCCACCACGTTTAATTTAATTTGCATGCGCGCACCGGCGGCGAGGGCGCCGAACACGCTGGCGCCGCCGCACATGTCGTATTTCATGTCTTCCATGTTGGCCGCCGGCTTCAGCGAGATGCCGCCGGCGTCAAACGTCAAACCCTTGCCGACCAAAACCGCCGGCGGCGCCTTGGGGTCGCGCGCGCCGTTGTATTTGAGCACAATCAATTTCGCCGGTTCGCGGCTGCCGCGTGAAACCGAAAGCAGCGCGCCCATCTTAAGCGCGGCCATGCGCTCCTCTTCCAGAACCGTCACTTGCAGACCATGGCTGCGGCGCATCTGCAGCGCGCGGTCGGCGAGGTAGGCCGGGGTGCACACATTGCCCGGCAAATTGCCGAGGTCGCGGGCCAGGTTGGCGCCTTCGGCAAGGGCCCCGCCCTCTTGCAATCCGTTTGCCGCAAGTTTGCGCCGCGCAGCAGAGGGGACAATCCACGCGATGCTTTTGATGCGGTGGCCGGGCGGCTGCGGCTTGCTTTTTAATTCATCAAACCGGTAAAACTCGCTTTCCACCACGCCCACCGCCGCGCGCGCTTTCCATTCGCTGCTGCGGCCTTTCACCGCCAACTCATCCAGGTAAAACGCCGCGTTAGCCGCCGAAGTTTTTCGCAGCGCCCCGGCCGCCGCCGCAATAATTTTACGGTAATCACCGTCGCTGAGGCCGGCCGACTTTTTGCCGGCGCCGACCATCACCACCGGCTTCGGCGTGTGCAGCAGCAGCGCATCGCCGACTTTGGGCAGCGCCGCGCCGCTGCTGAATGCACGTTGCAATGCGCCGCCGGCGGCTTTGTCCAGCGCCTTTGCCGCGGCGCCGAATGCCGCGCCGCGGCCCTCCTCATGCACCGCCGCCACCGCGCAGTCGCAGGTCTCGGCGGCGCTTGCAAGATAAGTTCTCATGAAAATCTCCGTTGGGGTGTTGCGGTATGATAACGCTTTCCACCGCTTTTCGCACCCGCACCCGCACCCAAAACCGTCATGCGCATTCTGCAACGCGCCCTGGTCCGCGAAATGGCGGGCGCGTGGCTCGGCGTGGCGCTGGTGCTGCTGCTGATTTTTCTCACCGTCCGCTCCCTCGGTTTTCTCGGCCAGGTGGCGGCCGGGTCACTGCCGGCCGGCGGCGTGTTTTTTCTGCTGCTGCTGAAACTGGCCACTTACGCCGATTTGATTTTGCCGCTGGCGCTTTACCTGGCGGCGCTGATGGTGGCCGGCCGCTGGCGGCGCGACAACGAACTCACCGCCCACGCCGCCGCCGGCATGAGCATCAACGCGATGCTGCCGCCCCTTGCGCTGCTCGGCGCGGCGGCGGCGGTTTTGGTGCTGGGCTTTTCCCTTGCGCTGGCGCCGCTGGCGGTGCGCCATGGCCATGCGCTGAAGCATTTTTACCAGGAGCGTCTGGAGGTGGAGGACATCGCGCCGGCCACTTTCGTGCCGGTGGACGGCGGGCGCAAAGTTTATTTTGTGGAATCGCGCGGCGCGGGCGGCGGCTTCCGCAATATTTTTCTGTTTCACGAATCGGCTGCCGCCGAAGGCGTGGTGCTGGCCGAGCGCGCCGCCACCCGCTTTGCCGAAGACGGCGCGCGGCAACTGGTGCTGGAAAACGGTGTGCGCGTGGAAAGCGATGCCTGGGGCGCGGCGCCGAATGCCGTGCGCATGCTGCGTTTTGCCGAATACCGCCTGCGCATTCCCGAGCGGCCGGGCGGCTTTGGTGACGGCGCCCAGGCGGCCGCCCGGACCCTCGGCGCCGGCGCCTGGCCGGCGGGTGAAGTCTGGCGGCAGCGCAACCAAGACCCGGCCGCCGCCGCCGAGTGGCACGGGCGGTGGTTCAAGGCGGCGATGCTGCCGGCGCTGCTGCTGTTTGCATTCGCCCTGGGCCAGGCCCGCGCCGGGCGCGGCGGCGGCGACGGGGCGGCGGTGTGGCTTGGCGCGCTGGCGGTGTTTTTTATTTACGCCAACGCCGGGGCCGCCGCGCTGGACCTGGTACGTGGCGGCGCGGCGCCGGGCATGCTGTGGCTGCTGCACGGGGCGTTCCTGTCAGCCGCGGTTTACTGCTGGCGGCGGCGGAGTTGCAATGCGCGGTTGCTGCCGCCGTGGTTGCAGGGGGGGAGGCGGTGATTCTGGATCTGTACCTGGCCGGCCACGTTTTGCGCCGCATGTTGATGGTGTTTGCCGCGCTGCTGGCGCTGTTTGCGCTGGTCACCTTCATCGGCGAGTTGGGCGCGGCGGCGGCGGACTACGACTTCACGGTGATGGCGCGCTTTGCGCTGCTCAGCCTGCCGGGCTTCGCCACCGCGCTGTTCCCCATGGCGCTGCTGCTGGGCGCGGTGCTGGGACTCGGCCAACTGGCGGCGACTTCGGAGTTGTCGGCGATGCGCGCCGCCGGCCGTTCACTGCCGCGCATTACCTTCACCGTGCTGCTGGCCGGCGCGCCGCTGGCGGCAGCGGCGGTGATGGTGGGCGAAGTGGTGGCGCCGCAAACCGAGCGCCTGGCCGAGCGCGTGCGCGCCGCCGCGCTGCACCGTGAAGTGCGCGGCAGCGGCGAAAAAATCTGGCTGCGCGACGGCAACCAGTTCGTGCGCATCGGTGAAGTTCTGCCGGACAATTCGCTGCGCGAGATTAAAGTGTTCACCATCACCGGCGCCGGCGGCGCGCGCGCGCTCAGCCACGTGGTGCACGCCGCGCGGGCGGTGCACCATGCCGGCGGCTGGCAACTGCAGGATGCAACCCGCACCGTCGTAACCAACGCGCCGCAAACCACGCGCCATGCGATGCTGCCATGGGCATTTTCGCCGCCGCCGGGTGTGTTCACCGCCTGGCAGACGCGCCCGGCGCAGTTGCCGCTGCTTGACCTTCACCGCCACATCCGCCACCTGCGCGACAACGGCCAGCGCACCGCCGCGTTTGAACTTGCATGGTGGAACAAACTGCTGCTGCCGGCGACCGCGGCGGTGATGCTGTTCCTTGCCATCCCCTGCGTGTTCACCCACCCCCGGAGCGCGGCGGTGGAACGCGGCATGCTCAGCGGCACCCTCGCCGCCCTCGCCTTCTACATCGCCGGCCGCGGTTTCGGCTACGCAGTCCTGCTCTACAGCCTCCCCCCCGCCATCGGCGCGCTGGCCCCGGCGGCGGTTTTTCTCGGCGCGGCGCTGTGGTGGATGCGGCGGGTTTCCGCTTAGCAACGCCAGATTTGTCAGCCGGTACTGCCGGTGAGTTTTTCCAACTCGCGCTTGGCAACGCGCATCTCGCCGACAAAGCCTTTGCCGGCGGCGGTTAATTTGATGCCGACTTTCAGGTCGTCGGGCATTTTATGCTCCCCCATGAATAGCGGATTTTTCATTTTGTTCGGCGCCATCTACGCAATCATGCTGGCCGGCGCGGCTGCGGCGGTCGGCGGCGTGCTGCGGTTTCTTTACCGCGACTGAATCGCCTCCAGCGTCTCGGCCTCCATCACGCGCAGGCCGGGGGGGAACACCTTTTTCCACACCAGCCCCATCGCGGCGACGGCGGCGCGGCAGGCGGCGTAGTCCAGGCCCGTCGGGTGGCCGCTGGGGCCGTGGCGCCACTGGGTTTGCACGTTCACAAACGCCATCACCGTGTCCCAGTTCTCGGGCAGCACCGGCAAATCCCGGCGCGCCGGCGGCGGCAGGGCAATGCCGAATTGGGCCGCATCTTGTTCAACCTCGTCTGCGCCGCCGCCGTGCTCAATCAGTGCACGCGCGGCGGCGCGGAGTTTTTTGCCGGCAAGCCCATGGCGAAGGAGGAATAGGCCTGGCCGACCGCCATCGTGAAATAAGCCGAGGGCTTTACCGAGCGGCAGGTGGCGCGGGAGTTGGAGGGGGAGTTGCGCAAGGCCGGGTGGTGG
>JAPPPZ010000121.1 GCA_028817275.1 Gammaproteobacteria bacterium
CCCCGCCCCAACTCATCCAGCACTCCATTAACAAACTGAAACCCCTTGTCCTCCCCGAACAATTTGCTCAACTCCACCGCCTCATTGATCACCGTCACCGTCGGCACCTCCGGGCGCGCGCTCAGTTCATATGCGGCGAGGCGGAGGATGGCGCGGGTGGTGGGGTCGATGAGTTTGGCATCGCGCTGCAGGTGGGGGGCGAGTTGGGCGTCCAACTTTTTGCATTGGGCGGTGACGCCGGCGACCAGCGCGCGAAAATATTCCTGGTCGGCGCGGTTGAAAGAATCGTCCTTGGGCAGCGACGCCTCAATGTCGGGCGCGGCCTGGCCGGTTAACTCCCACTGGTAAAGCGCCTGCACCGCGCTGCGGCGGGCCAGGCGGCGGCTGCCGGCCATCACTCAGGGCGGCCCAGGCGGCGGTGAGGGTGCGCCTGCTTCACTTGATACATGTCCATGGCCGCCTGCGCCGCATCGGCGCCTTTGTTGTTGCCGCTGGTGGAGCGCGCCTCGGCCTGCGCGCGGTTGTCCACCGTCAGCACGCCGAAACCGATGGGAACATGTGTGCGCAGCGAAACGCGCAGAACGCCGTCGGCGCACACCCGGCACACATGATCATAATGCGAAGTCTCGCCGCGAATAACACAGCCGAGCGCAATAAGCGTGTCGTAGATTTGATAGCGGCTGCCCGCTTTGGGAATGTATTCCCTGGCCAGAAAATCCGCGGCCAGGGGAATCTCCATTGCGCCCGGCACCCACACCACGCTGATGGCGCTCTCGCCTACGCTGTTGCGCCCCAGGCAGCGCAGCGCGCCGCCGAGCAGGCGGTCGGTGATGTCTTCGTTGAACCGGCTTGCAATGATGCCGACTTTCACTGCCCGCCCCCGGCCGCCAGCGCCGCCTTGTACTGTTTAATCGCCTCCCCAAGCCCCAACCGCAGCGCATCCGCCGTCAGCGCATGGCCGATGGAGACCTCGGCCAGTTGCGGCACCGCCCGCGCCAGGCGCGGCAGGTTGTCCAGGTTCAGGTCGTGGCCGGCGTTCACGCCGAGGCCATGGCGGGCGGCGCATTGCGCGGTCTGTCTAATTAATTCAAGCGCGGCGTCCACGCCCTCACCCCTGGCGCAAGCGGCGGCGTAGGGGCCGGTGTAGATTTCAACCCGCTCAGCGCCGGCGTCAAAGGCGCGCTCGGCGGCGCCGGGGTCGGCGTCCACAAACAAACTCACCCGCGCCCCGGCCGCGCGCAGCCCTGCAATCAGCGGCCGCAACCTGGCGCCGTCGCGCGCCAGGTCCCAGCCATGGTCGGAGGTCGCCTGGCCGTCATCGTCCGGCACCAGGGTGCATTGCGCCGGCCGCGCCGCTTCCGCCAACTGCAGAAAGCCCGGCCACCCGGCGCGCGGCGGCGACAGCGGGTTGCCCTCCATGTTGAACTCGCGCCCGCCGCCGTGGCCCGCGACCACGGCGCTGAGCGGTGCCACGTCATCAGCGCGAATGTGGCGCTGGTCGGGGCGCGGGTGCACGGTGATGCCGTCGGCGCCGGCCTCAAGGCACAGCCGGCAGAGGTCCGCCAGGTCGGGAATGTTGCCGGCGCGCGCGTTGCGCAGCAGCGCGGCTTTGTTCAGGTTGACGCTGAGCGCGGTCATGGGCACCGCCGGCGGCGTTCAGTCCGGCGCCGGAATGAATTCCACAATTTCCAGGTCAAACCCGGACAGCGCCGGCGTCCGCTTGGGGGCGCCGAGCACGCGCAGTTTGCGCACGCCGAGGTCGGCCAAAATCTGGCAGCCGATGCCCAGCATGCGGACATCGTAGGCGCGCTGCTCACCGTCCTCAAAGCCGTGGTCGTGGAGTTGCGAGCGGCCGATGTGGCGCAGCAACTCGCCGCTGTCCTCGGCGCGGCGCAGGACAATCACCACGCCGCGGCCCTCGGCGGCGATTTTTTCCATGCTCTTCGCCAGCGGCCAGGCGCGCTCGCCGCGCAGGTCGGCCAGCACATCATACAAGCCGGTGGACACATGCACCCGCACCAGCACCGGCGCGCCGCTGTCCACCTCGCCGAGCACCAGCGCCATGTGGGTTTCGCCGTCGTCGTCGGCGCCGTCGTGGTAGCCCAGCACGCGGAAGTCGCCGTGGCGGGTGCGCAAACTGCCCTGCGCGCCGCGCTGCACGGTGGGCTCGCGGCGCAGGCGGTGGCGGATGAGGTCGGCGATGGAGCCGACTTTGATTTTGTGCTTGCGGCCGAACTTCAGCAGGTCGGGCAGCCGCGCCATGGTGCCGTCGCTGTTCAGCACTTCGCAAATCACGCTGGCCGGCGTCTTGCCGGCGAGGCGCGCCAGGTCCACGCCGGCTTCGGTGTGGCCGGCGCGGGTCAGGACGCCGCCGGGCTGCGCCACCAGCGGGAAGATGTGGCCGGGCATGGTGATGTCGTCGGGACCGGCGTCTTTGCCGACTGCGGCGCGGATGGTGGTGGCGCGGTCGGCGGCGGAGATGCCGGTGGTGACGCCGCGCGCCGCTTCAATGCTGACCGTGAAGTTGGTGCCGCCGCCGCGGTTGCCGGCCACCATGGGCGGCAGCTTAAGGCGGCGGCAGCGCGCCGCGCTGAGCGTCAGGCAAATCAGCCCGCGCCCGTGGGCGGCCATGAAGTTCACCGCCTCGGCGCTCACCGCATCGGCGGCCATCACCAGGTCGCCTTCATTTTCGCGGTCCTCGTCGTCCACCATGATGACCATGCGCCCGGCCTTGTAGTCGGCGATGATGTCTTCAATGCCGGCAAGGCCGGCGCGCCCGGCGGCATTCGGCACCAGGCGCAGCGCTTCGGTTTTGCGGCGGCTCATGGCGCGCACTCTACCAGCCGCGCAAGGTGGCGCGCAATCATATCCACTTCCACATTGGCGCGCGCGCCGGGCGCATATTCCACCGCCGCCGCACCCATGGTGTGCGGGACCAGGTTAACGGTGAACTCGCACCCGCCGGCGCCGCCGGCGATATCGCGCACGCTGTTGACGGTGAGCGAAACGCCGTCCACGCACACCGCGCCCTTGGCGGCGATGAAGCGGGCGATGCTTTGGGAGGCGCGAAAGGTGACGCTCATGCTGCGGCCGGCCGCGGCGGTCCCGGTGACGGTGGCGACGCCGTCCACATGGCCGCTGACCAGGTGGCCGCCGATGGGGTCGCCGGCGCGCATGGCGGTTTCAAGGTTCACCTTGGCGCCTGCAGTCCACGAACTGATGACGGTGCGGGCGGCGGTCTCGGTGGACACGTCGAAAGTGACGGCGCCGGGGTCCACAACAGCGGCGCTCAGACAAACGCCGTGCACCGAGACGCTGTCGCCGGCCTTGACGGTGGAGGTGAAGCCGGCGGAGGCGGCGATGCGCAGGCGGAAATCGCCGTTGGTTTTTTCCATGCGGTGGACGGTGCCGGTGGTTTGGACGATGCCGGTGAACATTTTTTCAATCCGGGCGCAACGTGAGTTGCAAATCCTCACCCACCCGCCGCGCGCCGTGGAAGGTGAAGTTGACCGCGGCACCGAGATTCGGCAAGCGCAAGCCGGCCAAACCGGCGCCGCCGCGGCCTAAAATTTTCGGCGCCAGATACAACACCCACTCATCCACCAGCCCGGCGGCAAAAAATGCGCCGGCCAAAGTGGCGCCGCATTCCAGATGCGCCTCATTGCACTCCTCCTCGCACAAAACCGCCGCCAGCGCCCCCAGGTCAACGCGCCCGGCGGCATCGGCCTTCACCGCCCTCACCCTCACCCCGCGTTTTTGGAACGGCGCAAACAGGTTTTCATCGGCGCAGGCCGTCACCACCATCGCCGGCCCCGGCGGCGCAAAAATTTCCGCGCCCGGCGGCGCGCGCAATTTGCTGTCCACCACCACCCGCAGCGGCTGGCGTTTTTGGTTCGGCGCGCGCAGCGCCGGGTTGTCGGCCAGCACGGTGCCGCTGCCGGTCACCACGGCGGAGGCGCGGGCGCGCAGTTTTCGGCCGGCGTCTCGCGCGGCAGTGCCGGTAATCCACTTGCTCTCGCCGCCGGCCATGGCGGTGACGCCGTCCACGCTGGCCGCCGATTTCAGGCGGATGAACGGCCGTTTTTTTTCAAAGCGCATGAAAAACCCGGCGTTTAACTCGCGCGCCTCAGTGGCCAGCAAACCGCACTCAACGCGCACCCCGGCGGCGCGCAATTCCGCAAGCCCGCCGGCGGCGGCCGGGTTGGGGTCGTCGCAGGCCGCCACCACCCGCGCCACTTTGGCCGCCGCCAGTTGCGCGGCGCACGGCGGCGTCCGCCCCTGATGGCGGCACGGCGCCAGCGTGACAAAAACATCGGCGCCCTCGGCGGCGCGCCCGGCCCGGGCGAGGGCGGCGGCTTCGGCGTGCGCGCCGCCGGCTTGTTTGTGAAAAGCCTCGGCGACAATTTTCCCGCCGCGCGCCACCACGCAGCCCACGCGCGGGTTGGGGTCGGCGCTGCGCAGGCCGCGCCGCGCAAGTTGCAGCGCGCGCTTCATGTGCGCGCGGTCCCGCTTGGTCCATTGCGCCATCAGTTTTTCCCGCCCGGCAGCGGCAGCGGGTCGTCGCCGGGGGACAGCGGGTCGCCGCGCAGGCGCTCCACCTCCTCGCTGAACTCGCCGGGGTCCTGAAAATTTTTATACACCGAGGCAAAGCGCACATATGCCACATGGTCCAGCGCGCGCAATTCATGCATCACCGCCTCGCCGATGGCGCGCGAGGAAATTTCGCTGCGGCCGCAGGCGGCCAGGCGGTGCAGAATGTTGTTCACCGCGCGCTCCACGGCGGCGGTGTCCACCGGGCGTTTTTCCAGCGCGCGCTTCATGCCGCCGCGCAGTTTTTCCTCGTCAAAGTTTTCGCGGCTGTCGTCGCTTTTGCGCACCGCCGGCGGCTTCAACTCGGCGCGCTCAATGGTGCTGAACCGCTCGCCGCAGGATTCGCACTGGCGGCGGCGGCGGACATTGCCGCCATCCTCGGCCGGGCGCGAGTCAATCACCCGGCTGTCATCAAACGCGCAAAACGGGCAGCGCATTGCGGCGGCGGCTCAGGGCAGCGGCGCCTGCTCCTCGCCTTCTTTCTTGACCGGCATCAAATCGCCGCGCGAGATGCCGAGCACCAGCACGATCGGGCTTGCGACAAAGATGGACGAGTAGGTGCCCACCAGCACGCCCACCAGCAGCGCCAGGGCGAAACCGCGGATCACCTCGCCGCCGAGAATGAGCAGCGCCAGCACCACCAACAACGTGGTGACCGAGGTCAGCAGGGTGCGGCGCAGGGTTTGGTTGATGGAAACGTTGATGACCTGCACGCTGGGGCTCTTGCGCATGCGGCGGAAGTTTTCGCGGATGCGGTCAAACACCACGATGGTGTCGTTCAGCGAGTAGCCGATCACCGCCAGCACCGCGGCCAGCACCGGCAGCGAGAACTCAATCCGGAACACCGAGAAAAAGCCCACCACAATTAAAACGTCATGCACCAGCGCCGCCACCGAGCCCAGTGCAAAGCGCCACTGGAAGCGCCATGCGACGTAAACCAAAATGCCGATGAGCGCGTACAACATGGCCAGGGAGCCGAGTTCGGTGAGTTCGTCGCCGAACTGGGGGCCCACAAACTCCACCCGCCGCATCTGCACCCGGCAGTCGGCGGTTTCACCGGCGGCGCCAAGGCACTGCTGGCGGATGCCGGAACTGTCCGGCGACAGCGACTCGGCAAACGGCGCGCGCAACGCCCGCATCAGCGCGTTGCTCTGCACCGCGGCGCCGGCGTCACCATCCTCGGCCAGCGGCAGCCGCACCAAAATGTCGCGCGCCGCGCCGAAACGCTGGACAATGGCGCGGTCATAACCGGCCGCGTCCAGCACCGTCCGCACCTGCGCCAGGTCCACCGGCTCATCGTACGAAACCTCCACCAACGTGCCGCCGGTGAAGTCAATGCCGAAGTTCAGCCGCTGCTGCACCAGCGCGACCACCGAAACCACCAGCAGCGCCGCCGAGGCCAGCGCGGTCCAGCGGCGCGCGGCGAGAAAGTTGAAGTTGGTGTCTTTTTTCAGCAGTTCCATTTTCAAATCGCCAGCCGCCGCACCCGCCGGCCGCCGTAAACCAAATTAACCACGCCGCGGGTGCCGACGATGGCGGTGAACATGGAGGTGAGGATGCCGATGCTGAGGGTGATGGCGAAGCCCTTGATGGGGCCGGTGCCGAAGTTAAACAGCACGATGGCGGCAATGAGGGTGGTGAGGTTGGCGTCCACGATGGTGGAGAAGGCCTTGTCGTAGCCGAGGTGGATGCTGGCCTGCGGCGAATTGCCGTTGCGGATCTCCTCGCGGATGCGCTCAAAGATGAGGACATTGGCGTCCACCGCCATGCCCACGGTCAGCACGATGCCGGCCACCCCGGGCAGGGTGAGGGTGGCCTGCAACAGCGACAGGACGGCGACAATCAGCACCAGGTTCACGAACAGCGCGGTGTTGGCCACCATGCCGAACAGGCGGTAGTAGAGCACCATGAAAATCAGCACCAGTACAAAACCCAGCACCACCGAGCGCACGCCCTGGGTGATGTTCTGGCGCCCCATGCTGGGGCCGACGGTGCGCTCCTCAATGATGTGCACCGGCGCCGCCAGCGCCCCGGCGCGCAGCAGCAGCGCCAGGTCGCGCGCCTCGGCGACGCTGTCCAGGCCTTCAATCTGAAAACGTTTGCCCAGTTGGTCGCGAATGACCGGCGCGGTGATCACCTCCTCGTCGCGAATGGTCTCGCGCAGCGGGCGGCCGTCGGCGTCGGTTTCAATTTTGCCATCGGCGTCGCGCTGCACCTCGGAGCGCGTTTCAATGTAGACCACCGCCATGCGGCGGCCGATGTTGTCGCCGGTCACCTGCTGGTTCTTGCGCGCGCCGGCGGCGTCCAGGGTGATGCTGACGATGGGCCCGCCGCTCAGCGAATCCAGACTGGCCGCCGCGTCCACCATGTTGCGGCCGGAATAAATCACGTTGTCTTTCAGCAAAATGGGCGCGCCGTTGCGGAACGAGTACAATTTGGATTCCGCCGGCACCGCGCCGCTTTCGGCGGCCCGCGCCGGGTCATGGTCTTCGTCCACCAGGCGCATCTCCAGGGTGGCGGTGCGGCCGATGACTTCCTTGGCGCGGTTGGGATCCTGCAGGCCGGGCAGTTGCAGCACGATGCGGCGCTCGCCCTGGCGCTGGACAATGGGCTCGGCCACGCCCAACTCGTCGATGCGGTTGCGCAGCGCGGCCATGTTCTGCTCCAGATACTGGCCGCCGAGTTCATCCCGCCGGCTGTCGGTGAGGGTTAAATTCAAACGGTAGTCGCCGTCGCCGCCGCTCTCGCCCACCGCCAGGTCGGGAAAATTTTCCCGCAGCACCTCGCGCGCCGCCTCGCGCCGCTGTTCATCGTCAAAACGCAGGCGCAAATTCAATTCCTGCCCGTGGCGGATTCCCTTGTGGCGCACCCGCGCGCGGCGCAACTCGGTGCGCAGGTCGGCGGCGGTGTTCTGCATGTGGTCGACCAGCGCCGCATCCAAATCCATCTCCATCAGAAAATGCACCCCGCCGCGCAGGTCGAGCCCCAAATACATCGGCCGCGCATACAACGTGCCGAGCCACTGCGGCGCCGCCGGCAGCAGGGTGAGGGCGATGCTGAACCGCCGCTCCGCCAACTCGCGCCGCAACGCCTCGCGCGCGCGCAACTGGGCGTCACCGTCGGCCAGGCGGATTTTAATTCCGCTGTCATCCAGGGTGACGGCGGCGGCGGAAATCTCCTCATCGGCGAGAATCGCCTCCACCCGCTCCAAATCCGCCGCGCCCAGCGAGGCCCCGCGCGCGCCGCGAATCTGCACCCCGGGATCATCGCCGAACAAATTGGGAAGCGCGTATAAAAATCCCGGCAGCAAAACCAGAATGATGAGCAGGTATTTCCAGAATGGATACTTGTTGAGCATAAAGTTCAGGAGGATTTCAACGTGCCTTTGGGCAGCATCGCCGCCACCGCATGGCGCTGCACTTTGATGACCACCTGCTCGGCAATTTGCAGGTCAATAAAATTGTCGCCGACCTTGACAATGACGCCGGCGGTGCCGCCGTTGGTGGCCACCTCGTCGCCCTTTTTCAGCGCCGCGACCATTTCCTTGTGCTGCTTGGCGCGCTTCTGCTGCGGGCGGATCAGCAGAAAATAAAACACCACAAAAATAATAATCAGCGGCAGCAGGCTCAGCATGCTCCCGCCGCCGGACGCATCCCCCCCGGCGGCAAAGGCCGGGGCGGCAAGAAAATCAATCATCTGGCTCATGGCATCGCTCCTGTGGGCGTGGTTGGTGGCGGCCGATTATGCCACAGAAAACCCCGGCGGGTGGCAACTTGTCCCCGGCCGCCGGTTTGGTGTTATTATGAGGGCGATGGACTTCATCGACCTCAAAGCACTGATGACCAGCGGGCGGCAGTGCGGCGTGGTTGTATTCGCCGCCGGCTTCGTGCATGGTTTCACCATGCCGGAATCCATCGCCGTGGCGGCTGTCATGGGCGCCACCGGGCTCGTGTTAATCATTCTCAGCAGCATCAAACCGAGGAGGAAAAAATGACCACTCCGCTAATCCTTTCTCTAATGGCCCTCGCGTTCTTCGCCATCGTCATCGGCGCCTGCCTGATTGCCGAGAACCGCAAACGCTAACCCGCCGCCCGGCTGCCGTCGATGGCGCGTTTTCCATGCGCCACCGCCCGAACGGCTTGCGCCCGGAGACAGTGAAACATGACCACTCCGCTAATCGTCGTTCTGGCAGGCGGCGGGCTACTCGTCGCCGTAATCATCGCCGGCCTGCTCGCCCAACGCCGCAAACGCTAACCCGGCCAACTTGCCGCCCGGCCGCCGATGGCGCCACCCCGACGCCATTGCCCAACGCCGAAAACCCCAACCCATCCCGGCAAAACACATTCCTCAAATTCATGCTATTCTCCCCTCAACCTTGAAACCCAAACCCGGAGGCCACACCATGAAAACCCGCACCCGCACCCATATCGCCCCCCCCCCCCCC
>JAPPPZ010000074.1:0-1252 GCA_028817275.1 Gammaproteobacteria bacterium
GGCGCGCCGGGTGCAACGCCTCAAAGCCCCGCTGGAATCCCTGGCGCGCAGCGTCGGCCAACTGGCCGCCGGCGCCATCGGCGACCGCCTGCGCACCGCCGCCACCCCCGGCGACGGGCCCCTCACCATCGGCGGCAAAACCGTCACCACCGCCACCGCCGCCCAGCGGGAATCCGCCGCCGGCGCCTGGGCCGACAACCCCCACGTGCGCAACGGCGTCAACCTCGGCCTGGGCGGCGGCGACAGCGCCGGGTCCGACATGAAGGAAATCCTCGCCAAAACCTCCTTCGCCATCAGCCACGGCGGCCACGGCGGCGGCCTGTGGGCCTCCGGCGGCCGCATCTCCTCCGACGGCGACTCCAACAGCGTCCGCTACAACAGCGACACCACCTCGTGGCACGTCGGCTTTGACCGCGTGTGGAACAACGGCCTGCTCGGCGTCTCCCTGGCCCACACCGACAGCGAAATTGACATTGACGACACCATGTTGAGCGCGGCGACCGGCGCCGCCTACGGCGCCAGCAAACTGGAGAGCGACCTGCTGAGCGTGCATCCCTACATGACCGGCCAGTTGGACGGCGGCGGCTGGGTGTGGGCCACCATCGGCTACGGCACCGGCGACGCCGAACTCACCGAACCCGACCCCACCGGCGGCACGTTGGAAATGAAAACCGACGTGGAAGTGGTGACCGCCGGCATCGGCGCCGAGATTGCACCGGTGGAGGGCATCAAACTGCACCTCGCCGGCACCGTCGCCAACGCCAAACTGGACGGCGGCGAATATGACAGCGGCCGCGTCACCCTGCGCTCGGTCAACGGCACCGCCCTGCGCGCCAACGCCGGCCTGGAAGGCGGCGTCACCCGCACCCTGGACGGCGGCGCCGTCCTGCGGCCGTTCATCACCCTGTCGGCGCGCGTCGACTCCGGCGACGGCCACGACGGCACCTCGCTGGACTGGGGCGGCGGCATGGACGCCCGCACCGCCGACGGCCTGTTCGCCCGCGTGGAAGGCCGCTGGCAGGTGGACGGCAAAGGCCCCGACGAGGAAATCCTGAGCCTCACCATCCGCCAGGAAGACATGTGGTCCGGCAGCCTCGCCCCCTACGCCCGCATGAACCTGGACGGCGCCGCCACCGGCCTGCGCCTCCAGCGCGGCCGCTTCGGCCTGGACATGGAAGTCGGCATGGACAACGCAGACGGGGTCGGCCTGGAACGGCTGCTCCAGGGGCGGTGGCTGTTCTAAGCCCCCGCC
>JAPPPZ010000074.1:1737-5413 GCA_028817275.1 Gammaproteobacteria bacterium
CGGCGCAAAAAACCCGCCTGACCGCCCGCCCTCACCGGCAATGGCCGGGCGGGGATACCGCGGTTTTCCGCCGCCATTATCGGTTACACTTCCCCCATGCGAGCGCAAAGAATTGTTCGGGGGCTGGACCTGCCCATCAGCGGCGCGCCTGAGCAGGCGGTGTTTGACGGACCGGCGGTTTCGCGGGTGGCGGTGGTGGGGCTGGATTATGTAAACCTGCGCCCCACCATGTTGGTGCGGGAGGGCGACCGGGTGCGGCTGGGGCAGGCGCTGTTTGAGGACAAGAAAAACCCCGGCGTCACCTTCACCGCCCCCGCGGCCGGCACGGTGGCGGCGATTAACCGGGGCGCCAAGCGGGTGCTGTTGTCGGTGGTGATTAATGTGGACCAGTCCGGCGGCGGCGCGGAGGATGCGGTTGACTTTGATGCGTTCAACCGCGACGGCCTGGATGCGCTGGAGGATTCGCAGGTGCGCGGGAATTTAATCCAGTCCGGGCTGTGGAGCGCGTTTCGCACCCGGCCTTACGACAAAGTGCCGAAGGCGGATGCGCGGCCGCATTCCATTTTTGTGAACGCCATGGACACCAACCCGCTGGCCGCCGACCCGGTGACGGTCATCAGCACCGATGCCGATGCTTTCAGCGACGGTTTGCGCGTGCTCAGCCGGCTCAGCGGCCGGGTTTTTGTGTGCATGGCCGAGGAGGCCGGCCTGCCGGTGCCGGACAATGGCTGCTGCATCACCGCGCGCTTCAGCGGACCGCACCCGGCCGGCCTGCCCGGCACGCACATTCATTTTCTCGACCCGGTGCACGCCGGCAAGACGGTGTGGCGGATGGATTACCAGGATGTAATGGCGGTCGGCAGGCTGTTTGTGGACGGCACGCTTCCGGTGGCGCGCATCATCGCCCTCGGCGGACCGCTGGTGAAAAAGCCGCGCTTAATTAAGACGCGGCTCGGCGTCTACACCGAGGATCTGGTGGACGGCGAGTTGCACGACGGCAAGTGCCGGGTGATTTCCGGCTCGGTGCTGTCCGGGCGGCGCGCCGCCGATGCGCTGAGTTACCTCGGGCGCTACGACACCCAGGTGTCGGTGCTGGCCGAGAGCGACCACCGCGAGTTGCTCGGCTGGCTGTCGCCGGGGCGCGACAAGTATTCGGCGATTAACGTTTTTGTTTCCAGTGTAAACCGCAAGCGCAAATTTGCCATGACCACGTCGCAAAACGGCAGCCCGCGCGCCATGATTCCCCTCGGCCATTACGAGGAGGTGATGCCGCTGGATATTCTGCCGACGCAGTTGCTGCGCGCGCTGGTGGTGGGCGACACCGACACCGCCCAGTCCCTGGGCTGTCTGGAACTGGGCGAGGAGGATCTGGCGCTGTGCTCTTTTGTCTGCCCGGGCAAATACGATTACGGCCCGGCGTTGCGCGCCTGCCTGGCGCAAATTGAAAAGGGGGGCTGATGTCGCTGCGGCAGAAACTGGACAAACTTCACCCGCTGTTCGCCAAGGGCGGCAGTCTGGAAAAGTATTACGCCGTCTACGAGATGGTGGACACTTTTCTGTATTCGCCGGCCGATGTCACGCGCACCGCGCCGCATGTGCGCGATGGCGTGGACCTGAAGCGGGTGATGATTTACGTGTGGCTGGCGGTGATGCCGTGCGCGCTGGTGGCGATGTGGAACGTGGGTTTTCAGGCCAACACGGCCATGGCCGAGATCGGCGTCAGTTCGGCCGGCGGCTGGCGCGGCGCGCTGCTGGATGTGCTCAGCGGCTACGACCCGGCCAGTTGGTGGGACAACTTCGCCCATGGTTTTATGTACTGGGCGCCGGTGTACATCGTCACCATGGCGGTGGGCGGCTTCTGGGAGGTGCTGTTTGCGGCGGTGCGCAACCATGAAGTGAACGAGGGCTTCTTCGTCACCTCCATCCTGTTCAGCCTGACCCTGCCGCCGGCCATTCCGCTGTGGATGGTGGCGGTGGGCATCACTTTCGGCGTGGTCATCGGCAAGGAGGTGTTCGGCGGCACCGGCAAGAATTTTCTCAACCCGGCGCTCACCGGCCGCGCGTTTCTGTTCTTTGCCTACCCGGCGGCCATGTCCGGCGATGCGGTGTGGACCGCGGTGGACGGCTTCAGCGGCGCGACGCCCCTGGCCCTGGCCGCGCTCGGCGGCATGGACGCCGTGGTGGCCGCCGGCCACGGCTGGTGGGATTCTTTCTTCGGCCGCATGCAGGGTTCCATGGGCGAAACCTCCGCCGCCGCCTGCCTCCTCGGCGCGCTGTTTTTAGTGTGGACGCGGGTGGCCTCATGGCGCATCATCGCCGGCGTGTTCCTCGGCATGGTGGTTTCGGTTGTGCTGCTGAACCTCATCGGCAGCGACACCAACCCCATGTTCGCCATGCCGTGGCACTGGCATTTGGTGCTCGGCGGCTTCGCTTTCGGCATGGTGTTCATGGCCACCGACCCGGTGAGCGCGGCGATGACCAACGCCGGCCGCTGGATCTTCGGCGCGCTGGTGGGGGTGATGACGGTGCTGATCCGGGTGGTGAACCCGGCCTTCCCGGAGGGCGTGATGCTGGCCATACTGTTCGGCAACCTCACCGCGCCGCTAATCGACCATTTCGTGGTGCGCGCCAATGTCCGGCGCAGAATGAAACGATGGCAGACCACCGACAACAGCCAAAAAAGCCCGGCCTGATCGGCCGCTTTCTGGCCATGGCCAACGACAGCACCGCCAAGACGGTGATCGTCACCGTCGGCCTGTGCCTGGTGTGCTCGGTCATCGTGTCGGTGTCGGCGGTCACCCTGAAGCCGCGGCAGATCTACAACAAAGAGTTGGACCTGCAGAAAAACATTTTGGAAGTCGCCGGCCTCACCGATGAATCGCAGTCGGTGGCCGAGCGCCTGCGGCAGGTGGAGGCGCGGGTGGTGGACCTGGCCAGCGGCGCTTTCGCCGACCTGGACGCCGCCGGCTTCGACCAGCGGCAGGCGGCGCGCGACCCGGCGCGCAGCGTCACCATCGCCCCGCCGGACGACCTCGCCGGCATCGGCCGCCGCGCGCGCCGCGCCACGGTGTATTTTGTGCGCGGCGGGGACGGCGGCATCCGCCGGTTAATTCTGCCGGTGCACGGTTACGGGCTGTGGGGGACGCTGTACGGTTTTGTCTCGCTGCAGCCGGACGCCGACACCGTGTACCGCCTCAAGTTTTACGAGCACAAGGAAACCCCCGGCCTCGGCGGCGAAGTGGACAACCCGGGGTGGCGCCGCCAGTGGCACGGCAAGAAAATTTTCAGCGGTGACGGCGCGGTCGGCATTGAAGTCGCCACCGGCGTCTTCGACCACAGCGCCCCCGAAGCGCGCCACAAAGTAGACGGCCTGTCCGGCGCCAGCATCACCAGCCGCGGCGTCACCAACTTGTTCCGCTACTGGATGGGCGACCACGGCTTCGGCCCGTTCCTGTCCCGCTGGCGCGCGGGAATGCGGCCCTGAATGCGCGATGATTGAACACTACACCATGACCGGCCGCTGGCACGCGGGCAGCGAAGGCCTCAGCGACCTTGCATTCCGCCGGCACAAATTGCGCTCGGCCGAGTTGCGCCTGCTCGGCGGCGCCCCCCCAAAGCAGATGCCCCACACCATGGAGGTGCGCCTGCCGGTGGAGTTTGAATGGGACGACGAGGA
>JAPPPZ010000074.1:5917-28312 GCA_028817275.1 Gammaproteobacteria bacterium
TCACCCTCGACCAGTACCTCAACGCAAAATAACCCCCCGCCGCGCGGCGGAAAATTGTTGTAATATTCCCCCAGCCGACCACACCACCGCGACCGCCATGTCCTCCGAAGCACGCCGGGTTCTGCTCGACCCCATCATCAACAACAACCCCATCACCCTGCAGATTCTCGGCATCTGCTCGGCGCTGGCGGTGACCACTTCGCTGACCACCTCGCTGATCATGTGCCTCGCGCTGACCAGCGTCACCGCGCTGTCCAACCTCTCGGTGAGCATGATCCGCAACCATGTGCCGAGCAACGTGCGCATCATCATTCAGATGACCATCATCGCCTCGCTGGTGATTGTGGTGGACCAGGTGCTCAAGGCCTACTCCTACGACACCAGCAAAAAACTCTCGGTCTTCGTCGGCCTGATTATCACCAACTGCATCGTCATGGGCCGCGCCGAGGCCTACGCCATGAAGAACGGGCCGGTCATGAGTTTTCTCGACGGCCTCGGCAACGGCCTCGGCTACAGCGTCATTCTGATTATTGTCGGCGTCATTCGTGAACTGTTCGGCAGCGGCAAACTGATGGGCTACGAGATTCTGCCCCTGGCCACCGACGGCGGCTGGTATGTGCCCAACGGCCTGCTGCTGATGCCGCCGAGCGCGTTCTTCATCATCGGCCTCACCATCTGGCTGGTGCGCTCGTGGAAAACCGGGCAGGTGGAGAAGCGCGAATACCAGATCCACCAGGTGCACCGCACCGAGGTGCTGTGATGGAAGCCACCCTCAGCCTGCTGGTCAAGTCCATCTTCGTGGAAAACCTGGCGCTGGCCTTTTTCCTCGGCATGTGCACGTTCCTCGCCATTTCCAAAAAGATCGAAACCGCCATCGGCCTCGGCATCGCCGTTTTCGTGGTGCAGTCCACCACCGTGCCCATCAACAACCTGGTCTACCAGTACGTGCTCAAGGCCGGCGCCCTGTCCTGGGCCGGGCTGCCCGGGGTGGACTTAAGTTTCGTCGGCTTAATCAGTTACATCGGCATCATCGCCGCCACCGTGCAGATTCTGGAGATGACCCTGGACCGTTTCTTCCCGGCGCTGTACAACGCCCTCGGCATCTTCCTCCCGCTCATCACCGTCAACTGCGCCATCCTCGGCGGCACCCTGTTCATGGTGGAGCGCGACTACAACTTCGGCGAGAGCGTGGTCTACGGCGCCGGCAGCGGCATCGGCTGGGCGCTGGCCATCGCCACCCTGGCCGGGGTGCGCGAGAAATTGAAATACAGCGACGTCCCCGACGGCCTGCAGGGCCTCGGCATCACCTTCATCACCGTCGGCCTGATGTCCCTCGGCTTCATGGCCTTCTCCGGCATCCAACTGTAAGGCGCCGCCCAGTCCACGCCCAGTCCATGGAGTCCGCCGCCATAACCGAGATCGCCCTCGGCGTCGCCGCCTTCACCGCCATCGTTGTGGCGCTGGTGTTCATCATTATCGGCGCGCGCGCCCGGCTGGTCGCCTCGGGCAGCGTGGCGGTGGAGATCAACGGCGAGAAAACCATCAGCGCCCCGGTGGGCATGAAACTTCTCGGCGCCCTGGCCGAGGCGCAGATGTTCGTTTCCTCGGCCTGCGGCGGCGGCGGCACCTGCGGCCAGTGCCGGGTCAAGGTGCTGGAGGGCGGCGGCGCCATCCTGCCCACCGAACAAACCTTCATCAACAAGCGCGAGGCCCTGGCCGGCGACCGTTTGTCATGCCAGATCACCGTCAAGCAGGACATGAAAATCCGCGTGCCGGAGGAAGTGTTCGGCGTCCGCCGCTGGGAATGCACGGTGCGCTCCAACCACAACGTCGCCACCTTCATCAAGGAGTTGGTGCTGGAGTTGCCGGCCGGCGAGAGCGTGGACTTCCGCGCCGGCGGCTACATTCAGGTGGAATGCCCGGCGCACCGGGTCAACTTCGGCGACTTTGACGTGGAGCAGGAATTCCGCGGCGACTGGGACCGCTTCAATTTGTGGCGCTACACCTCCGCCGCCGCCGCCCCGCTGTTCCGCGCCTATTCCATGGCCAACTATCCGGAGGAGAAAGGCATCATCATGCTCAACGTCCGCATCGCCACGCCGCCGCCCAACAACCCGGAGGCGCCGCCGGGGCTGATGTCCTCGTTCATCTTCAACTTAAAGCCCGGCGACAAGGTGGCGATCTTCGGCCCGTTCGGCGAGTTCTTCGCCCGCGACACCGCCAGCGAGATGGTGTTCGTCGGCGGCGGCGCCGGCATGGCGCCCATGCGCTCGCACATCTTCGACCAGTTGCGCCGCATCCGCACCGGGCGCAAGATGACTTTCTGGTACGGCGCGCGCAGCCGGCGCGAGATGTTTTACGTCGACGACTTCGACATGCTGGACCGGGAAAACCAAAACTTCACCTGGCACGTCGCCCTGTCCGACCCCCTGCCCGAGGACAAATGGGACGGCCACACCGGCTTCATCCACCAGGTGCTGCTGGACAACTACCTCAAAGACCATCCCAACCCGGAGGACTGCGAATACTATTTATGCGGCCCGCCCATGATGAATTCCGCGGTCATCAGCATGCTGGAAGACCTCGGCGTGGAGCGCGAGAACATCATGCTGGACGACTTCGGCGGCTGACGGTGGCCGCCGCCCGGCCCGCCCGGTTCACCGTTCCGGCCTGCGCGCTTCTGCTTCTGCTTCTGCTGCCGGCCTGCGACCCCGGCGGTTCCGCGCTGCGCATGCGCGGCGCCACCATGGGAACGTACTACGCCGTCACCGTCGCCAACCCGCCGCCCGCCGTGGACGAGGCACGGCTGCGCGCCGAACTGGAGCAAATTCTGGCGCGCATCAACGCGCAGATGTCCACCTACGACGCCGGCTCCGAAATCTCCCGCTTCAACCGCCACCGCGCCACCGACTGGCGGCCGGTGTCGCCGCAACTGGCGCAGGTCACGGCCGCCGCCCTCACCCTCGCCGAGCGGAGCGGCGGCGTGTTTGATGTCACCGTCGGCCCGCTGGTGCAATTGTGGGGCTTCGGCCCGGGCGCCGATTCCGCCGCCGCCCCCCCGCCGCCGCCCGCCGCCGCCGCCATCCAGGCCGCCCGGGCGCGGGTCGGCCACCGCAAACTGCGCGCCCGCACCGCCCCCCCGGCACTGCGCAAACTTCACCCCGAACTCAGCCTGGACCTGTCGGCAATCGCCAAAGGCCACGCCGTGGACGCCCTGGCCGGCCACCTCGCCGGCCGCGGGCTGGGCGACTTTCTGGTGGACATCGGCGGCGAGATTCGCACCCGCGGCATCAATCCCGCCGGCCGCCCGTGGCGGGTCGCCGTGGAACGCCCCCACCGCGGCGCCCGCGCGGTGCACACCGTCCTCACCCCCGGCGATAACGCCGTCGCCACCTCCGGCGACTACCGCAATTTCCGCGAGCGCGGCGGCCGCCGCTGGTCGCACATCATCGACCCGCGCAGCGGCCGCCCGGTGGAGCACGCCACCGCCTCGGTGACGGTGGTCGCCGCCGACGCCATGACCGCCGACGGCCTGGCCACCGCGCTGCTCGTCCTCGGCGCCGACGCCGGCCTGCGCTTTGCCCGCCGGCACGACGTGGCCGCCTACTTCATCCGCCGCAGCAGTTTTGACTCCGGCTTCACGGTATCGGCAAGCCCGGCTTTTGCGCTATATTTAACCCCCGACAATCCGGACGCCGCGCTGGCGTCCACGCCTTTCGGCCCCTGAGCATTCATGATGCAGCCGCCATGTTGACTTTCCTCTTCACCTTCGCCGTGGTGCTGGCCGCGGTCGCCGCCATGGCCATCGGCGTCCTCTGCGGCCGCCGCGCCATCCGCGGCAGTTGCGGCGGCACCGCCCCCGACGGCACCTGCCAGCGCTGCGGCAAACCCAAATGACCGGCCACTCCAGTGCCGCGGCGCCTTTAATATAAACTCCCCCCATGCTCGCCTCGGCCAAAGTTCGGGATTGCATGACCGCTTCGCTGGTCACTTTCACTCCGGAGATGGGCGTGATGGAGGCGATTCGGGTGCTGCTGGAAAAGCGCATTTCCGGCGCGCCGGTGGTGGACAGCCATGGCCACCTGGCCGGCATGCTGTCGGAAAAAGACTGCCTGCGCGTGGCCCTGGAAGTGGGCTACCACCGCGGCTGGGGCGGCCGGGTGGACGAGTACATGACGCGCAAGGTGGAAACGGTGGACGCCGACATGAACGTGGTGGATGTGGCCAAACTGTTCATTGAGGACAACTTCCGCCGTTACCCGGTGGTCAGCCACGGCCGCCTGGTGGGCCAAATCAGCCGCCGTGATGTGCTGAAAGCCATCGAGCGGCTGGCCTGAGCGGCCGCCGCAAACCCTCACCCTCACCCCCGCCGCCCTTTATCTCCTTGATTTTATTGATTTTTCCCCGTTTCCCCGGCGGCGGAAATTTTTTTTGCCATGGTAGTGGTAAAAAGTGGATAATTGTGGTAAACAAACCCAAGACCACGCGCGGCATTTGGGCCGGGAGGAATCATGTATCGGGGGGTCAGCGATTTAAGTTTGGACGCCAAGGGGCGTCTGGCGGTGCCGACTCGTTATCGGCAGGCCCTGCAGGAGGAGTGCGGGGGGCGGCTTGTCGTCACCATTGCCCGGGACGCGCGCTGCCTGTGGATGCTGCCGCTGCCGCAGTGGGAAGAGATGGCGGCCAAACTGAACAATCTCAGCAATGAGCCTGAAGCCGAGCGGCTGAAGCGGCTGATTTTCGGCCACGCCACCGACTGCGACATGGACCGCAGCGGGCGCGTGCTGCTGACGCCGCCGCTGCGCAAGCACGCCGGCCTCGACAAAAACCTCCGCATGCTCGGGCGGGGGAACAAATTTGAAATCTGGGACCAGGCGCTGTGGGACCAGCGCTTGCAGGAATGGCTCGGGGCGGACCTGAATTTTGCCGGCCTGCCGCAGGAACTGCAGGAGCTGTCCCTGTGAGGCCGGCGGCGCACAAGCCGGTGATGGTGAACGAAGTGCTGCAAGCGTTGCACGTGCAAAAGTCCGGCGCATATGTGGACGCCACTTTCGGCGGCGGCGGCCACGCCCGCGCCATCCTGTCGCGCCTCGGCGCCGGCGGCATGCTCATCGCCATGGACCGCGACCCGCAGGCGGTGGACCAGGGCCGCCGCATGCCAGGCCGCGATGCGCGGCTGCACATGGTCTGCGCCAGGTTCTCCGAACTTGCCGTGCATATGGCGCCGCTGCTGTGCGGGCGCGCCGCCGCCGGCATCGTGTTTGACCTCGGCGTGTCGTCGCCGCAACTGGATGACGCCGGCCGCGGGTTCAGTTTCCTGCGCGACGGCCCGCTGGACATGCGCATGAATCCGGCCGACGCGGTTGGCGCCGCCGAATGGCTGGCGGCGGTGGGCGAGGAGGAGTTGTGCGACGTGCTGCGCCGCCTCGGCGAGGAACGTTACGCCCGCCGCATCGCGCGCCGCTTGTGCGAAAGCCGCGCCCGGCGGCCGCTGCGCACCACCGGCGAACTGGCCGCGCTGGTGGCGGCGGCGGTGCCGGGGCGCGAGCCCGGCAAACACCCGGCCACCCGCACCTTCCGCGCCATCCGCATGCACATCAACCGTGAACTGGAAGAGTTGCGCGCCGCGTTGCCGCAGGCGCTGCAACTGCTGGCCGCCGGCGGCCGGCTGGCGGTGCTGAGTTTTCATTCGCTGGAGGACCGCGTGGTTAAACGTTTCATGCAGGCCGCGCGCAAAGGCGACCCGTTCCCGCCCGACCTGCCGGTGCCGGCGGCACAGTTGCAGCCGCTGCTGAAGACCGTCGGCCGCGCGCAAAAACCGCAGGCCGAAGAAGTGCGCGCCAACCCCCGCGCGCGCAGCGCCGTGCTGCGGGTCGCCGAGCGCACCGCCGGAGGCGCCCATGCGTAGCGCGCTGTTCATTGCCGGCCTGGCACTGGCGCTGTCGGCGCTGCAACTGGTGGATGTGCGCCACCAGAATCTGGCGGCGTTCATGCACATCCAGCAACTGGCCGGCGAGTACGACCGCCTGAATGAGCAGTGGGGAAAACTGCTGGCCGAGCAGGCCACGTGGACGGTGCGCCGGGTGGAAAGCCGGGCGCGGGCCGAACTCGGCATGCACAACCCGCCGCCGGGTGCGGTGTATTACCTGCTGCTGCGGCCGGCGGCTTCGGTGGCGGCGGCGGGGGCGCAGCCGTGAGCCGCCGCCGCAACGCCCGCAAAAAAGATTTCCGCACGCCGCGCTATGCCCGGCGCGGACGCGTGGTTGCCGCCGTGATGCTGCTCGCTTTCGGCGCCCTCGCCGCGCGCGCCGTTTACCTGCAAGTGCTGAATGCCGGCGAGTTGCAAGCCTACGGCAAAAAACACCACCAGCGCGAAGTCACCGTCCCCGCCGCGCGCGGCGTACTGAGCGACCGCAACGGGACCGCCTTGGCGGTCAGCACGCCGGTGGACTCGGTGTCGGCGGTGCCGGGTGAACTTGCGCAAGCGCCGCAGTCATGGCCGGCGCTGTGCAAGCAACTCGGCATCAGCCGGCAAACATTGCGGCGTGAACTGGAGGCCCACCGCGGCCGCGGTTTTATGTACCTCAAACGCCACCTGCCGCCCGCCGCCGCCGCGCCGGTCCGCGCGCTCGGGGTGCGCGGCGTGCACCTGCGGCGCGAATACCGCCGCTACTACCCGGCCGGCGCCGCCGCCGCCCACGTCGTGGGCCTCACCGACGTTGACATGCGCGGCATCGATGGAATGGAACTTGCCCTGGAGGAAACGTTGCGCGGCGAGGACGGCAAAAAAGTCGTGCTGCTGGATTCGCGGCGCAACCGGGTGGATGAGTGGGTGCGGAAGGGCGTGCGCGGCGGCGGTGATGTCCGCCTCAGCCTGGATTCCCGGCTGCAGCGCATCGCCCACCGGGAACTGGCCAAGGCCGCCCGCCGCCACCGCGCCGCCGGCGGCTCCGCGGTGGTGGTGGACGCGCAAAGCGGCGAGGTGCTGGCGCTCACCAACGTGCCGTCTTTCAACCCCAACAACCGCAAAGGTGTAACCCACCGCCACTTGCGCAACCGCGCTGTCATCGACGTATTTGAGCCAGGCTCCGCCATCAAACCGTTCACCATCGCCGCCGCACTGGAAAGCGGCGCGGCATCCCCCGGCGACCGCGTGCAAACCTCGCCGGGCTGGCTGCGCATCGGCGGCAAAACGTTGCGCGACCCCCGCGACTTCGGCGAGTTGACGCTGGGCGGCGTGGTCGCCGAATCCAGCAACGTCGGCATCGTCAAAATCGCGCAAAAACTTCCGCCGCGCGCACTGCAGGATTTGTTCGCCGCCCTCGGCTTCGGTGCACCGCCGGCCATCGGCCTGCCCGGCGAGTCGGCCGGCGTCCTCCCGCGCGGCGGCGGTTTGCGCCCCATTGAGCGCGCCAGTTTGTCCTACGGCTACGGCCTGTCGGTCACCGCCCTGCAACTGGCGCGCGCCTACACCGCCATCGCCAACGACGGAATCATGGCGCCGCTGACGGTTATGCACCGCCCGGGCGGGGCCTCCGGGCGGCCCGGGCAGCGGGTGTTCACCGCGGCCACGGCGCGGGCGGTGCGCGCGATGATGGAGCAGGCCGCCGCCGCCGCCGGCACCGCCGCGCAGGCGCGCATCGCGCATTACCGCGTCGCCGCCAAAACCGGCACGGTGAAAAAATTCATGGACGGCGCCTACGCCGCCGGCCGCTACACCGCTGTCACCGCCGGCCTGGCGCCGGCCTCGCGGCCGCGGCTGGTGATGGTGGCGGTGCTGGACGACCCGCGCGGCGAGAAATATTACGGCGGTGAAGTCGCGGCGCCGGTGTTTCAGAAAGTGATGACGCGCGCGCTGCGCATGCTGAACATTCCGCCGGACGGCATCGGCGCGCCGGCGCGGGGCCGGACATGAACGCCGCGCCCGCACCCGCCGCCGTTGGCCTTCGCCGGCTGCTGGCCGGCCTCGGCGGCGGCCCCGGCCGCGCCGCCGCCACCGGCGTCACCCACCTCAGTTGCGACAGCCGCGAGATTGGCCGCGGCGGTTTGTTCCTCGCCATGCCCGGCCTGCGCGACGACGGCCGCCGCCACATCCGCGCCGCGCAGCAAGCCGGCGCCGCCGCCGTGGTTCGCGACGGCGGACCGCTGGTTGACGGTGAGGGCCGCGGCGGCGGAGTCATCAGCGTCCCCGGCCTGCGGCGCAAAGCGGGCATCATCGCCGACCGTTTTTACGCCCACCCGTCGCGCAAGATGCGGCTGCTGGCGGTAACCGGCACCAACGGCAAGTCCACCTGCACCCACCTCGCCGCCGCCGCGCTCAGCCTGCTCGGGCGTCGCTGCGGGTTAATCGGCACATTCGGCGCCGGCCTGGCCGGCGGTGAGTTGCGGCCGCTGCCGCTGACCACCCCCGATGCGGTGCGGGTGCGCGCCGAACTGGCGCGGCTGGCCGCGGCCGGCGCGCGCGCGGTGGTTTTGGAGGCATCGTCCCACGGCCTCGCCCAGCACCGCTTGGACCACCTCAGAATTCACACCGCGGTGTTCACCAACCTGAGCCGCGACCATCTGGACTACCACGCCGACGCCGACGCCTACGCCGCGGCCAAGGCGCGGTTGTTTGCCTTCCCCGGCTTGCACAACGCGCTGGTGAACGCCGCCGACCCGCGCGCGCCGCAGATGGTTGCACAGTGCGCCGCCGCCACCCGGGTGCTCGCCTTCGGTGAGGGCGGCGACATTCATGCGCAAAAAGTGGACCTGCTGCCGCGCGGCTTGCGCATCCGGGCGGCCACGCCGTGGGGCGCGCTGGCCTTCACCTCGCGCCTGCTCGGCCGGCTCAATGTGGACAACCTGCTGGCGGTGGCCGGCATGTTGGGCGCGGTGGGCTGCGCGGCGGACGACATCGCCGGCGTCATGCCGAAGTTGCCGCCGCCGCCGGGGCGGATGGAGGCATTCGGCGGTGAGGGCGGGCGGCCGCTGGTGGTGGTGGACTACGCGCACACCCCGGCCGCGCTGGAAAAAGCGCTGCAGTCATTGCGCGAACACACCGCCGGTGAACTGTACTGTGTATTCGGCTGCGGCGGTGAACGCGACCGCGGCAAACGCCCGCTGATGGGTGCCGTGGCCGCGCGCTGCGCCGACCGCGTGCTCATCACCGACGACAACCCGCGCGGCGAGGATCCGGCGGCCATCATCAACGCCATCACCGCCGGCCTCGGCGGCGCTAAAGCCGCAGTGGCGACGCCGCGCCCGGCCGCCGTCACCGAAGCCGTCACCCGCGCCGGCGCCGGCGACACCGTGCTCATCGCCGGCAAGGGCCACGAAACCGTGCAGCACACCGCCGCCGGCGAAGTCGCCATGAGCGACCGCGCGCTCGCCGCGCAACTGGTTGCATGATGCGCCTCAGCGAAATCGCCGCCGCGCTCGGCGCCGAGATGCCCGGTGCAGACGTGCAAGTGGACGGCGTCAGCATCGACAGCCGCGACTGCGGCGGCAACGCGCTGTTCATCGCCCTGCGCGGGGCGCGTTACGACGGCCATGATTTTGCCGCCGCCGCCGCGGCTGCCGGCGCCGTGGCGGCCGTGGTCAGCGGCAAGGTGGACGCCGCCATTCCGCAAATCACGGTCACCGACACCGCCGCCGCCCTCGCCAAACTTGCCGCCGGTTGGCGCCGGCGGTTCACCATTCCCCTGGTCGCCGTCACCGGCAGCAACGGCAAGACCACGGTTAAGGAAATGCTCGGCGCCATTCTCGGCGCGGCGGACAACACCGCGCTGGCCAGCCGCGGCAATTTCAACAACCACATCGGCGTCCCCCTCACCCTGCTGCGGCTGCGCGAACACCACCGCTTCGCCGTCGTGGAAATGGGCATGAACCGCGCCGGCGAGATTTCCATGCTCAGCAAAATGGCGCGGCCGACGGTGGCGGTGATTACCAACGCCGCCGCCGCCCATCTGGAGGGAGTGGGCGGCGAATTGGAAGTGGCGTGCGCCAAAGGTGAAATTCTCGACGGCCTCGGCGAAGGCGGCGTGGCGGTGCTGAACGCCGACGACGCGCACTTCAAATTATGGCGCGGGATGGCCGGCAAACGGTTCACCGTGCGCAGTTTCGGTTTGGACGGCCGCGCCCGCGCCGATGTGCACGGCGACTACCGTTTGTACGCCGGCGGCAGCGATTTGGAGGTCACGGTGGACGGCGAAACTTTTCACACCCGCCTGCCGCTGCCCGGCCGCCACAACGTGGTGAACGCCCTGGCCGCCGCCGCCGCCGCCCTGGCCGCCGGGGCGACGGTGGACATGGCGGCCGCCGGCCTGGCCCAGGCGCCGCCGGTGGCCGGGCGGCTGACGCAGCGCCGCGGCCGCAACGGCTGTTTAATTCTGGACGACAGTTACAACGCCAACCCGGCCTCGGCGCGCGCCGCGCTTGAGGTGCTGTGCAAACACGGCGGCGAACAAGTGGCGGTGTTCGGCGACATGCTGGAGTTGGGCGCCGCCGCGGCGCAACTGCACCGCCGGCTGGGCGAGGCCGCGCGCAGCAAGGGCGTCGCCCGGCTGTTTGCCTTCGGCCCGCTGTCGCGCGACACCGCGGCCGGTTTTGGCCCCGAGGCCGGGCATTTTCAGGACCAAAGCGAGTTGACCGATGCCTTGCGCGCCATCGCCGGGCCGCGCACGGTTTTTCTCATCAAAGGCTCGCGCGGCATGGAAATGGAAAACGTGGCGCGCGGCCTGCAGGAGGAGTGACCGGTGCTGGCGTTTTTCCTCAGCCATTTGGCGGCGGAATACGAGTGGCTTTCGGCGCTCAATGTTTTTCGCTATCTGACATTTCGCGGCATCTGCGGCGTGCTCACCTCCATGCTGGTGTGCCTGTGGCTGGGGCCGCCCATGATTCGCAAATTTAATGCGCGGCAACTGGGCCAGCCGGTGCGCGACGACGGCCCGCCCACCCACCGCATCAAAAGCGGCACGCCGACCATGGGCGGCGCGCTGATTTTGGTTTCGGTGGTTTTGTCCACGCTGCTGTGGGCCGACCCCGGCAACCGTTTTATCTGGGTGGTTCTGCTCACCTGCATCGGCTTCGGCTTTGTCGGCTGGGCCGACGACTTTCTTAAACTGCGCAGCAACACCGCGCGCGGCATCGGCGCCTGGGCCAAGTACGCATTGCAAAGCGTGTTCGGAATTTTGGCCGCGGCGTTTTTGTATTACAGCGCGGTGACGCCGGCCGAGACCGCGCTGCTGGTGCCGTTCTTCAAGGGCGTTTCCATTCCCCTCGGCATTTTCTACATCGCCATCGCCTATCTTTTAATTGTCGGCAGTTCCAACGCGGTGAACCTCACCGACGGCCTGGACGGACTCGCCATTCTGCCGGCGGTGCTGGTCACCGGCGCCCTCGGCATCTTCGCCTACGCCGGCGGCCACGCCGTGTTCTCGGCCTACCTCGGCATTCCCCACATCCCCGGCGCCGGTGAAGTCCTGGTGTTCTGCGCCGCGCTGGTGGGCGCCGGGCTTGGGTTTTTGTGGTTCAACACCTACCCGGCGCAGGTTTTCATGGGCGACATCGGCGCGCTGTCGGTGGGCGCCGCCCTCGGCGTGGTGGCGCTGATTGTGCGGCAGGAAATTGTTTTTCTGCTGATGGCCGGGGTGTTTGTGGTGGAAACGGCCTCGGTGATTCTGCAGGTGGCCTCGTTCAAAATTCTCGGCCGCCGCATGTTCCGCATGGCGCCGCTGCACCACCATTTTGAATTGAAAGGCTGGCCGGAGCCCAAAATCATCGTCCGCTTCTGGATTGTCACGTTAATTCTGGTGCTGGCCGGCCTGGCCACGCTGAAGGTGCGGTGAGGGTGAAGGCGGCGGCAAAAAACCATGCGCCCACCGTCGTCCTCGGGCTCGGCGACACCGGCCTGTCCTGCGTCCGCCACCTGCGCGCGCGCGGGGTGAGGGTGATGGTCAACGACTCGCGCGCTGCGCCGCCGCACCTGAAAACAGTGCGCGCTGAATTTCCGGAAGTGGCGGTGCGCACCGGCGGTTTTGACCGTGAACTTTTGCACGGCGCCGCCGCTGTGGTGCTGAGCCCCGGCATCGACCCGGCGGATGCCGGCGCCGCCGCCGCCGGCTGTGAAGTGCTCGGCGACATGGAATTGTTCGCCCGCGCCATCCGCACCGAGCAGCCCGGCGCCAGGCTGCTCGCCGTCACCGGCAGCAACGGCAAGAGCACCGTCACCGCCCTGGCCCAGGCCATCTGCCGGGGCGCCGGCATCAACGCGGTCGCCGGCGGCAACCTGGGCCCGCCCGCGCTGGACATTCTCGACACCGGCGCCGCCGTTTTTGTACTGGAGGTCTCCAGTTTCCAACTGCAAACCACCGCCTCCCTGGCCCCCCGCGCCGCGGTCGTGACCAATGTCACCAGCGACCACGCCGACCGCCACCCCGATGCCGCCGCCTACGCCGCGCTCAAGGAAAGCGTCTACCGCGGCGCCGCCGTCTGCATCGTCAACCGCGACGACCCGGCGGTGCGGGCGATGAAAGTGCCTGAGCCGGCCGTCACCTTCGGCCGCCGGCCGCCCGCCGCCGCCGCTGACTACGGCATCACCCGGCACCGCGGCGGCGACTGGCTGGCGCGCGGCGACTCGCCCTTGGTGGACACCCAAGCCATGCGCCTGCGCGGCGCCCACAACCACCAGAACGCCCTGGCCGCCATGGCCCTCGCCGAAGCGGCCGGCGCCGACCCCGGCCATATGGCCGGCGCCGTCACCGCATTCGCCGGCCTGCCGCACCGTTTTGCAACCGTCGCCGTCACCGCCGGCGGCGTCACCTGGATTAACGACTCCAAAGGCACCAACCCGGCCGCCGCCGCCGCCGCCCTCAACAGTGCGCCCGCCGGCCGCACGGTGTGGATTGCCGGCGGCGACGGCAAGGGCGCCGATTTCACCGCCGCCGCCGCCGCCGCCGCCCGCGCCCGCGCCATTATCGTGCTCGGCCGCGACGGTCCGCGCATCGCCGATGCCGTTGGCGCAGCCGCGGTCACCGTGGTGGACAGCGTCGCCGCCGCCGTCACCCAGGCCGCGGCGGTTGCCGGGGCCGGCGACACCGTTTTGTTCTCCCCGGCCTGCGCCAGTTTTGACCAGTATGCAAATTTCGCCGCGCGCGGCGATGATTTTTGCGCGCAGGTGGCGCGCCTGCCGCAGGAGGCGGCGTGATGGGCGCGGGCGCAACAACGTTGGCCGGACGCAGCCGGGCTATTCGCGCCAGCGCAAGGCGCGGCGGCGATGTGGACCTGGCCCTGCTCGGCGTGTTCGGCGCGTTGCTGGCCGGCGGCGTGGTGATGGTGGCCTCGGCCTCGGCGCCCGGCGGCGGGCTGCTCGCCAGGCATCTAAGCGCGCTGGCGGTCGCCCTGGGCGCCGGCGTCATGGCGTTTTGGGTGCGCACCGAATTCTGGCGCCGCGCCGCGCCGCTGCTGATGTTGGCCGCGCTGGCGTTGCTCGCGCTGGTGCTGGCGGTGGGCATTGATGTGAACGGCAGCCGCCGCTGGCTGGCGGTGGGCGCGCTGCGGGTGCAGCCCTCGGAGTTGGCGAAACTGTGCATCGTGGTGTTCACCGCCGCCTTTATCGCCCGCCACCGGGAGCGGCTGGGCAATGCGCGGGTGGCGGCGGTGCCGGCGGCGGTGTTGGTGGCGGTTGCGGTCCTGCTGCTGCTGGAGCCCGACCTCGGCGCGGCGCTGGTGGCGGCCGGGGTGGTGGCCGCGCTGCTGCTGCTGGGCGGCGTGCGCATGGCGCACTTTGCAATCGGCGCGGCGGCGGCGGCGGTGGCGGCGGCGGTGGCGGCGGTGGCGGCGGACTACCGGCTGGAGCGGCTGCTGGCGATGCTGAACCCGTGGAGCGACCCCTACGGCAGCGGCTACCAACTGGTGCAGGCCTTCATCGCCTTCGGCCGCGGCGAGTTGTTCGGCGTCGGCCTCGGCGCCGGGATTCAGAAACTGTTCTACCTGCCGCACGCCACCAACGATTTTCTGCTGGCGGTGGTGGGCGAGGAGTTGGGGCTGGCCGGCACGTTGACGGTGATGGCGCTGTTTGCCGTCCTGCTGTGGCGCGGCTTCACCATCGCCGCCCGCGCCCGCGACAGTGGGTGGTTTTTCGAGTCGCTGCTGGCCGCCGGGATGACGCTGCTGCTGGCGCTGCAAGCGGTGATTAACATCGGCGTCAACCTCGGCCTGCTGCCGACCAAGGGCCTCACCCTGCCGCTGATGAGTTACGGCGGCAGCAGCCTGGTGGTGTGCTGCATGGCGGCGGGAATTATTCTGGCGGTGGACCGCAAAACCCGGGGGCGCGCATGAGCACGGTGTTAATTATGGCCGGCGGCACCGGCGGCCACGTGTTCCCGGCATTGGCGGTGGCGCGCGAGTTGCGGCGGCGCGGGGCGGCGGTGGTGTGGCTTGGCCGGCGCGGCGGGCTTGAGGCGCGGGTCGCACGGGACGCGGACATCGCGCTGGAGACGGTGAACGTCAGCGGCCTGCGCGGGCGCGGCTTGGGCGGGGCGCTGCTTGCATTGCTAAAACTGCCGGTGGCGGTGGTGAAGGTGCTGTGGGTGGCGCGCCGCCGCCGGCCGGATGTGTTCCTCGGCATGGGCGGTTTTGTCTCGGTGCCGGGCGCGGCGGCGGCGTTCCTGCTGCGCCGGCCGCTGGTGGTGCACGAGGCCAACGCCGTGGCCGGCCTGGCCAACCGCGCCCTTGCCCGCATCGCCGCGCGCGCGCTCAGCGCCTATCCCGGTGCGCTGCCGGGCGCGGCGGCGGTCGGCAATCCGGTGCGCGGCGATATCGCCAAAATTCCCGCCCCCGAACAGCGCCTTGCCGGCCGCCGCCGCGCCTTGCGCGTCCTGGTACTCGGCGGCAGCCAGGGGGCGGCGGTGTTCAACCGCGTGATGCCGGCGGCGCTGGCCCAATTGCGCGAGATGGAGCAGGGCGATGGCGCGGCGGCCAGCGTCACCGTGCGCCACCAGTGCGGCGCCGGCAATGCGGAAACCGTCACCGCCGCTTACCGCAAGGCCGGCGGTGCCGGCGTGCAGGTGGTGGACTTCATTGAAGACATGGCCGCCGCCTACGCCTGGTGCGACATCGCCGTGTGCCGCGCCGGGGCCATGACCCTGAGCGAGTTGGCCGCGGCCGGGGTTGGCGCGGTGCTGGTGCCGTTTCCGTTTGCCGCCGGCCGCCACCAGGACGCCAACGCCGCCGTCACCGCCCGGGCCGGCGCGGCGATTCGCCTGCCGCAGGAGCAACTGAAACCGCCGCGCATGGCCTCGCTGCTGCGCGGCTTTCTGGGCGCGGCCGGGCGTGAAAAGATTCTGCGCATGGCAGTTTGCGCGCGCGCCCTGGCCGCCACCGATGCCGCCGCGCGGGTGGCCGGTGTGTGCCTCGGCCTGGCCGGCAACCGCCGCCACCATGGGGGAGCGGCGCATGCGTGAGTGGGTTCGCCATGTGCATTTTGTCGGCATCGGCGGCGCCGGCATGAGCGGCATCGCCCAGGTGCTGCGCAAACTGGACTACCGCGTCAGCGGCTCCGACCTCAAGGACAGCGCCGTGCTGCAACTGCTGCGCGGGCAGGGCGCGGAAATTTTCATCGGCCACGACCCGGCGCACATTGCCGGCAGCGACGTGGTGGTGGTGTCGGGCGCGGTGCCGGAGCACAACCCCGAAGTGCGCGCCGCGCGCGAGGCGCGGGTGACGGTGATTCCGCGCGCCGAAATGTTGGGCGAGTTGATGCGCTTCCGGCGCGGCATTGCGGTCGCCGGCACCCACGGCAAAACCACCGCCACCAGCCTCATCGCCGGCGTCCTGGCCGGCGGCGGACTGGACCCGACCTACATCGTCGGCGGCATGCTGAGCACCATGGACGGCAGCGGCCGGCTTGGCGAGGGCGAATACCTGGTCGCCGAGGCGGACGAGAGCGATGCGTCGTTTTTGCACCTGCAGCCGCTGCTGGCGGTGGTGACCAACATTGACGACGACCACCTCGGCGCCTACGGCGGCGCGCGCGACGGTTTGCGCCAGGCTTTTCTGGAATTTTTGCACAATGTCCCGTTTTACGGCCTCGCCGTCCTGTGTTTGGATGACGCCGGCGTGCGCGAAATTTTGCCGCGTGTTCACAAGCCGGTGCTCACCTACGGCTTGGACAGCGGCGCCGATGTCCGCGCCGTTGGCATCCGCCCCGCCGGTTTGCGCACGCACTTCACCGCGCAGTTTGCCGGCGGCGCGCAGGCGAAGGTGAACCTCGCGCTGCCCGGCCGCCACAACGTGCAGAACGCCCTGGCCGCGCTGTGCGTCGGCCGCCAGTTGGGAGTCGCGGTTGATGCAATGCAGGACGCGCTCGCCAACTTCCCCGGCATCAAGCGGCGGTTTCAGGTGCACCGCGGGGTGCGCTGCCCGGGCGGCGCTTTTGTGCTGGTGGACGACTACGCCCACCACCCGCGCGAGTTGGCGGCCACCATGGCCGCCGCCGCCGCCGCCTGGCCGGGCCGGCGGCGGGTGGCGGTGTTTCAGCCGCACCGCCACAGCCGCACCCGCGATTTGCTGGATGATTTTGTGCAAGTGTTAGGCGCCTGGGAGCCGCTGGTACTGACCGAGGTGTACGCGGCCGGCGAGAAGCCGCTGGCCGGCGGTGACGGCCGCGCATTGTGCCGGGGAATTCGCGCCGCCGGGCGCGGCAATCCGGTTTTTGTGCCGCGCATCGGCGACCTGCCGGAGGCCCTCGGCGGCATCGTCCGCGACGGCGACGTGGTGCTGCTCATGGGCGCCGGCGACATCGGCGGCGCGGCCGCGGAAATCGCCGGGAGCGGGCTGGCATGAGCGGCCGGGCCAAAGACTGGCGCGCGGCGGTGATGGGCGCCGGCGGCGAGGTGCGGCTTGACGAGTCCATGGCGCGCCACACCACGTGGCGGGTGGGCGGCGCGGTGGATTTGTTTTACGCCCCGGCCAGTTGCGCCGCGCTGGCGGATTTTCTGGCGCGGCTGGACCCGGCGGTGCCGGTGCTGTGGAGCGGCCTCGGCAGCAACCTGCTGGTACGCGACGGCGGCCTGCGCGGCGTGGTGGTCAGTTTGCACAAGGGCCTCACCAAAGTGGCGCGCGACGGTGCCGACGGCGTGTGCGCCGAGGCCGGCGCGCCGTGCAACCGGGTGGCGCGCCGTGCCGCCGCTTTCGGTTTGCGCGGCGCCGAGTTTTTGTGCGGCATTCCGGGCACCGTGGGCGGCGCCCTGGCCATGAACGCCGGCGCCTTCGGCGGCGAAACCTGGAGCCTGGTAAGCGCGGTGCGCACCATGGACCGCGGCGGCGGCATTCGCCGCCGGGATGCCGCCGAGTTTGAGGCCGGCTACCGTGAACTGCGCGGCCCGGCCGGCCCGGCCGCGGATGGCGGCGAGTGGTTTATCGGCGCCAGGCTGCGCCTGCGGCGCGGCGACGGCGGCGAGAGCACCGCCCAGATGGCGGAAATTTTAGCCCGGCGCAACGCCACCCAGCCGGCGCAATCGGCCAGCGCCGGCTCGGTGTTCCGCAACCCGGCCGGCGATTTCGCCGCGCGTTTAATTGACAGCGCCGGGCTTAAAGGCCGCGCGGTGGGCGGTGCCGCGGTTTCGTCGCGGCACGCCAACTTCATCGTCAACACCGGCGCCGCCACCGCGGCCGATGTGGAGTCGCTGATGAACCAGGTGCGCGCGGCGGTGTTTGCGGCGCACGGCGTCCAGTTGGCGCCGGAAGTGCGCATTGTCGGGGAGGCGCGGTGATGCGGCGCGGCCATCGCATGCAAAACCGGCGCGGCGCGGTGCGGGTGGAGCCGCGCTTTGGCGCGCCGCCCGGGGCGGTTGCGAAAGTGGACCTGCCGCCGGGGAAAATGCAGCCGCGGGCCTGGTTTGCGCTGACCGCGGCCACCGTTCTGCTCATGGCGGCCCTGGGAATGGTGGCGGTGGATTACCTGGCGCGTGACGGCGCGTTCCCAATCGTGCACCTGGCGGTGGAAATGGAGGCGCGCCACGCCACCCGCGCCGAGGTGCTGGCGGCGGCGCGGCCGGCGGTGCAGGGGAATTATTTTGCCGTGGACCTGGACGCGGTGGCGGCGGCGGTGGCGGCGCTGCCCATGGTGCGCGCGGTGGAGGTGCGCCGCCGCTGGCCGGATTCATTGCACCTGCGGGTGGCGGAGCACCGGCCGCTGGCGCGCTGGGGCGGCGGCGGAATCGTGAACGCCGACGGCACGTTGGTGAAGTTTGCGGCCCGCGCGGCGCCGGCCGCTCTGCCGCTGCTGGGCGCGCCGGAGCATGCGCTGGCGGAAGCGGCGCAACGGCTGCGCCAGTGGCAGCAGCGGCTGCAAGGCCGCGGTTTGCGGCTGGAAAAATTGACGGTGACGCCGCGCCTGTCGTGGTCGGCGGTGGTGCGCGCCGGCGGCGCGGACGCGGGCGGGGCGGTGCAACTGCTGTTCGGCCGCGAGCAGGTGGAGCGGCGGCTTGCGCGCTTTATCGGCGGTTATGAAAACGGTTTGCGCGCCGTGTTCCACCGGGTGCGGCGGGTGGACCTGCGCTACCCCGACGGTTTCGCCGTGCAGTGGACCGCCGGCGGTGAAGGTGAACGTGAACTGCGCATTCCCGCGCCCGCCAGCGACTGAGGTGCTCCATGGCAAAAAGTGACAACAACCTGGTGGTCGGTCTGGATATCGGCACCTCCAAAGTGCTGGTCATCGTCGCCGAGGTTTCGCCGGACGGCGACATTGAAATCATCGGCGTCGGCCACCACCCGGCGCGCGGCATGCGCAAGGGCGTGGTGGCCAACATCGAGTCCACCGTGCGCTCCATTGAAAGCGCGGTGGAGGAGGCCGAGTTGATGGCCGGCTGCGACATCTACTCGGTGTACGCCGGCATCGCCGGGGCCCACATCAGCAGTTTCAACTCGCATGGCGTGGTCGCCATCCGCGAGCGCGACGCCGGCGTCGGCGACAGCGACATTGACCGCGTCATTGATGCGGCCAAAGCCATCGCCATTCCCAGCGACCAGCGCATCCTCCATGTGCTGCCGCAGCAATTCATCATTGACGGCCAGGACGGCATCCGCGCGCCGGTGGGCATGTGCGGCGTGCGGCTGGAGGCCAAGGTGCACATCGTCACCGGCGCGCTCAGCGCGGCGCAGAACATCACCAAGTGCATCCAGCGCTGCGGGCTGGAGGTGGAGGGTTTAATTCTCGAGCAACTGGCGAGCAGCCAGGCGGTGCTCAGCGAGGACGAGCGCGCCCTCGGCGTGTGCCTGGTGGACATCGGCGGCGGCACCACCGACATCGCCGTGTTTGTGGACGGCGCCATCCGCCACACCGCGGTCATCCCCATCGCCGGCGACCAGGTCACCAACGACATCGCCGTCGCCCTGCGCACGCCCCGGCTGAGCGCCGAGGAAATCAAGCACAACTACGGCTGCGCCCTGGTCCAACTGGCCGGCGGCGGCGGCGCCATTGAAACGCCCGGCGTCGGCGACCGTCCGCCGCGCAAACTGGCGCGCCAGACCCTGGCCGAGGTCATTGAGCCGCGCGTGCATGAATTATTCAACCTGGTGCGCTCCGAGTTAAATCGCAGCGGCTTCGAAAAATCCATCGGCAGCGGCGTGGTGCTCACCGGCGGCTCGTCGCGGATGGAAGGCATGGCCGAACTGGCCGAGGAGGTGTTTCACCTGCCGGTGCGGCTCGGCGTGCCCAGTTACCCCGGCGCGCTGCAGGGCGTGGTCAGCAGCCCGCTCCACGCCACCGGCGTCGGCCTCATCCTGTTCGGCCACGGCAACCGCCAGAACATCCGCAGCGGCCGCAAAAACGGCCGCGGCGCAAACGCGCTGGACCGCATGAAAGGCTGGTTCCGCGGCGACTTCTAACCATCCACCACCACCACCAACCGAGGAGGTCAACACCATGTTCACCCTTATGGACACCGCCGCCCAGCATGCGGCAATTAAAGTCATCGGCGTCGGCGGCGGCGGCGGCAACGCCGTCGACCACATGGCGCAATCCGGCGTTGAGGGCGTGCAGTTCATCAACGTCAACACCGACGCCCAGGCCCTGCAGGGCTCCAGCGTCGGCAGCCTGCTGCAACTCGGCACCGGCCTGACCAAGGGCCTGGGCGCCGGCGCCAACCCCGAAGTGGGCCGCCAGTCGGCCATGGACGACTGGGACAGCATCGCCGAGATGCTGGACGGCACCGACATGCTGTTCCTCGCCGCCGGCATGGGCGGCGGCACCGGCACCGGCGCGGCGCCGGTGATTGCCCAGGTGGCGCGCGAGAAGGGCATCCTCACGGTGGCCGTGGTCACCCGGCCTTTTGCCGTGGAGGGCGCCAAGCGGACGCGCGTCGCGGTCCAGGGAATCAAGGATCTGAAGGCCCAGGTGGACTCCCTCATCACCATCCCCAACGACCGGGTTCTGCAAACCATGGGCAGCGGCACGCACATGAAGGATGCATTCGCCGCGGTCAACGAGGTGCTACTGAATGCGGTGCAGGGCATCAGCGAATTAATCACCCGCCCCGGCATGATCAACGTGGACTTCGCCGACGTGCGCGCCGTAATGGCGGAAATGGGCGACGCCGTCATGGGCAGCGCCACCGCCGCCGGCGAGGACCGCGCCGGCGAGGCCATCACCAACGCCATCGCCAGCCCGCTGCTGGACGACATCAGCATCGGCGGCGCCCGCGGCGTGCTGGTAAACATCACCGCCAGCGATGCCTTCGGCATGGGCGAATACGCCGAAATCGGCGACCGCGTGAACGACCAGGTGAGCGAGGACGCCACGGTGATTTTCGGCGTCGCCCTGGACAACCGCATGGAGGACCGCCTGCGCGTCACCATCATCGCCACCGGCATCCAGAGCGCCTCCACGGTCCCCGCCCTCGCCGAGTCGCAAGTCCCGCCCACCGATGGAAACGGCGGCGGTGGCGGCGGCCAGCCGCGCCAGTTGCCGGCCCTGACCGCCGTCAACGGCAAAACCAACTACGCCCTGCTGGACGAGCCAACCGCCCTGCGCCGCAAGGCCCCGCCGCCGGAGCAAAACTCCGCCGCTCCCGGCAATGGCCGCCGCCCGCCGCCCAACCCGCCCCTGCGCGGCACCAAAGTCGCCGTCGCCGGCGGCCAGGAAATTGACCTGGACGACTTGACCGACCTGCCGTTCTTCCTGCGCAACCAGGCCGACTGACCGGCCCAAACCCCCGCCGCCCCCGCGCCGCCAACGGCCGGGGGCGGCGGTGCGCCTGCAGAAAACCCTGGCCCGGCAAAGCCGCCCGGCCAAAAAAAGATAACGGCGCTGGGGGGGTCGCAACATCCCCGCGGATCACAATGTCCGGGGCTACGATTGGCTCCAGCGCCGCTAACACCATCCACCTTGCCACCCGCCCCGCCAATTTGTCAACCCCCATTCCCACCCCCGCCCAAATCCTGTAATATCCCCCCCGGCCGCCATCAGCCAATATCCGCCATCGCATGATTCAACAGCGCACTTTAAAAAACGTCATCCGCGCCACCGGCGTCGGGTTGCACACCGGCGACAAGGTTTACCTCACCCTGCGCCCGGCGCCGGAGGACAGCGGCATTGTGTTCCGCCGCGTTGACCTGAACCCGGAGGTGCACATCCCGGCGCGGCCGGACAATGTCACCGACACCCGCCTGTCCACCACCGTGGAGCAGGGCGGGGTCAAGGTTTCCACCGTGGAGCATCTCATGTCGGCTTTCGCCGGCCTTGGCATTGACAACGCATATGTCGACCTCACCGCCCCCGAAGTCCCCATCATGGACGGCAGCGCGGCGCCGTTTGTGTTTTTGATTCAGTCGGCCGGCATCGTGGAGCAGGGCGCGGCGAAGAAATTTTTGCGGGTCAAAAAGTCGGTGTGCGTTGAAGACGGCGACAAGTGGGTGCGCTTTGACCCGTTTCACGGCTTCAAGGTTTCGTTCACCATTGATTTTGACCACCCCATCTTCCAAAACTCGGTCCAGAACGCCAGCGTGGATTTTTCCACCACCTCATTCGTCAAGGAAGTCAGCCGCGCCCGCACCTTCGGTTTTATGCAGGATGTGGAAGTCCTGCAGAGCATCGGCCTCGCCCAGGGCGGCAGCCTGGACAACGCCATCGTGCTCGACCAGTTTCACATCGTCAACGAGGACGGCCTGCGCTACGAAGACGAATTTGTCAAACACAAGGTGCTCGACGCCATCGGCGACCTTTACCTTCTCGGCCACCCCCTCATCGGCGAATACCGCGCCCACAAATCCGGCCACGCCTTAAACAACCGCATCCTCAGAATGCTGCTGGCCGACACCGCCGCCTGGGACCTGGTGGAGTTCCACGACCTCGAGGAAACCCCCATCGTCTTCGCCCAGACCGTCCCGGTAATATAGCCCGCCCTTGACCCCCCC
>JAPPPZ010000097.1 GCA_028817275.1 Gammaproteobacteria bacterium
ACCAGCGGCAAAACGAGGCACCGATGTCCGTTGAAAACATGGCAATTTTCCACGGCAACGCCAACCCCGGCCTGGCGGCGGCGGTGGCGAAGTTTCTGCGCATTCCGGTGGGCAAGGCGGCGGTGGAGCGGTTCAGCGACGGCGAGGTGAATGTGGAGGTGCTGGAAAACGTGCGCGGCCGGGATGTGTTCATCATCCAGTCCACCTGCGCGCCGAGCAACGACAATCTGATGGAACTGTTAATTCTGATGGACGCGCTCAACCGTTCCTCGGCGGCGCGCATCACCGCGGTGATTCCCTATTTCGGCTACGCGCGCCAGGACCGCCGGCCGCGCACCGCCCGCGTGGCCATCTCGGCCAAACTGGTGGCCGACATGATTACCGGCGCCGGCGCCGGCCGCGTACTGACCATGGACTTGCACGCCGACCAAATCCAGGGCTTCTTCGGCATTCCCACCGACAACATCTACGCCGCGCCGGTGCTGCTGAAAGATTTGTGGCAGCGCGAATACGAAAACATGCTGGTGGTGTCGCCGGATGTGGGCGGCGTGATGCGCGCCCGCGCCATGGCCAAGCAACTCAACACTGACCTGGCCATCATTGACAAGCGCCGCCCGCGCTCCAACGAGGCCAAGGTGATGCACATCATCGGCAATGTGGACGGCCACAGTTGCATCCTGATGGACGACATGGTGGACACCGCCAATACGTTGTGCGAGGCCGCATCCGCATTGAAGGAGCGCGGCGCGGTGCGGGTGCTGGCCTACTGCACCCACGCCGTGCTGTCGGGAAAGGCGGTGGAGCGAATCGCATCTTCGGAACTGGACGAGGTGGTGGTCACCGACTCCATTCCCCTGGGCGAGGCGGCGCGCAACTGCGGCCGCATCCGCGCCCTCAGCATCGCCGAACTGCTCGGCGAATCCATGCGCCGCGTGGCCAGCGAAGAATCCCTGGGCGAGTTGTTTCTGGACTGACGCCCCAAACCAAAACACCACACTGGAGAGGCAAACCATGGCCGAACAATTTGAAGTCAGCGCCGAGTTGCGCAACACCACCGAAACCGGCAGCGCGGCGGCGCGGCGGTTGCGGCGCGCCGGGCGGGTGCCGGGCGTGATCTACGGCGCCGGCAAACCGGCAGCGCACATCGTGATGGGCCACGACGACATGCGCCACAAACTGGCCGTGGAGTCGTTCCACTCGGCCATCATCGCGGTCAAAACCGGCCGCCACACCGACAGCGCAGTGTTGCGCGGCGTGCAGATGCACCCGCACCGCAACCAGATTCTGCACATTGACTTCCAGCGCGTCCGCGCCTCGGAGGCGATCCACATGAAAGTGCCGCTGCATGTGATTGGCGGCGACACGGCGCCGGGCATTAAAATAGACGGCGGCATTCTCAGCCACCTGATGACCGAGATTGACGTCACCTGCCTGCCCCGGGATTTGCCCGAGTATCTGGAAATTGACGTGTCGCAACTGGGCCTGAACGAGTCCCTGCACCTGTCCGACCTGAAGGCGCCGCCGGGGGTGGAACTCACCGGCCTGGCGCATGGCGGTGAGGACTTGTCCATTGTCGCCATCGTCCCGCCGGCCAAGGAAATTGAGGAGCCGGTGGAAGGCGCCGAAGGCGAGGCCGTGGAAGGCGAGGAGCCGGCCGAGCCGGCCGCCGGTGAGGCGGGCGCCGCCGAGGGTGAGGGTGAAGCCGGGCGCGGCGAGGGCTGAGATTGCCTGACGGTGAAAACGCCCCGCCGCCGGAGTTAATCGTCGGCCTCGGCAACCCCGGCGCCGAATACCGCGACACGCGCCACAACGCCGGCTTCTGGTTCGCCGAGGCCCTGGCGCGCAAGTTCGGCGCGTCGCTGGAAAACAAAACGCGCTTTTGCGGCCGCATCGGGCGCATCACCATCGGCGGCCGCCGCCTGCGCCTGTTGCTGCCCGGCACGTGGATGAACCTGAGCGGCGACAGCGTCGCCGCCACCGCCGCCTTCTACCGCATCCCGGTGCGCGCCATTTTGGTCGCTCATGACGAAATCGACCTCGCCCCCGGCACCGTGCGCTTAAAGCGCGGCGGCGGCGTTGCCGGCCACAACGGCCTGCGCCACATTGTCCAGCGCATCGGCGGCGGTGATGCCCGCGACTTCCGCCGCCTGCGCATCGGCGTCGGCCATCCCGGCAACAAGGACGAAGTGGTGTCCTACGTTCTGCACGCGCCCACCGCCGATGAGCGTACCCTGATCGAAGGCGCCATCGCCGATGCCGTCACTTGCATGGACACCCTCGCCGCCGGCGACTGCGAGGGCGCCATGCGCAAACTGCACGGCGGCGGCCGTGGGGTTTAAGTGCGGCATCATCGGGCTGCCCAATGTGGGCAAGTCCACCCTGTTCAACGCCCTCACCGCCGGCAACGCCGCCGCCGCCAACTATCCGTTCTGCACCATTGAACCCAACATCGGCACGGTCGCGGTGCCCGACCCGCGCCTCGCGCGCATCGCCGCCATTGTGCAGCCGGCAAAGACGGTCAGCGCGGTGATGGAATTCGTGGACATCGCCGGCCTGGTGCGCGGCGCATCGCAGGGTGAGGGTTTGGGCAACCGTTTTCTCGCCCACATCCGCGAAGTGGACGCGGTGGCGCATGTGGTGCGCGCCTTTGCCGACGATAACGTGACGCATGTCGCCGGCCGCGCCGACCCGGCCGACGACATCGCCGCGGTCAACACCGAAATCCTGCTCGCCGACCTGGCCACTGTTGCGCGCGCCGGCGACAAGGCGCACAAGGCGGCCAAAGCCGGCGACAAGCAGCACGCCGCCATGGCGCAACTGCTGGACAAGGTGCACCGCGAACTGAACGACGCCCACCCATTGCGCGCCATGAATTTAAGCGACGGTGAACGAGAGTTGCTGAAACCGCTGTGTCTGCTCAGCGCAAAACCGGTGCTGTTAGTGGCCAACACTGACGAGGCCGGGTTCAACGGCAACGCGCTCAGCAAAATCGTGGACCAAACCGCCGCCACTGAGGGCGCCGAGTCGGTGACGGTCAGCGCCGCCGTGGAATCCGAGTTGGCATCCATGGCCGCTGAGGAACGCGATGCATTCCTGCGCGACCTGGGCGCGGCGGAGCCCGGCCTGCACCGTTTCATCCGCGCCGGCTACGCGCTGCTCGGCCTGCACACGTTCTTCACCGCCGGCCCCAAGGAAGTGCGCGCCTGGACCATCCCCCAAGGCGCCACCGCCGCCGAGGCCGCCGGCCACATCCACAGCGACTTCCAGCGCGGCTTCATTCGCGCCGAAACCATCACCTTCGCCGATTTCATCCGCCACCAAGGCGAGCCCGGCGCCCGCCGCGCCGGCAAACTCCGCCCCGAAGGCCGCGACTACGTCGTGCGGGACGGGGATGTTTTGCATTTTCGCTTTAATGTTTGACCGCCGCCGCCCCTGCAGTCACCATTTCCATCCCTCAAACCACCGTTTCTGCACCTGCAACCACC
>JAPPPZ010000004.1 GCA_028817275.1 Gammaproteobacteria bacterium
AAGAGCAAGGCGTGGGATGATTTGCTGCTGATGCAAAAAAAACTGGCGGAGGCGGGGGCAGCTTAGTAAGTGCGGGCGGAGACGGGGTGAAAAAACCGCCGCCGGTGGGGGCCGGCGGCGGTGAGGGTTTATTTTTGTTTTTCCTTTGAGATGAGTTTTCTTTCGCGTTTTCCTTCGCGGTAAGTCCAGACCTCTACCTCTACTGTCCCATCTGGATACCGCCGAACCCACTGGCCGTGCCGCTCACCGTTCACATATGGACCTTCCAGCACACTGCCATCGGGAAACCGATAAACCCAATGGCCGTGCTGCTTGTCATTCACATAGGGACCTTTGTCCTCGGAACCATAGGCATCTCGTACAACCCACTGGCCTTGGCGCTTACCGTTTACATAGGGGCCTTCTCGTACAAGGTCATACTTTTTGTCCCCGGACGAGCGCACAACCCAATGGCCGTGCCGCTTTCCGTTCACATAAGGGCCTTCTGCCATGCTGCTGTTTGAAAGCCGCTCAACCCAATGGCCGTGTTTCTTGCCGCTGACATATTTGTTAATGTCGGCGACTTGTCGAGTCTGCTCGTAGCCGGCTTCTGACCTGAGGATCGGCATCCGCCTCACCGCGTCGGCGACTTGTCGAGTCTGCTCGGTGCCGGCTTCCGGCTCCGGGTCATAAAACCACCACCACAACAAGCCGACGACTACAATAATGCCGAAGATGCTCTCAAAAGCGCCTGGTGCGGGAGCGGCCACCGGTTTTTTGACGCCGCAATGCGGGCATTTTTTCGCCGTGCTGGAAACCTTTTTCCCGCACTCTTTGCATTTGCTTAAAGCCATGATTTGTTCCTCAAATGTGGATGGTAGTTTGTCTTTCCAGCGCCGTAACGCCGGGCGGTTACAAGTAGACACTCGCGTGACTTCCCCGCTTATTTCCCGAAGCAGGAGGATCAGTCCTGCCGTTTGCCGGGTGTTGTATTCTGCGAGCCACCCGGCCGGGCCGGAGCGGCGAGAATCTACTTGTGCGGCGAAAGATACCCATGCCGCCCACCGATGTCAACCCCACAAGCAGGTATACAAAAATCCGCCTGTCAAAGCGGTGGTTTGACCGGTGTTTTTGTTGGTTTGAGTGATGGAAATGGCGGAGTCAAGGATTAAAATGGTGGTTTGAAGCCTGGAAACGATGGAGTTAAGCCTGGGGACGGTGACGGCAAGGCTGGAAGCGGTGGACTGATCCCTACAATTGGTGGTGACAGGGGCGGAAATTTCGGTGCGGAGGTTGGCAGTTTTGGATTTTGCGAAAACGGCGGAGAAATTAAATTAAAAAAATTGCTTTGTTTAAGGTAACGGTTTGTAAACGGCACCAATCCCACCAGCCGCCAGCGGCAAAAAACCGCATAAAACCCGGCTTTTTTTCACATAAACCGAAGATTCCGCCATGCCCACCAACGAAAACCGCCACTTGGCGAGGCGGGGCCGGGCGGCGGGGTGGTGAAGTTTATTGTGAACTAAACCCGGTTGCGGGCGGAACGGTGTCGCCCGCAACCTTGGCGTCACAACCGTCCGCCCTCAGCCGCCGGACTTGTCGCCGCCCGGTGGGATGAAGTAGACGCCATCCACGTATTTGATGCCGTTGGCCGGTTTTTTTGGCTACCGGGGGTGAGGGTGAGGACGACGGCACAGGTTCGGTGGCTCAGGCGTAACCGACAACGGGGTGCCGTCAGAAAACTGCGCGGCGCGACAGGTCCAGTTTGGCGGCGTCTCTCGACGGCGCCAGTTCGTGGCCGGGGCTGGACGGTTCCAGGAAGGTGATGGCTTCGTAGAAATCGTCCAGAGCGATGAACTTTCCGTTTTCTTCCGCCCACCGGCGCATTCTCTGGTTGCACGAGGCTTCCCAAGAAAGCACTTCGATGCGCCAGCCTTTTTTGTGTATCCGTTCGAGCGTACGGTGAAATCCCGCGCCTTCCAGATAGCCCGCGCCATCCCCGGTCAGCAAAACAGCGATGCCGGGGGCGCCGTTGTAGTCCAGCGCATCTTCCAGCATGCACTTTTGCAAAAAATGGTCCGGCATTTCCTGCTCGCCAACGCCCTGCCCGCCACGGTGGAACAACTTGACATCGACGCCTTTGGATTCCATTCGATTCCACAACTGGCGCATCTCCGGCGGCACCGAACCGGCCGCCTGCGCACGCTCAACCGGGCGATCAGCATGCGCCAGACGCAACAAGTTCTCAAACCGGATGCGCACCCGGTAGCGGGCGCCGGGGCTATCCTCGCGTTGTTCCGCAAGGCGTTGGGCTTCGAGAAAGATGTTCGAGTTGTCCCAATAGATAAAAACTTTTTTCATGATGATTTTCCTCGCTTGATGATTGGGGGATGGGCGGATTATAGGCTTTAGAGCTTTGTATGGCAAGCGGTTGTATGATGCCACCATATTCTGGACTTTTGGTGTTGATGTTTGGCGAGTGTTTGGCAAGAGGTCAAGCAAGCTCAGGCGTGGTGTGGTTGCTGTCCCGTTGTGGCCGCCGAGGCAGGCCAGCAGGCGGTGGTTGAAAGCGCGCAGGTCATTGGCCAGATAGCACCCGTGCACCCGGAAGCCGGTGTGCTTTATTTACAGTCGGCTTTCTTTTTCCACCGGCCAGAAGTCCAGAATGTTTCTGGCATTGATGCAACATTAGCCGCCGGACTTGCCGCCGCCCGGGGGGATGAATTAGACGCCGTCCCCGTATTTGATGCCGATGGACGGTTCTTTTTTACCGGCAACGGTGAGGACGGCAAGCACGGCGAGGAACGGGCCGCTAACTAATTCCCGGAACTCCCGGAAAGGCAGGGGGTGGGCATAACACAGCCGGGCGTCCTGTGCTATGCTCCGGCGGCAGTGCTTATCGGCGTCCCAAAAGAGGTCAAAAACCACGAATACCGCGTGGGGCTTTCCCCGTTCAGCGTGCGGGAGGCGGCGGCGCATGGGCACCGGGTGGTGGTGCAAAGCGGGGCGGGCGAAGGGATTGATGCGGGCGACGAGGAATACGCCGAGGCCGGGGCGGAGATTGCGGCGGACGCCGGGGAGGTGTTCGCCAGCGCGGAAATGATTGTCAAGGTGAAGGAGCCGCAGGCCGAGGAGCGGGCGATGCTGCGCGCCGGGCAGGTGCTGTTCACCTACCTGCACCTGGCGCCGGATCCGGAGCAGACGCGGGATTTGGTGGACAGCGGGGCGGTGTGCATCGCTTACGAGACGGTGACGGCGCCGGGCGGCGGGCTGCCGCTGCTGGCGCCCATGTCCAAAGTGGCCGGGCGGATGTCCATCCAGGCCGGGGCATATGCGCTGGAGCATCCGCACGGCGGACTCGGCGTACTGTTAGGCGGCGTGCCGGGGGTGGACCCGGCGAAAGTGGTCATCCTCGGCGCCGGAATCGTGGGCACCCACGCCACCCATGTGGCCACCGGCATGGGCGCCGACATCTGGGTGGTGGACCGCAACGTGGACACGCTGGAAGCGCACTGGAAACAGTTCGGGCGGTCGACCAACACGGTGTATTCAACGCGCGCGGCGGTGGAGCAGCATGTGCTGGAGGCCGATTTGGTGATTGGCGGCGTGCTCATCCCCGGCGCGGCGGCGCCGAAACTCATCACCGCCGACATGGTGCGGGGGATGAAGCCGGGGGCGGTGATTGTGGACGTGGCCATTGACCAGGGCGGCTGCTGCGAAACCTCGCACGCGACCACGCACTCGGAGCCGACTTTTGTGGTGGACGAGGTGGTGCATTACTGCGTCGCCAACATGCCCGGCGGCGTGCCGCGCACCTCCACCTTTGCGCTGAACAACGCCACCCTGCCCCATGTGCTGACCATCGCCGACCTGGGCTACAAAGAAGCGCTCGGCCGCGACCGCCACCTGCGCAACGGCTTGAATATCTGGCAGGGCCATGTGACCTGCGAAAATGTCGCGGGCGCGCTGGGCTGCGATTACCTGCCGGCGGAAGACGCGCTGCGGCGCGCCTGACCCTCACCCTCACCTTCACCCACTTTTCCTGAGGACAACGACAATGAAAATGACCCCAAGCGAGGCCTTTGTGGAAACTTTGGCCGCGCACGGCGTACGCGATGTGTTCGGCATCGTCGGCTCGGCTTTCATGGACGCGCTGGACATCTTTCCGGCCGCCGGCATCCGCTTCGTCCCCACCGTGCACGAACAGGGCGCGGCGCACATGGCCGACGGCTACTCGCGGGTGGGCAACCGCCACGGCGTGTGCATCGCGCAGAACGGCCCCGGCATCACCAACTTCGTCACCGCCATCGCCGCCGCCTACTGGGCGCACTCGCCGGTGGTGGCGGTGACCCCGGAAACCGGCTCCGCCACCATCGGCCTGGGCGGCTTTCAGGAGACCGAGCAGTTGCCCATCTTCTCGCGCATCACAAAATTCCAGGGGCATGTCAACGGCCCCGGGCGCATGGCGGAAATCACCGCCCGGTGTTTTGATATGGCCATGGCCGAGCGCGGCCCGGCGCAACTGAACATTCCGCGCGATTATTTTTACGGCGAAATCGACGCCGCCATCAGCGCGCCGAAAAAAATTGAGCGCGGCGCCGGCGGCGAGCACAGCCTGGACGAGGCCGCGGAACTTCTGGCGCGGGCGAAATTTCCGGTGATTGTCTCCGGCGGCGGCGTCATCATGAGCGGCGGCGTGGCAGCATGCGTGGAACTGGCCGAACTGCTCGGCGCGCCGGTGGTGAACAGTTACCTGCACAACGATTCCTTCCCGGCCGCGCATCCGCTGTGGTGCGGGGCCCTCGGCTACCAGGGCTCCAAGGCCGGCATGAAATTAATCAGCCGCGCCGACGTGGTGCTGGCCCTTGGCACCCGGCTGGGGCCCTTCGGCACCCTGCCGCAGCACGGCCTGGACTACTGGCCGGGCCAGGCGAAGATTATCCAGGTGGACTGCGACCACCGCATGCTCGGCCTGGTGAAGCCGGTGTCGGTGGCGGTGTGCGGCGATGCCGGGGCGGCGGCGGCGGCGTTGACCGCGCGGCTTGCAAAAATGGACGGCGCCGGCGGCGGCAAGGAAAAGCGCGCGGCGGAAATCAAGCGCGAGAAGGACGCCTGGGAGTCGGAACTGGACCAGTGGACCCACGAGGTGGACGAGTGGAGCCGCAAGGTGTCGGCGGACGACTCCGGGCTGCACCCGCGCCAGGTGCTGCGCGAACTGGAAAAGGCCATGCCGGAAGATGCCATGGTGTCCACCGACATCGGCAACATCTGCTCGGTGGCGAACAGTTATTTGCGCTTCAACCAGCCGAACAGTTTTCTGGCGGCCATGAGTTTCGGCAACTGCGGCTACGCTTTCCCGACCGTCATCGGCGCCAAACTTGCGGCGCCGAATCGGCCGGCGGTGTCGTACGCCGGCGACGGCGCGTGGACCATGAGTTTCGGCGAGATCCTCACCTGCATCCGCGAGGAAATCCCGGTGACCGCGGTGGTGTTCAACAACCGCCAGTGGGGCGCGGAGAAGAAAAACCAGGTGGACTTTTACGCCACCCGCTTCCTCGGCGTGAACCTGGAAAATCCCAGTTTCGCCGGCATCGCCAAAGCCATGGGCGCCGAGGGGGTGACAGTGGAAAAACTGGAGGAAGTGGGCCCGGCGCTGCAAAAATCCTGCGACGACCAGGCGCGCGGCAAAACCACCATCGTGGAAATCATGTGCACCCGCGAACTCGGCGACCCGTTCCGCCGCGACGCGCTGTCCAAGCCGAAGCGGCTGCTGGACAAATACAAAAAATTCGCCTGAGCGGGAGGTGTAACGATGCACATCAACGTCAAAACACTGTTCCTGCTCATCCTGTTCGCCGGATTCTTCGCCGGTGGCGTGTGGACGGAGAGAAACCTGCTGTCCGCCACGACGCAGGAAGAACGCAACCGCGCGGTGGTGCTGCGCTACATGCAGGAGTTCATCAACCAGCGCGACTTGAACGCGCTGGATGAAGTCATGGCCGCCGACTGGATTGCGCACAACCCGACCGAGCGCAACGGCCGCGACGCGCTGAAAGAACTGGCCGCCGGCTGGTTCCAGCAGTTCCCGGAACTCCACGCCGACGTCAAACGTGTATTTGCCGACGGCGATTTTGTGGTGACCCAGAGCCACTACACCGTGCGCGCCCAGGACCGCGGCGATGACTGGGCGCCCGGCTCAGGCGCGACGGTGGATATTTTCCGCCTGGAGGACGGGAAAATTGTGGAGCACTGGGATGTGGTGCAACGGCCGATTCCTGAGGGGTCGGTGAACGGGAACAGTATGTTTGACGGGGAGGGGGTTTATAACTGGCGGTGAGCGTTCTCCCCAATCAAAAATGCCGGTGCGGGTCTGCGCGTGAATGCATCACGCGCGCTATCAGCACGTTGTCTGCGTCGTCCAGTTTGTAAAAAATGACGTGGGATTGGCAAACGAGCATTCTTAATCCCGCTTTAACTTCATCGGCTTTTTTGCCCAATTCCGGGTTGTCAGAGAGATTGCGAAAGCAATCCATCAGTTTGCCTTGATACACCTGGCGTTGCCCTGCTCCAAACTGCAAAGTGGTGTATCTGGCGATTTCAACAACGTCGTTTCTCGCTCGTTCCGACAACCGATAAGGCATATCAGCCGCCACCGGACTGTGCGTGCTTTCGCCCCGCCAGAATTTTCAACCCCTCTCGCTCACCCTGAGCCCACGCCTCTTCAAACGTGCAATCGGTGAACCCGCTGTCGAGGCCTTTTTCAATCTCTTTCCTCAGGGCCTCGAGTTTGGTTTGGTATTCCCGGTCACGGCGCACCAAATCGCGGAAATACGCGCTGTCATCGGCGTATTGACCGCTGGCAATCTGGTTTTGGACCCACTCACTTTCCTTGTCGGTCAGGGTGATAGCGGGTTTAAGAATGGTTGACATAGCGCCTCCGGGAAAGATTTCGTGTGCACAATAGCACAAATTTGACGGTGAGGATGGACGGCGGCACCTGGCTTGGCCTCGTGCCGCCGCTCTATTTTTAACTCCGTTGATTAAACGGAATTAATTCAACACAGACTTCATATTGACCGTTTTTTTGCCCTATCAGCAAGATGCAATCAAAATCTTTTGCGGCGTTTTCCAGTTCGGGGTATTCGCGTTCTCCACACGCAAATGCCACTTTAAATACTACGTCCGCATTGCCAAAAAGAAGTAAAATTTTTGGCTTGTCTGGTTCGTTGCGTTCTATTTTTGCTTTCTTGACGCAAATATTCTCAGTTAATTGGCAGATTACTTCGCTCAGGAGTTCACCTTCCTCACCGTCAAGTAAAACAGCCGGAGCAACGCTAAGCGTGTTGGCACAACGAGCATGCACAACTTGCAACCGAGACTCTATTACCTCGATGGCATCATGTGGAAATTCCGCCTTGGCAATGACTTTAGCGACACGGAAAATTTCTGCCTTCATTTTCTTTTTGGACAAAGAAAAGTCCATGCTCAATAAATAGCGTCCAGTCTGAGGAGCGCGCCCGATATTTTTCCTGATTTCCTGCACTTTTTCCATAACCATTGTGCACACGCCCTCGGGGCCATCCTTATGTCCATCAAGATAATGGAAACGGCTCGCTTTAAACTCGGTAACTTCCACCGAATACTCTTCACCGTCAATGGTGAAAATATAATCAGGCGCATCAGGGCCGGATTTGCAGTAAACCTCGTGGCCCTTTTTCAGCAAATAGCCCTTAAAGCACTCAGCGCAACCCGGTTCGTGTTCTTTGCCCATGAGTTTATTTTACCAGAATCCCGGGCTTTAATTTTGTGCGCCATCCGCCACCACCACCCTCAGCCTGAGTTCTCCGGGGTCGGCGGGATAGTGTTTTGACCTGTACGGAATGCAGTCAATGTCAAAAGGCAGGCGAATTCCCTCCTCTTTGATTTCTTGCAGGGTTTTTTCCATAATGCCTTTGACTTCGCAGTATTCTTCAATCCATTTAAGATAGCGGGTCAATATAAAAACAGGCGGGAAGCGGTTCTTCTCTGTCATCCATTTCATTAAATCTTTTGCGCCTTTTTCGCGGGCGCCGTTGCAATCCCTGCAGGCAAAGACAAGGTTTTTGGAATCTTCCATCATTCTGTAGACAGCAGGATCATCCTCGCGCGATTGTGGGCCGCGTGAGCGGGGGATGAGATGTTCGTTCTGTATATTTTCCGTGCTCATGCAGTAATGGCAAGCGTTGCCAATGCCCATTTTTTCAAGTTCTTCCTCGAGCATTGGGCGCATTTTGTACTCGCCCCTGATGAATTTTGTCCGCGCAGCATGGCCGGCGGGGGAAATATTCCGGCTTTTTCCCGGTATGGGAAATTTTCCACGCTCAATATCCGCGATGGTCACACGGGCGGCCACCGCATATGCACATGCTTTGCAAATAAGTTCCTCAAGAGTTTCAGGCTCGCTCTTTGCCCCCTTGAGTAATTCCTTTCTGCGCTCGGGAGTAATCATGCAACAGCCCCTCACCGCCCCCAATGCGGCATTGCGTTCATGTAATCGTCGAGGCGGCGTTCCAGAGTGGGGTCATCCTCCGGCAACTGCCAGGCCTGGATCATCCACTGGCGGATGCCGTCGCGGGTTTCGGTGCGCGATTTGACTTCGCCGTCCGGGGCCACGCAGTACTTGCAGTAATGCTCGCGCGGCCCGTGGAAATCGGGATTGGCCAGCGGCGCGGCGCAGGAGCGGCAGTGTTCGGGGTTGGCCGGCGGCATGTTTTTACCCGGATAAAAAACAAAGCGGCCCGCCCCCCGGCAGGCCACCTTGTTTTCCCTTCCCTAGGCAATCTCCCTTACCGCCCGCTTGGCCATCACGCCCACCAGGTGCCGGCGGTATTCGGCGCTGGCATGGATGTCGGAGTTGTAGTCGGCGTCCACGCTGATGCCGTCCAGGACTGCTGCCGAGAAATCCCCGGCCAGCACCTGTTCCATGGCTGTTGCGCGAAACGCGTTGCCGGCGGCGCCGGTGACGGCGACGCGGATTCCGCCGTCTGTTTTGGCCACCATTACGCCGACAATGGCGTAGCGGCTGGCCGGGTTGGCGAACTTGGCGTAGGCGGCGGCGGCCGGAACCGGGAAAGTGACCTTGGTGATTAACTCGCCGTCGCCCAGCGCGGTCTCGAACATGCCGGTGAAGAAGTCATCGGCGCCGATGGCGCGGCGGTCGGTGTGCACGGTGGCGTTGAGGCCGAGCACCGCGGCCGGGTAGTCGGCGGCCGGGTCGGCGTTGGCGATGCTGCCGCCGATGGTGCCGCGGTTGCGCACCTGCGGATCGCCGATGCCGCCGGCCAGAATGCCGAGGGCGGGAATGGCGCTCTGCACCTCGCTGCTGGTGGCGACGCTGTCGTGGGTGGACATGGCGCCGATGGTGATGGCGCCGCCGTCACGGCTGATGCCGGTGAGTCCGGTGGCGGCGAGGTCCACCACGTCGCTGCTGCGGGCCAGCCGCTGTTTCAAGGTCGGCAGCAGCGTCATGCCGCCGGCCAGGTAGACACCGTCAGCGGCGGCCTTGCGCGCGGCGGCCGCATCGGCCGCACTGGCCGGGCGGTGGTAGTTGAAGTCATACATGGCGAATCCTCCGGTGGTTCAGTTGCTCTGCATGGCGGCCCACACCTTCTGCGGCGTGGCCGGCATGTCCAGGTGGGCGATGGAGTGGCCGCCGCCGTTGAGCGCGTTGACCACGGCGTTAATCAATGCCGGCGGGGCGCCGATGGCGCCGGCCTCACCGCAGCCCTTGACCCCCAGGGGGTTGTGGGTGCAGGCGGTGACGGTGGTGTCCACCTGAAACGACGGCAAATCGTCGGCGCGCGGCATGCAGTAGTCCATGTAACTGCCGCTGAGCAGTTGGCCCTCGGCGTCGTACACGCAGTTTTCCAGCAGCGCCTGGCCGATGCCCTGGGCGAGGCCGCCGTGCACCTGGCCTTCCACAATCATCGGGTTGATGAGGTTGCCGAAGTCGTCGCTGGCATGGAACGAGGCCACCGTCACCTGGCCGGTGTCGGGGTCCACTTCCACCTCGCACACGTACGTGCCGGCCGGGTAGGTGAAGTTTGCCGGGTCGTAGAACGCCGTTTCCTCCAGCCCCGGCTCCAGACTCTCCAGCGGATACTGGTGCGGGACGTAGGCGGTGAGGGCGATGTCGCCGAAAGATTTCTCGCGGTCGGTGCCGGCGACTTTGAATGCGCCGTTCTCAAACACGATGTCACCCTCACCGGCCTCCAGCAGGTGGGCGGCGATTTTTTTGCCCTTGGCGATGATTTTGTCCACCGCCTTGGCGATGGCGGCGCCGCCGACGGCGATGGAGCGCGAGCCGTAGGTGCCCATGCCGAAGGGGACTTTGGCGGTGTCGCCGTGCACGATTTCAACGGCGTCGTAGTCAATGCCGAGCATGTCGGACACCACCTGGGCGAAGGTGGTTTCGTGGCCCTGGCCGTGGGCGTGGCTGCCGGTGAACACCACCACCGAGCCGGTGGGGTTGACGCGGACGGTGGCCGCCTCGTACAGCCCGGCGCGCGCGCCCAGGGAGCCCACCACATTGGACGGCGCGATGCCGCAGGCCTCAATGTAGCAGGACAGGCCGACACCGCGCAGTTTGCCGGCCGCCGCCGACTGTTTGCGGCGCGCCTCAAAACCGGCGTAGTCGGCGGCCTTGAGGGCCTGGTCCAGGGTCGCCTCGTAGTTGCCGGTGTCGTACTGCAGCGCCACCGGCGTCTGGTACGGAAACTGCTCCGGCTGAATCATGTTGCGGCGGCGCAACTCGGCCGGGTCCACCCCGGTCTCGGCCGCCGCCTGGTCCACGATGCGCTCCAGAATAAACGTGGCCTCCGGCCGGCCGGCGCCGCGGTAGGCGTCCACCGGCACGGTGTTGGTGAACACCGCCTTCACCTCGCAGTAAATCGCCGGCGTCGCATACTGGCCGGCGAGCAGCGTGCCGTGCAGGTAGGTGGGAATGCACGGCGCGAAAGTGGAGAGGTAGGCGCCCATGTTGGCCAGCGTGCTGCAGCGCAGGGCGAGGAATTTGCCGTTGGCGTCCAGCGCCAACTCGGCGTGGGTGACATGGTCGCGGCCGTGGGCGTCGGACATGAACGACTCGCTGCGCTCGGCGGTCCACTTGACCGGTTTTTTAATTTGCGCCGCGGCCCAGGTGACCAGCGCCTCCTCGGCGTAGTGGAAGATCTTGGAGCCGAAACCGCCGCCCACATCGGGCGCCACCACGCGCAGTTTGTGCTCCGGAATGCTGAGCACGAAAGCGCCCATCAGCAGGCGGATGACATGCGGGTTCTGGCTGGTGGTGTAGAGCGTGTGCTCGCCGCTGACGCTGTCGTAGTCGCCGATGGCGCATCGGGGTTCCACGGCGTTGGGGATCAGGCGGTTGTTGACCAGGTCCAGTTTGGTCACATGGGCGGCGCCGGCGAAAGCCTCGTCCACCGCCGCCTTGTCGCCCAACTCCCAGTCGTAGCACAGGTTGCCGGGGAGGTCGCCGTGCACTTTGGCGGCGCCGTCGGCAAGTGCGGCTTTCATGTCCACCGCCGCCGGCTGCGGGTCGTAGTCCACGGTCACCAGTTCGGCGGCGTCGCGCGCCTGCCGGCGGGTGGCGGCAATCACCATGGCCACCGGGTCGCCCACATGGCGCGCGGCGCCCTCGGCCAGCACCGGGTGCTTGGGCTCGGCCATGGGTTCGCCGTCTTTGCTGTGCACCTGCCAGCCGGTGGGGACGCCGCCGATGTCTTTGGTGTGCTCGGCGGTGAACACGGCGGCCACGCCCTCGGCGGCGGCGGCGGCGGCGGTGTCGATGCCGTTGATGCGCGCATGGGCGTGGGGCGAGCGCACGAAAACGGCGTAGGTCTGGCCGGCGATGTTGATGTCGTCGGTGTACTTGCCGCGCCCCTGCAAAAAGCGCGAATCTTCACGTCGGCGGACGCTGCCGCCGATGCCGGAATTGGTGGTTGCGTTTGCATTCATGATTCAGGCCCTCATGACTTTGGCCGCGGCGCGGATGGATTTGACGATGTTGTGGTAGCCGGTGCAGCGGCAGATGTTGCCCTCGAGCCAGCGGCGCACCTCGCCCTCGCTGGGGTCGGGGTTGCGGCTGACCAGGTCCACCGCGCTCAGCACCATGCCCGGGGTGCAGAAGCCGCACTGCAGACCGTGGTTGTCGCGGAACGCCTCTTGCATGGGATGAAGTTCACCGCCGTCGCCGGCCAGGCCTTCAATGGTGGTGAGGCTGGCGCCGTCGGCCTGGCGCGCCAGCATGGTGCAACTCTTCACCGACTTGCCATCCACCAGCACCACGCAGGCGCCGCACTGGCTGGTGTCGCAGCCGACATGGGCGCCGGTGAGGCCGAGTTCTTCGCGCAGGAAAGCGGACAATAAAGTGTTCGCCGCCGGCCGCGCCGACACCGTGTCGCCGTTGACCGTGACGGTAATCTGCTCGGACATGTTTCTCCTCCGTTCTGTTTGTTTGGATGCTCGTTGCGGCCCGCCCTCACCCGCTCTTTATCCGCTCTTTGGCGGCGGATTTTGGCGGTAGCGGGCGGGGCCACCGGTTTACTTTATGCCGACTCGCCGAGAATCGCAACAAAGTTGGCAAAAAAACCGGCCGCGGTTTTGCGCGCCGCCCCCCGCACCAGGCGCGAGCCGACCTGGGCGATTTTGCCGCCGACGCGCATTTCCGCCTCGTATTTCAACACGCTGGCGCCCTCACCCTGGTCCACAAGGCGCACTTTGGCCGCCCCTTTGGCAAAGCCGGCGACGCCGCCCTGCCCTTCGCCGGTGAGGGTGTAGGAGGATGGCGGGTCCAAATCCTCCAGTTGAATGCGCGCCTTGAAACGGGCCTTGACCGGGCCGATTTTGGCGGTGATGCGGGCATTGAATTCGGTGGCGGAAATTTTTTCCAACGCCTCGCAGCCGGGAATCGCGCGGCGCAGAATGTCGGCGTCGTTCAGCGCGCGCCACACCGCCTCGCGCGCCGCCGGAATTTGATGCTCGCCGCCGATGTCCATGGCGCAAGTATATACTCCGCCGATGACCCGCGACGCACCGCCCGGCCACCTGCGCGAAGTGGTCACCTACCTGCAGATGACCGCCCCGCCGGCCGCCGGGGCTTTGCCGCCGCGGCTGGAAAACCTCACCCTGCTGCGCGCGCGGCGGCCGCCGGTTTCGTTTTACCGCTACCTGTACAACACCGTCGGCGAGCCGTGGCTGTGGCACGAGCGGCGGCGGCTGGGTGACGATTCGTTGCGCGCAATCATCCACCATCCCAAAGTCAAGATCAGCGTCCTCTACTGCGACGGCGTGCCGGCCGGCTACGGCGAACTGGACTGCCGCGCCGGCCATGAAGTGGAACTCGCCTACTTCGGCCTCATCCCCGACTTCATCGGCCGCGGGCTCGGCGGCTTCCTCTTGCACCGCCTGCTGGCCCAGGCTTGGAGCGAAAAACCCCGGCGCGTGTGGGTGCACACCTGCAACTTTGACCACCCCAAAGCGCTGGCGTTGTACCAGCGAAACGGTTTTGCGGCCTACCGGCAGGAAACTCGAATCATCCCGGACCCGCGCGCCATCAATCGTGACCGTTGATGGATCGCATCCCCCGGCACTTCGGATATTTGGGGCAACCCCAAAAGGGCTTTCCTTTATTTGCCCCTTTCCTGACTTGGCGCTCCACCATGCCACCGCCGCACACCGGGCATGACGGACTGGAATCGGCGCCGGGTTTTTTGTCGAAATTCCCGGCCTTGGCCTGCTTTTCACGCACGATGTCCTTGACATGCCTGACATGCGCGCGGTCCGTCTTCATTGACCGGGCTAATCTGCCGGCGTTAATTTTATCGACGACATCCCCAACCTCACCCGCGAACAAAACCTCCTCAGTTCGGGATTTAATGTGGTCAATCAAATTTCCGATTCCCTCCACCACATCATCCGGCATCCCGCCCTGGAGGCGGAGGCGGCCGCTTCCAACGAACACAACAACCGAGTGCACCTGGTTTTCTTTCAGTCCGCACAGCGCGCGCACGGCTTGCACGTGCCCGTAATTTTGGCGGCGTGGATTTTGAAACCAGTCCCCTTTCCTGTTCTCGTGGAATTTCTGAGTCCAGTTTTTCTCGTCAGGCCGGCCAATAATTGTGCCGTTCATGTTTTTGGTCTCAATCACAAAAACGCCAAAAACAGAGACGAGGATGTGGTCCACCTGAGCGGTGCCATCTTCAGTTGGCAGGGTGACATCCTGGATTAAATGGTATTTCTCATTATCCAGGCGCTTTTGCAGTCCGCGATTCACCTTGAATTCGCCAAGCTCGCCCTGGTCCTCGGCCGACAACTGCTGCCGGGGCAGTCTGTGATTGACCTCGGATTCGCCAGACTTGCCCTTGCGCCGCGGGCTTTTCAAAATCCAACGAAGCAGAGGCACCACGATGGCAAAAACCACCAAAGCGAAAACGATAAGCGCCAAAATACCAGACGAGTCTGGCAGGGACTGAAACAAAGTAGAAAGCAAATTTATGATTGGACGGCCTCCGGGAGAGAGTTTCTACAAGAAGAAAAATAACAGAAAAAACACCAATTTGCTACTATTTCCCAATGCGGAAAATGAAAAAAATCGACGCCTGGCTGTCGGAGCAGAACATCGACGAGGTGGAGGCGCTGGTGCCGGACATGGCCGGTGTGGCGCGGGGGAAACTGATGCCGGCGCGCAAATACCAGGAGGAAAAAGGCCTGCGCCTGCCGGAGGAGGTTTTTGTGCAGACCGTGGACGGCCTGGGCCCCGACCTGAAAAAATACCCCGACCTGCTGAACGCGGCGGAGATTGACGTGGAGTTGCGCCCCGATGCCTCTACCATCCGCCGCATTCCGTGGGCGGTGGACCCCAGCGCGCTGGTGATTCACGATGCGTTCTACGCCGGCGGCGCGCCGGTGGACATCGCGCCGCGCTCGGTGCTGCGCCGGGTGGTGGAGTTGTTCCACCAGTTGGGCATGCGGCCGGTGGTGGCGCCGGAACTGGAGTTCTACCTGGTCAAGCCCAACACCGATGCCGACTACCCGCTGGAGCCGCCGCTGGGCCGGTCGGGCCGCGCCGAGAGCGGCCGCCAGGCCTTCAGCGTGGACGCGGTGAACGAGTTCGACCCGCTGTGGGAGGACATCTACGACTACTGCGAGGCGCAGGATGTGGACATCGACACGCTGATGCACGAGAGCGGGGCGGCGCAGATGGAGGTGAACTTGCTGCACGGCGAGCCGCTGGAACTTGCCGACCAGTCCTTCCTGTTCAAGCGCACGGTGCGCGAAGCCGCGCTGCGCCACAAAATGTACGCGACCTTCATGAGCAAGCCCATGGCCGGCGAGCCGGGCAGCGCCATGCACATTCACCAAAGCGTGGTCAGCGCCGATGGCGGCGGCAACGTGTTCAGCACCGCCGACGGCGCCGAGTCGCCGCTGTTCCGCCACTACATCGGCGGCCTGCAAAAATACCTGCCGCAGGCGATGCTGCTGTTTGCGCCAAACGTAAACTCCTACCGCCGCCTCGGCCGCTACCTGTCGGCGCCGATTAATGCGCAGTGGGGCTACGACAACCGCACCGTCGGTTTGCGGGTGCCGGTCTCCGACGCGCAGGCGCGGCGGGTGGAAAACCGCGTCGCCGGCGCCGATGCCAACCCCTACATCGCCATCGCCGCCTCCCTGGCCTGCGGCTACCTGGGCATGCGCGAAAAACTGGAGCCGCAGCCGCCGCTGGCCGGCAGCGCCTACGACCTGCCCTACCAGTTGCCGCGCGGCGTGGAGGAAGCCATCACCCGGCTGCGCGGCTGCAGCGCGCTTGGCGAAATTCTTGGTGAGCGTTTTGTCCACGCCTACAGCGCGGTGAAGGAGCGCGAGTATGAAACTTTCTTCGGCGTCATCAGTTCCTGGGAGCGGGAATTTCTGCTGCTGAATGTCTGACCGCGGCGCGCTCATCCACCGCAACCTGCGCCGGCCGCCGCCGTTTGCCGTGGGCGGTGAGGGCGTCTTCCTCATCGGGCGCGACGGCAGAAAATACCTGGACGGCTCAAGCGGCGCGGTGGTTTCCTGCCTCGGCCACCAGCACCCGGACGTGCTGGCCGCAATGGACGCGCAACTGCGCAAACTCGCTTTCGCCCACAACGCTTTTTTCACCAGCGAGGCGGCCGAAACACTGGCCGCCAAACTGTGCGGCGCGGCGCCGGGAAATTTAAACCACGCCCTGTTTGTTTCCGGCGGCTCGGAGGCGGTGGAGGCGGCGATGAAAATTGCCCGGCAGTTTTTTGTCGAGCGCGGCGAAACCAAGCGCGCCAAATTCATCGCCCGCCGGCAGAGTTACCACGGCGCGACGTTGGCCGCGCTTTCGGTCGGCCACCACGCGGCGCGCCGTGAAATGTACCGTCCCATGCTGCTGCCGGCCGAGGCGGTGTCGCCGGCCTACGGCTACCGCCACCAGGGTGAGGGCGAGGGCGAGGAGCAGTACGCAAAACGCCTGGCCGCCGAACTGGCCGCCGCCATTGAACGTTGCGGCGCCGGCCGCGTGGCCGCTTTCATTGCCGAGACCGTCTCCGGCGCGAGTTTGGGCGCCGTCACGGCGCCGGCAACCTACTTCCGCGAAGTGCGCAAAGTGTGCGACCGCTACGGCGTGCTTTTGATTGCCGACGAAATCATGTGCGGCATGGGCCGCTGCGGGCAGCGCTTTGCGTTCACCGTTGAGGGCATCGTCCCCGACCTGGTCTGCCTGGCCAAAGCCCTCGGCGGCGGCTACGCCCCCATCGGCGCGGTGCTCGCCGATGGCAAAATCGTCGACGCCATCACCAACGGCAGCGGCATGCTGGGGCACGGCCACACCTACCTGTGCCATCCCCTGGCCGCCGCCGCCGCGCTGGCCGTGCATGAAGTGGTGGAGCGCGACAACCTCATTGCCCAGGCGCGCCGGCGCGGCGCACTGCTCAGCGAAATCTTCCAGCACGAGCTCGGCGGCCATCCGAACGTCGGCGACATCCGCGGGCGCGGCCTGTTTACCGGCATTGAACTGGTGCGCGACAAAACCACCAAGCAACCGTTCCCCCCGGCCGGCCAACTCACCGGCGCCGTCAAGCGGTGCGCCATGGAGCGCGGCATGTTGTGCTATCCGGCAAGCGGCTGCGCCGACGGCGGCAATGGTGACGCCATCATTATTGCACCGCCCTACACCATCAGCGAGTCACAGTGCGAGGATTTGGCCGCGCGCACCGTCGCTTCCATCTTTGATGCACTGAACAGCGTGGCGTGAACCGGCGCGGCGCAAAAGTTCTCATCGCCGCCGCCCCCAACGGCGCGTACAAAACCCGCGCCGACCATCCGCGCCTGCCCGTCACCCCGGCGCAACTGGCGCGCGACGCTGAACAATGCCTGCGCGCCGGGGCCGCCATGCTGCACCTGCACGTGCGCGACGAAAACGCGCGGCATTCGCTGCACCCAAAGCACTATGCCCGCGCCATCACCGCCATCCGCGATGCCGTCGGCGACGAAATGCTGGTCCAAACCACCACCGAGTCGGCGGGAAAATTTTCACTGCGCGAACAAATGAACAGCGTCACGGCGACCGGGCCCGAGGCCTTCTCCCTCGCCCTGCGCGAATTTTTTCCCGGGGGTGAAGGTGGGGGCGGCGCCCTGGAGGAAGCCGTTGGAAAATTTCTCGCCGCACAACATGCACGCGGCGTGTGGATGCAGTTCATTCTTTACCAGCCGGCGGAGGTGGAAAAATTTTTTGCTTTGCGCGACCGCGGCCTTATCCCGGGCGGAGTCCACAGTTTTTTATTTGTCATCAACCGCCGGCCGGACCCGGCTGAACTCCCGGACTTCCGCCGGGCATTAAACGCGACCGGGGAAACAAACCACCGCTGGATGGCCTGCGCTTTCAATAAGGCCGAGCGCCCCACCGCAAAACAGGCCATCACCACCGGCGGCGACATGCGCGTCGGCTTTGAGAACAACCATCAAGCCCCGGACAACGCCGCCCTGGTCACAGAAGCTGCCGCCTTCGCCGCCCGGGCCGGGCGGCCTCTGCTGAGTGCGGCGGAACTGCGGCACGCTGTCGCCCCTTGATTTTCCGCCCGGCGGCGGGCGATACTCACCTTGTCACACACCCAAAATCCTGAGGAGGAGCAACGATGAACAGCATGAAAAAAACCCAATCTCCGGCCAATCGGGGGCGGCGGGCGTTTTTGGCCGCGCTGTCGGGGGCCGGGGTGGCCGCCGCCGGGCTGCGGTTTTCCCCGGCGCTTGCGGCCGAGGAGAAAAAACTCAACTTCTACAACTGGGACACCTACATCGGCGAAACCACGCTGGACGACTTCAAGGCGGCCAGCGGCATCGAGGTGAAGATGGACCTGTTCGCCGACAACGACGAGTTGTTCGCCAAACTGCGCGAAGGCAACCCCGGCTACGACCTCATCGTTCCCACCAACGATTATGTGGAGCGCATGATTAAAACCGGCATGCTGCAGCCGCTGGACCACGCGTTGATTCCCAACCGCCGCAACCTGGACCCGAACTTCCGCGATGCGCAGTTTGACCCGGGGCGCAAGTACTCCATGCCGTACATGTGGGGCACCATCGGCATCGGCTACCGCAAATCCAAAGTGCGCGGCACGCCCGACAGTTGGAAATGGCTGTACGACTCCGACCGCTACGCCGGCCGCATCGCATTGCTCGGCGACTCCAGCACCATCTTTCAGATGGCGTTCAAATACTTGGGCCACTCGCTGAACACCGCCAACCCCGCGCACTTCGCCGAAGCCGAGCGCATGGTCATCAAGCAGAAGCCGCACATCAAGGCCTTCGCCGATGACAACGGCCAGGACCTGCTGGCGGCCGGCGATGTGGACCTGACCATGGAATGGAACGGCGACATTTTGCAGGTGATGGAAGAGGACGACGACATCGCCTACACCGTGCCGCGCGAGGGCGGGCTGCTGTGGCAGGATTGTTTGTGCATCCCCACCGGCGCGCCGCGGCCGCTCAACGCGCACCGCTTCATCGACTACATTTTGGACGCCGAGGCCGGCAAGTTAATCGCCGAGTTCATCTACTACGCGACGCCGAACAAAGCGGCGCGCGACTTGGCGAGCGCGGAGTACAGCCGCAACTCCAACATCTTCCCGCCGGACAGCGTGGTCGCCAACAGCGAAACCGCGCTCTATCTCGGCGAAGATGTGCAGCGGATGTACGACGAAGGCTGGACGCGCATTAACGCGGCTTAAGTCGCCAAGGCCGTTCAAGGTTGCATGCGTCGGCGGCGCCGGGATGCGCGCGCCGCCGGCGCCATCGTTTGCTTGTTTGCCTGTTTGCCCGCTTGTGTCGCATCGCGCGGTGACCATCCATGGATAACTGGCGCAAAAATCCGCGCGTCTTTTGGATACTCTCCGCGCCGCCGGCGTTGTGGTTGCTGGGGTTTTTTCTGCTGCCGCTGGCGCTGATTTGGGCGTACAGTTTCGGCCACAAGGAAGGCATTATCGGCATCGCCATCAGTTGGACGCCGGACAATTATTTGCGCGCGCTGGACCCGCTGTACCTGCAAATTTTTCTCAAGTCGTTTTGGTTCGCCGGCATGACCACCGCCGTTTGTTTAATTGTCGCGTTGCCGGTGTCGCTTGCCATCACCTTCGCCCCGGCGCGCTGGAAGGCGCTGCTGCTGGTGCTGGTGATTCTGCCGTTCTGGACCAATCTTCTCATCCGCACTTACGCGCTCATCGCGGTGCTGCGCACGCGCGGGTTTCTCAACGCCGGTTTGGAGTCGGTGTGGGACAGTGTCGACGGCGTGGCGCGCGCCGTGGGTCTCGACGGCCTCGGCGCGTTCACTCCGCCGCAACTGTTGTACAACAACTTCGCCGTGGTCTTCGGCTTGGTTTATGTGCACCTGCCGTTCATGGTGCTGCCGCTGTATGCCGCGCTGGACCGCATGGACCGCTCGCACCTGGAAGCCAGTCTGGACCTCGGCGCGGGCCAGTTCCGCACCTTCTTCTCCATCACCGTGCCGCTTGCCATGCCCGGCATTTTGTCCGGCGTGGTGATTACTTTCATCCCGGCGCTGGGCTCATTCCTCACCCCCGACCTGCTCGGCGGCACCGAGAGCCAGATGATTGCCAATGTCATCGAGCGCCAGTTCAAGTCGGCAAACGACTGGCCGTTCGGCTCGGCGCTGTCGTTTATTTTGATGTACATCACCTTCTTCGCCCTCGCCTTGCGCGCGTTTTTCTCGCGCGGCCGGTCGGCCATGGACACCTGATGCGCGCGCCGCCACAACACCGTCTGCGCCGCCTGCGCCGCCGCCCGCCGCCGGGGCCGCTGGACTACGGCCGCCATCTGTGGATGCGCCTGACCATGCTGGCGACTTTCGTTTTTCTGTACGCGCCCATCATCACCTTGGTGGCGTTCAGTTTTAACGACAGCCGCCGCAATGTGGTGTGGCGCGGCTTCACCGTGAAGTATTACCTCAAGGCGTGGCACAACGATGGCCTCATCGAAGCCTTCACCAACTCGCTCACCATCGCCGTCATCAGCACCGCCGTCAGCACCGTCATCGGCGCGATGGTGGCGCTGCAACTGTGGCGCTTTCGCTTTCCGTTCAAGGGCGCTTACGAAGGCGGCATGGCGCTGCCGATTGTCATCCCGGAAATCTGCATGGGCGTCGCCATGCTGGCGTTTTTCTCGCGCACCTACTGGCCCACCGATTTAATCTGGCCTTTCAACTTAAGCGCCATCATCATCGCCCACATCTCGTTCAGTTTTCCTTTCGTCGCGGTGGTGGTGCGCGCGCGCCTGGCGAGTTTCAACCGTGAGTTTGAGGAGGCGGCCAAAGACCTCGGCGCATCGGAGTGGCGGGTGCTGCGCGATGTGCTGCTGCCGCACATGGCGCCGGGTTTGGTGGCCGGCGCGCTGCTCGCTTTCACCTTGTCGCTGGACGATTTTGTCATTACCTTTTTCACCTCGGGCCCCGACACCGTCACTTTCCCGGTCAAAATCTATTCCATGGTGCGGTTCTCGGTAACGCCGGAAGTGAACGCGGCCTCGGCGGTGCTGATTGCCATCACATTGGCCCTCACCGCCACCGCCATGTTTTTGCAAAACCGCGCCGGCCAAAAAATGCGATGAACAACGCCATGAACAACGCCATCGTCCAGGTGCGCGGCGCGGTCAAAACTTTCGCCGGCGTGGCCACGGCCGTGGACCATGTGTCGCTGGATATTTTCGAGGGCGAGTTTTTTGCCTTGCTCGGCCCCTCGGGCTGCGGCAAAACCACTTTCATGCGCATGCTGGCCGGCCTGGAAATCCCCGACCGCGGCGAGATTCTCATCGACGGCCGCGACATGACCGGCGTGCCGCCCAACCGCCGGCCGGTGAACATGGTGTTTCAATCGTACGCCGTGTTCCCGCACATGAGCGTGCTCGCCAACATCGCCTACGGCTTGAAAGTCACCGGCGTGGGCGCGGCCGACATCCGCCGCCGCGTGGACGAGGCGTTGCAGTTGGTGCAACTCGGCGGGCTGGAGCAGCGCATGCCGGCGCAACTGTCCGGAGGCCAACTGCAGCGCGTCGCCCTGGCGCGCGCGTTAGTCAAACGCCCGCGCGTGCTGTTGCTGGATGAGCCGCTGTCGGCGCTGGACGCCAAACTGCGCGAAGCGATGCAACTGGAACTGGTCAAACTGCAGCACGCGGTCGGCATCACTTTCATCATCGTCACCCACGACCAGCAGGAGGCGCTGTCCATGGCCGACCGCATCGCCGTGATGGAAAAAGGCAAGGTGCGGCAGGTGGCGCCGCCGGCCGAGTTGTATGAGTACCCGCGCAGTTATTTTGTCGCCGACTTCATCGGCAAAATGAATCTGTTCCACGGCCGGGCAAGCGGCGACGGCGCTGTCGCTGTCGAACAATTAGGCGAGATTAAAATCCCCGGCAACTCGTCGGCCGGCCGCGTCGGCATCGCGGTCCGCCCGGAGAAAGTCAAACTCTTCCGCGACGCGCCGCGGCCCGGATTCACCGCATTCAAATCCACCGTGGACAACATCGCCTACCACGGCAGCGAGAGTTATGTCTTCGCCACCACCGAGTCCGGCGCCGCCATCGCCGCCACCGTGCAAAACGAAAGCCGCGACAGCAAACTGCCGGCGGTGGGCGACTCAATCTGGTGCGGCTGGCGCGCCGAGGATACGCTGGTGCTGGAGGAGTAGACGCCGCCCGCCGCTCAAATCAGCATGGCGGCGAAGCCGAGGACGGCGAAGAAGCCGACCACGTCGGTGACAGTGGTGAGGGCGACGCCGGAGGCCAGGGCCGGGTCCACGCCGATGCGGTCGAACAGCAGCGGGATGAGAACGCCGGCCACCGCCGAGGAGATCATGTTGATGCACATGGCGGCGGCCATGATGAGGCCGAGGGTGAGGTCGCCGTACCAGACCAGCGCGGTGCAGGCGGCGGTGACCGCCCACAGCAGGGAGTTGAAGCCGCCCACCGCCAGTTCCTTGCGCAGCAGGCGCAGGGCGTTGTGGCGGTTCACCGAGCCGGTGCCGAGGCCGCGCACGGTGACGGTCATGGTCTGGGTGCCGGTGTTGCCGCCCATGCTGGCGATGATGGGCATGAGCACCGCCAGCGCCACCAGTTTCTGGATGGTCTCCTCAAACAGGCCGATAACCCACGAGGCGAGGATGGCGGTGGCCAGGTTGACGCCCAGCCACAGGGCGCGGTTCTGGAAGGTCTGCAGCGGCGGGGCGAAAATGTCCTCGTCCTCGTCCAGGCCGGCGTGGGCCATGAGGGCGTGGTCGGCGTCGTGCTCAATGGTGTGGATGACGTTGTACACGGTGATTCGGCCCACCAGTTTGCCGGTGTCGTCGATGACCGCGGCGGACAGCGGCTCGCGCTGGCGGAAAGCGGTGACGATGTCCTCTTTGGAGGCACCGGCGTTGAACGTCAGCGGCGCCGGATCCATGACCTGCGCCGCGAGGAGTTGCGGCTGGCTGGTGGCGGCGCGCAGCAGGGCGGCGATGGGCAGGCTGCCGGTGAGGTTGTTGTCGGGGTCGGTGACGAAGATTTGGTCGGTGCACGGCGGCAGTTGCGGCCGCCGCTGCAGCCGGCGCGCAATGTCGGCGATGCTGGCATCGGGGCGGACGGTGAGGGTGTCGGTGTGCATGAGGCGGGCGGCGGTGTCGGGGTCGGCCTGCAGCCGGGCCAGGACGGCGGGGTCGGATTCGGAGAGAAACTCCTCGGCCAGTTCCTCGGGCAGGCCGGGGATGAGGTCGGCGATGTCATCCACATCCAACTCATCCATGGCCTCGTGCAGGATGCCGGGGGAGGTGTCGGCGAGGAGTTTGGTGCGGATGGCCTCGGTGGTTTTGTGCAGCGTCGCGCCGATGTGCTTGCGCGGCATGGCGCGCCACACGATTTCGCGCTGCGGAATGGGAAAGGCGGCGAGGAGGCTGGCGATTTCGCCGGGGTGGAGGGGGTCCAGAATCTTCTCAATGTCCCTGGGGTTGCCGCCGGCGATGGCGACTTGAATTTGTGTCAGAAGCGCGGCCTGGGTTTCCCCCCGGGCCCGCGGGCGGGGTGTTTTCATGGGCCCGCTCAGAGGACGCAGCCGCGGTGGTCGGCCCAGCACCAGACCTGGGTGATGTGGAGGACCCAGGCGCAGTGCAGGAGGACGGTGTAGAGCACCGCCGCGCCGCACCAGAAGTTGCTGCTTTTGAGGGCCCGCCGGATGCCGGCATGGAACGGTTTTTCGGCAATCCAGAAATGGTGCAGCGGCAGCAGCAGCAGCAGGGCCGCGGCGCCGTCCAGAATCAAAGTGCCGGTGGGGCCCAACGTACCGATGGGCGTGTCGGAGGTGTGGAAGTTGACCTCCAGCGAGCAGTGCCAGTCAACGGCGACGCCCCACAGAGTGAGGAGGTTGACCATCCACGTGAAGTGGAGGATGGCGACCACCAGCAGGATGAGGCACAAGTGCGGGTATTTGCTGCGGATGGCCTGCGCCCAGCCGGCGGTGCGGGCGCGCTCATGCATTTTGCCGAGCACCAGGTTGGCCAGGGCCATGAGCAGGGAGACGGTGGCGATGGCGTCCAGCAGGACGAGGGCGCGCTCTAATGGATCTTCAAGAATGGTGTTCATGGCGGCTGGACCGGCGGCGTACCGCGGTGGGGCGATTATGCCACACCCGGGCGCGGAAGTTTCAGAATGCAATTCAGCCGCTCAACGGCGCGCTTGCGGCCGAGGAGTTGCAGGGTGGCGTCGATGGGCGGCGAGACCGTGCCGCCGGTGACGGCGACCCGGAGCGGCTGGGCGAGTTGGCCGAACTTCAGGTTGTGGGCGGCGGCGGCGGCGGTGATGGCTTGGGTGATGGCGGCGGTGTTCCAGTCGGCGGCGGCCAGGGCGGCGGCGAGTTCGGCCAGGGCCGGGGTGACGTCGGCGGTGAAAAATTTCCCGGCCAAATTCGGCGGCACGGCGACACTGTCGGTGAAATAAAATTTGGCACGCCCGGCCATCTCGGCCAGGGTGGCGGCGCGCTCACGGTGGGCGGCAATGACCGCCGCCGGCGGCGGCCCCTGGGCAATGTCGGCCTCACCGACTCCGGCATCGCGCAGGCATTCAACAAACGCCGGCGCCAGGGATTCGGGCGCGCTCTCTTTAATGTAGTGCTGGTTGAGCCAGCGCAATTTTTCCGGGTCAAACGCCGCCGCCGCCTTGTTCACCCGCGCCAGGTCAAACAGTTGGCACAACTCGGGCATGGAAAAAATTTCCCGGTCGCCGTGCGACCAGCCGAGCCGCGCCAGATAATTCAGCAGCGCCTGCGGCAGGTAGCCGTGGCGGCGGTATTCCAGAACGCTCACCGAGCCGTGGCGCTTGGACAGGCGCGCGCCGTCGGCGCCGAGGATCATGGGCAGGTGCGCGTAAACCGGCAACTTCGCGCCCAGCGCGCGCAGCAGATTAATCTGGCGCGGCGTGTTGTTGATGTGGTCGTCGCCGCGAATGACATGGGTGACGCCCATGTCGCGGTCGTCCACCACCACGCTGAAGTTATAGGTGGGCGTGCCGTCGCTGCGCGCAATCACCAGGTCGTCCAGTTCGCGGTTGCTTATTTTAATTTCACCGTGCACCGCATCGGTGAATGCGACCTCGCCGTCGTCCTCGTTCAGAAACCTCACCACCGGTTTAACGCCGGCGCCGGCCGGCGGATGTTTGCGCCCCAGGCAGCGGCGGTCGTAGCGCGGTTTTTCGCCGCGCTGTTTTTGCGCGGCGCGCATGGCGGCAAGTTCATCGGCGCTGCACCAGCAGTGGTAGGCGCGCTTTTGCTCCAGTAACTCTTCGGCCACCTCACGGTAGCGCGCATCGCGCTTGCTCTGGAAAACCGTCTCGCCGTCACCGTCCAGCCCCAGCCATGCCAGCCCGTCCACTATCGCGTTCACCGCCTGCGGCGTCGACCGCCGGCGGTCGGTGTCCTCCACACGCAGCAGAAACCGCCCTTTGTTGCGGCGCGCAAACAGAAAATTAAACAGCGCCGTGCGCGCGCCGCCGATGTGCAGAAAACCGGTGGGGCTGGGGGCGAAGCGGGTGACAACCGTCATGGATTAAAGTATACTCGCCGCCCGGCGCGGGCGATTAGCTCAGTGGTAGAGCGCTGCTTTCACACGGCAGAGGTCGCTGGTTCAATCCCAGCATCGCCCACCAACCTCCCTCAGCCGCCCTGCTCGCGGTTTGCAATTAAACCGTCCACCGCCGCCGGGTCGGCCAGGGTGCTGGTGTCACCCAGTTGGTCCAATTCGCCGGCGGCGATTTTGCGCAGGATGCGGCGCATGATTTTTCCCGAGCGCGTTTTGGGCAGCGCCGGCGCGCATTGGAGCACATCCGGCGCGGCGATGGGGCCGATTTCCTTGCGCACCAGTTGCACCAACTCGCCGCGCAATTGTTCACTCCAGTCAACGCCGACCATGGGCGTGACAAATGCATAAATGCCCTGCCCCTTGATTTCGTGCGGGTAGCCCACCACCGCGGCCTCGGCCACCGACTCGTGCAGCACCAGCGCGCTTTCCACCTCGGCGGTGCCCAGCCGGTGGCCGGACACGTTAATCACGTCGTCCACGCGGCCGGTAATCCAGTAGTAGCCGTCCGCGTCGCGGCGGGCGCCGTCGCCGGTGGTGTAGTAGCCGGGGTTGGCCTTGAAATAGGTGTCAAAAAACCGCTGGTGGTCGCCGTAGACGGTGCGCATCTGCCCCGGCCACGGCCGCGCAATCACCAGCGCGCCGCTGGCCGCGCCCGGCTGCGGCTTGCCGTCGGCGCCGAGAATCTCCGGCACCACGCCGAAGAACGGCCGCGTCGCCGAGCCCGGCTTCAGCGCGGTGGCGCCGGGCAGCGGCGCAATCAAAATGCCGCCGGTTTCGGTCTGCCACCAGGTGTCCACCACCGGGCAGCGCTCCTCGCCCACCACCCGGTAATACCATTCCCAGGCTTCCGGGTTGATTGGCTCGCCGACAGTGCCGAGGAGTCTCAAACTCTTGCGCGAAGTTTTGTTCACCGGTTCGTTGCCCAGACTCATCAGCGCGCGCAATGCGGTGGGCGCGGTGTAAAAAATGTTGACGCCGTGCTTGTCCACCACCTGCCAGAAGCGGCTGCCGTCGGGCCACGTCGGCACGCCCTCAAACATCAGCGTGGCGGCGCCGTTGGCGAGGGGGCCGTAGACGATGTAGGTGTGGCCGGTGACCCAGCCGACATCGGCGGTGCACCAGTAGACATCGCCGCCATGGTAGTCAAAAACATATTTGTGGGTGAGCGCGGCGTACAAAAGATAGCCGCCGGTGGTGTGCAGCACGCCTTTGGGCTTGCCGGTGGAGCCCGAGGTGTACAAAATGAACAGCGGATCCTCGGCGTCCATTTCCTCCGCCGGGCAGTCGGCGGAAACTTCCGCCACCGCCTCGTGCCACCACACATCGCGCTGGCCGCGCCAGGCGATTTTTCCGCCGGTGCGGCGCAGCACAAAAACCGTATGCACCGCCGGGCAGTGGGTGAGCGCGGTGTCCACGTTTTTTTTCAGCGGCACCGGCTTGCCGCCGCGCGGGCCTTCGTCGGCGGTGATGACCACGCGGCAGTCGGAATCCAGAATGCGGTCTTTCAGTGACTCCGGCGAGAAGCCGCCGAACACCACCGAGTGCACCGCCCCGATGCGCGCGCAGGCCAGCATCGCCACCGCCGCCTCCGGCACCATGGGCATGTAAATGGAAACGCGGTCGCCCCGGCCGACGCCGCGCGCTTTGAGGGCGTTGGCAAATTTGCACACCTCGGTGTGCAGTTCACGGTAAGTCAGGGTTTTGGCAACCGCCGGATCGTCGCCCTCCCAAATAATCGCCGGCGCATTGCCGCGCGCCTCGAGGTGGCGGTCAATGCAGTTGTAGGCCGCATTCAGCGAGGCCCCGGCAAACCAGCGAATATGCGCCCGGCTGTAATCGCAGTCCAGCACCGTGTCCCACGGCTTAAACCAGGAAACAAACGCCCCGGCCATCTCGGCCCAGAATCCTTCCGGGTCGTCCACCGAGCGCCGGTACATTGCGCGGTATTTTTCCTCATCCAAATGCGCCGAAGCCGCAACCGCCGCCGGCACCGGGTAAATTTTTTCTGCACTCATGGGAGGCTCCGTTTTGTTTTTTCACCTGTAAGTTAGCACAGACTGGCGGCGGGCGGCGGTGCGGGTTTCACGCCAACCGCTCAGCGCCGGGGTTTTTT
>JAPPPZ010000137.1 GCA_028817275.1 Gammaproteobacteria bacterium
TCCTCCGGTGGCGGTGAATGGTGAGGGCGGAGTGTAACACATGCCAGGGCGGGGGGGGGAGGCGCTGGACGCCCGCTTAACAGACTGCGGGCGTGGCGGTGATGCCGGCGGCGGTATTTTGGATTAACTACGCCGCGCCGAAAGCCGGGTCGCGGTAGGCGACTTTGCCGCCGACGAGGGTGAGGGCGACTTTGCCGCGCATGGGCTGGCCGTCAAAAGGCGTGTTGCGGCCGCGGCTGTGCATTTTTGCGGCATCCAGCGTCCATTCTTTCTGGGCGTCAAAGATGCACACATCGGCCGGCGCGCCGGGGGTGAGGGCGCCGGCGTTGAGGCCGAGGATTTTGGCCGGGCCGCTGGTGACCAGGGCCAGCGCGGCGGGCAGGTCGGCCACGCCCTCCCCGGCCAGGCGCAGCACCAGGGGCAGCAGCGTTTCCAGACCGGAGATGCCGGGTTCGGACTCGCCGAAGGGGACCAGTTTGGCGTCGGCGCCATGGGGCTGATGGTCGGAACACACCGCGCTGAGCACGCCGCTTTGCACCGCCTCGCGCAACGCCCGGCGGTCGGCGCGGCTGCGCAGCGGCGGGATGACATGGCAGCGGCTGTCAAACTCGCCCACATCTTCCTCGCACAGGTGCAGGTGGTGGGCGGTGACACCGGCGGTGACCGGCAGCCCATTGCGCTGCGCTTCGGCGACCATTGCCACCGCGCGGCCGCATGACAAGTGGCCGAAATGGGCGCGCGCCCGGGTTTGTTCAATCAGCGCCAGGTCGCGCGCCACGCCCACCGTCTCGGCGGTGGCGGGAATGGCGGCGAGACCCAGGCGGGTGCTGACTTCGCCCTCGTGCACGCAGCCGTTGCCGCGCAGCCATGGATCCTCGGCGTGCAGTATCACGGCCAGGTTGAAGGTGGCCGCGTATTGCAGCGCACGGCGCATGACCAGGGAGTTGACCACCGACGCCAGGGCGTTGCCGATGGCCACGCAGCCGGAGTCGGCCAGGGCGGCCATGTCGGTGATGGTTTTGCCGGCCAGGCCGGTGGTCAGCGCGCCCACCGGCAGCACCCGGCTGGCGCCGGCCTCGCGGCCGCGCTGGCGGACCAGATGGGCCATGGCCGGGGTGTCAATGGCCGGCACGGTGTCGGGCGGGCAGCACAGGGCGGTGATTCCACCGGCGGCGGCGGCGGCGGTTTCGGAGGCGATGGTGGCTTTTCTCTCCAAACCCGGCTCCCGGGTGCGGGCGCACATGTCAATGAGGCCGGGGCAGATGGTGAGTCCGGATGCGTCAATGGTGCGCTCGGCGGTGAAACCGGCGGGTGCGGCGCCGATGCCGGCGATGGCGCCTTTGCAGATGAAGACTCCGCCGTCACGGACGGTGCCGCCGGCCGGATCAACGATGCGGCCGTTGATGATGGCGGTGTTCACGGCGCCGCCTCCGCCGCCGCTTTTGCCAACTCGGCCATCACCGCCATGCGGACGGCGATGCCGTTGGTGACCTGGTTCAGGATGACCGAGTGGCTGCCGTCGGCGACGCCGGAGGCAATCTCAAGGCCGCGGTTGATGGGGCCGGGGTGCATAATCATCACGTCGGCGGCGGCCCAGCCGAGTTTTTTCTCGGTGAGGCCGTAGCGGCGGAAATATTCCTGCGGCGACGGCACCAGTTGCCCCTCCATGCGCTCCATCTGCAGGCGCAGCATGATGATTACGTCCACCCCGGCCAGCCCCCGGCGCATGTCGGTGAAGGCGGCGACGCCCATGTTTTCAATGCCGGTGGGCAGCAGCGTCAGCGGCGCAATCACCCGCACCTCGGCCGCGCCCAGGATGCGCACCGCGCCGATGAGCGAGCGCGCCACCCGCGAGTGCAAAATGTCGCCGACAATGGCGATGCGCAGGTGGCCAAAACCGCCCTTGCGCCGGCGGATGGTAAACATGTCCAGCATGGCCTGGGTGGGGTGGGCGTGGCGGCCGTCGCCGGCGTTGATGATGTGCAGGCCGGGGGCGGCGTGGCGGGCGATGAGATGCGGCGCGCCGCTGGCAAAATCGCGCAGCACCAGAATGTCGGTGTTCATGGCCTCCAACGTGCGCACGGTGTCCAAAATGGACTCGCCTTTGTTGGTGGACAGGCGGTTGCCGTCCAGGTTGATGACCTCGGCGCCGAGGCGGCGGGCGGCGATCTCAAACGTGGTGCGGGTGCGGGTGCTGGCCTCAAAAAAAAGGTTGACCACCGTTTTGCCGCGCAGGATTTTTCGGCCGCCGCCGGCGGTGAAGGTTTCGGCGGCGTCGAGAATCCCGAGCAGAACTTCTTTCGGCAAACCGCGCACGGTGAGAAAATGCCGCAGCCGCCCGGCGGCGTTGAGTTGCAACTCAGCGTTCATTTTTCTGCTGCGCTTTGATGGTGAAAAACGTTTCCAGAATTAAAGCCGCGGCGGTGGCGTGGCGTTTTTCTTTGCGGTTTTTTGCTTTTTTTGCACGACGCCCGGCGGTGCGGCTGCTGAGGGTTTCGTCCACAAAAAACAGCGGCAGGCGGTGGCGTTTTTTCAGCACCGCGCCAAAGGCCCGGGCGCGGTTGCACATGGCGGTCTCACCGCCGTCGGCGCCAAGGGGCAGGCCCACCACTAACGCCGCCGGGCGCCATTCGGTGACCAGGGCGTCCATGGCGTCCAGCCGGGCGGTGGGAACGGTGGTGACGGCGCCGCAAATGGCGGTGGCGGCATCGCCGGCGGCGACCCCGGTGCGCCGGGCGCCGTAGTCAAAGGCGAGAACGGTGCCCCGGACTCTGGAAATGACGGTGCAACCGTCCACACCGCCGCTGCCGGGTGCGGCGGTGGCGGGTGCGGGGCGCATGGCGGTGTCAGGCGTGGCCGATGTCGCCGAGGAGGCGGTCCAGGTCCACGCCGATGCGGCCGCCGGCTTCCTTCCAGCGTTTGTGCATGGGCGTGTGGAACATCAGATCGTGGTCCGCCGGCAGGTGCAGCCAGGAGTTGCGCAGGATTTCCTCCTCCAGTTGCCCCTCGCCCCAACTGGCGTAGCCGAGGGCGACCAGCGTCTTGTCGGGGCCGCTGCGCTCGGCCATGGCCTGCAGAATGTCCTGCGAGGTGGTGAGGCCGAGGTGGCGGCTGACCGGCAGCGTGTACTCCCAGTCGCCGACACCCTCGTGCAGCACCAGCCCCCGCTCGGTATGCACCGGCCCGCCGGAAAACACCGGCTGGCGGCGCAATGCATCGGGAAAGGGCTCGGTTTTCATCTGCTCCAGAATGTCGCTGACCGAAAGGTTGGTGGGCCGGTTAATCATCACCCCCATCGCCCCCTCGCTGTCGTGGCGGCAGACCAGAATCACGCTGTGGGAAAAAAATTCATCAGCCATGCCGGGCATGGCGATGAGAAAATGGTTGGCCAAGGAGAGGGGTTTGTCCATTGGGGGGATTATGGGGGTGGGGTGGGGGTTTGTAAACCTTTGCC
>JAPPPZ010000095.1 GCA_028817275.1 Gammaproteobacteria bacterium
GGATTCATGGTTGCGGTTTTCACCCCGGCTTTTCTGCTGCCGCTGCTGGCCATGGGCGTCTCGCTGAACCGGTACTGGCGTTTTGTGGGCGGCGGGCGGCTGCGGATGCGCGACTTGTGGCAGGCCATTCAGGATGCGGCCTCCATGCGCAATCTCAAAGGCGGCCATGGCGACGGCTGCAATTTTGAAGATGGCGACCGGTTTTCCAAAGCGCGGCATGTCCTGCACCAGATGACGCTCTGGGGATTCCTCATGTGCTTCGGCGCGACCTGTGCGGGGACTGTGATGCACTATGGATTTGATCTTGCGGCGCCCTATGGCTTGTTTTCCCTGCCGAAGATTTTAGGCGTGCCGGGCGGCGTCCTTTTGTGCCTTGGCACCGCCGGGCTGGCCTGGCTCAAGGTCAAGGCCGACCCGGCCTTAGCGGCCGCAACAGTTTGGCGCGGCGAAATGGCATTCGTCATTCTGCTGTTCAGCACGAGCGCCACCGGGCTTGCACTCTACGCCGCAACCGGCACCGGCGCGGTGGCATGGCTGCTGCCGGTTCACCTTGGCACGGTTCTGGCCTTCTTCCTGGTAACGCCCTATTCCAAAATGGCGCACGGCTTTTACCGCATGGCGGCGCTGGTGAAGGACAAGGGGCGGTCGGGTGGGACGGTGAAAGCGGCGTACCGGCGGCCGCGACTCATGAAATGGTGCACGCGACCGCGAAAACGGTGGACGGGACTCCGGAAATGGTGAACGTGAGTCGCGAAATGCCGGGTGCGACTCCGGAAATGCCGGATTAGCCTTTCACCCTCTTCACCGCCACCACCCCGGACTGCTCGCGCAGGCGGTTCAGGATGCGGGAGAGGTTGTGGCGGTGGCGGACTTCCAGGGTGAAGCAGATGGTGGAGTAGCGGCCGTCGCGCTCGGCCACCGAGACGTCGTTGATGTTGGATTCCTCGTCGGCAATCACCGCGGCCAGGGAGGCGAGGACGCCGGGGCGGTTCTCGGTGTCCAGGCGCAGGGCGGCGGAGAACTGGCCGCTGACTTTGTCGTCCCAGTGGATGGGCACCAGTTTGTCGGCGCGCTTGCTGAGTTCGCCGAGGTTCGGGCAGTCGGCGGTGTGCACCACCATGCCCTTGCCGGCGGTGAGCACGCCGTTAATCTCGTCGCCGGGCAGCGGGCGGCAGCACCTTGCGTAGGTGACCAGCACGCCCTCGGTGCCGGTGACGGCGATGGACTGGGGCGCGCCGCCGCCCTCACCCTCGCCGCCGCCGCCGAGCAACTGGTGGGCGACCATCATGGGCATGCGGTTGCCGAGGCCGATGTCGGCGAGCAGGTCATTCCATTCGGCCAGGCGCAAAGTTTTCAGCAGCGCGGATTTTTGTTCACTGCGGATGCGCGGGCGCGATTTGCGCAGGGTGCGGACGGCGTTGTCCAGAAGTTTTTTGCCGAGTTTCACCGAGTCCTTGCGCCGTTTGTTTTTAAGTGCGCCGCGAATGGCCGCGCGGGCCTTGCCGGTGACCACAAAGTTAAGCCACGCCGGGCTGGGCCGCGCGCCTCGGGCGGTGACCACTTCCACCTGGGTGCCGCTTTTCAGCGCGGTGTGCAGCGGCGCCGGCACATTGCCGATGCGCGCGCCGATGCAGCGGTTGCCCACGTCGGAATGCACCGCATAGGCGAAGTCCAATGCGGTGGCGCCGGCCGGGAGTTTCTTGATGTCGCCGCGCGGGGTGAACACGTAAACCTCGTCGGGGAACAAATCCACCCGCAGGTGCTCCAGAAACTCGCCGGGGTTGACGCTGGTCTGCTGCGTCTCGAGCAAGTCCATCAGCCACTGCCGCGCCAGGCCGTGCGGGCCGTCGGCGCCGTCGGCGCGCGCGCCGGGCGTTTTGTACAGCCAGTGCGAGGCGATGCCGGCCTCGGCGACGCGGTGCATTTCCTCGGTGCGGATTTGCACCTCAATGGTCTCGCCGAAGGCGCTGAACACGGTGGTGTGCAGCGACTGGTAGCCGTTCACCTTGGGGATGGCGATGTAGTCCTTGAAGCAATGGGGGATGGGTTTGTACAGCGCATGCATGGCGCCGAGGGCGCGGTAGCAGTGGTCGACGGTTTCCACAATCACGCGAAAACCGTAAATGTCGCGGACATCGCGGAAGTGGATTCGCTTGCTCTGCATCTTGCGGTAGATGCTGTAAATGTTTTTTTCGCGGCCCGAGACGCGCGCGGCGATGCCGCTGTCGGCGAGTTGTTTTTCCAGCGCGTCGCCGATTTTTTTCATGGCCGTGCGGCGGTTGCCCTGCCGCCGGCGCAAGGCGCGCGCCAGGGTCTGGTGGCGGTTGGCGTAGGTGTGGCGGAAACTTAAATCCTCCAGTTCCCGGCTCCACGAATGCAGGCCCAGGCGGTTGGCGATGGGCGCGTAAATTTCCTGGGTCTGGCGCGCGATGCGCAGGCGTTTTTTCGGCGGCAGCGAATCCAACGTGCGCATGTTGTGCAGGCGGTCGGCGAGTTTAATCAGAATCACCCGCAGGTCGCGCGACATGGCGAGCAGCATCTTGCGCAGATTTTCGGCCTCGGCGGCCTCGCGGGTGTCGGTTTCAATGCGGTCGATTTTGCTGACGCCGTCCACCAGTTGCGCCACGTCCTCGCCGAACTTTTCCACGATGCGGTCGCGCGCGGTGGCGGTGTCCTCCATCACATCGTGCAAGATGGCGGCGGTGAGGGTCGGCGCATCCAGGCGCAGCGCGGCCAAAATGTGCGCCACCGCCAGCGGGTGGTGAATGAACGGCTCGCCGCTGCTACGCCGCTGCCCGGCGTGCGCGCTCTCGCCGAAAGTGTAGGCGCGCAAAACCTCGGCGACTTCGGCGTCGTCCAGGTAGCCGCGCAGCGCGCCGCTGAAATCGCTGAGGGTGAGCGGCGGGCTACCGGGCGGACTCTTGCGCAGTCCGGGAATCGGCATGGTCAGCCGTCATCTTCGTCCTCGTCCCCGCCATCTTCGTCGCCGTCCTCATCGCCGTTGTCCCCGTCCTCATCATCCTCGTCGCCGAAGTCACCGCCCAGGTCATCGTCGTCGCGGGCGTAGTTGGCCGGCTCGCGGAACAGGTCGTGCGGACCGCGCAACTCCGGCTCCGGCAGCGGCTCGTTGAGAATGTCCGGCCCCACTTTGCCGGCGGCGATCTCGCGCAGCGCAATCAGCACCGGCTTGTCGCCCTGCTCCGGCACCAGCGGCGTGGAGCCAAGCATAATCTGCCGCGCCCGGCGCGTCGCCACCAGCACCAACTGGAAGCGGTTTTCCACATTGCCGAGGCAGTCTTCCACGGTCACTCTGGCCATTTTGTTTTCCTCCGTCAGGGGTGGTGATGGGCGCGCCATTGTAGCACCCCCCGCCGCCACCCGCCACCGCTCAGAATTGCCACTCGCCGGTGAGCAGGTTGGCGGTGT
>JAPPPZ010000109.1:0-4570 GCA_028817275.1 Gammaproteobacteria bacterium
TGCCATCGCCGTTACCGCCGCCGCGCCGGGTTTGCGCGCCGGGCACTGTTCAGCAGTTGCGCGGCGTGATGTTGTTTTCGCCGGCGTATTGCGCCGCTTCTTTTTCAATCAGCGGGCGCACCAGGTCGGTCATGGCCGGCACCCACTTGCGGATGACCTGCCACGAGGCGCCGGTCCACTGCTGGATGACCACGCCGGGGTTGTCGCCTTCGTGGTTGGCGCAGGTGACCTTGAGCGGCGACAGCAGGCCCTCGGCGCCGAGGCGGCGGATGTCGGCGCTGGTGATGTTGAGGTTTTCCATGCCCCAGCGGACTTCCTCGCCGCTGAGCTGGCGCTGGCCGTATTTCTGCTGGGCGACGCGGATCGCCTCGGAGATGTAAATGCCGTTCACCACCGCGCGGTTGTAGAGCACCTCGCCGATGTAAGACGGCTCGCCGTTGCCGCGGCCCTGGTCGTACAGGTATTTTTTGATGTCGCCGATGACCGGGAAGTCCTGGCCCGGGGCGTGGAAATTGGCCGACTTGTAGCCCACCGCCCCGCGGCCGGCGGCGCGCACGTCGGTCTCGGAGCCGGACCACCAGTTGCCGATGAACTTGTCCATGGGAAAGCGCACCGCCGAGGCTTCCTTGATGGCGGTGGCGTTCATCGCGCCCCAGCCCCACATGACGACATAGTCCGGGCGGGTGCGGCGGATTTGCAGCCAGATGGATTTCTGCTCGGTCATGGACTGGGGCGCCACCGGGTAGCGGTCAACGCTGAAGCCGAAGCGCTCGGACAAAATATCCAGCGTCGGGATCGGCTCCTTGCCGTAGGGATGGTCGAGGTAGATGTAGGCGACGCGCAGGCCGCGCAGGTTGTCCATGCCGCGCTCCACACTGCCGATGTAGCGGATGATGGCGGTGGCCTGGCTCCAGTAGGAGGCGGGGAAATTAAAAATGTAGGGAAACACCCGGCCGTCAGCGGCGGAGGTGCGGCCGTAGCCCATGGACAAAACCGGGATGCGGTCATGGGTGGCCTTCTCGATGATGGCGTAGGTGATGCCGGTGGAGTACGGGTTGTACACGGTGGCGCCGCCGCCGGTTTCCTTGGTGCGCTCATAGCATTCAACGCCGCGGTCGGTGTTGTAGCCGGTCTCGCACTCCTCCACGGTGAACTTGACGCCGCCGACACCGCCGTCGCGGGCGTTCAGCATTTCAAGATAGTCCTTCATGCCGGCGGCGATGCGCAGGCCGCCGGGGGCGTAGGCGCCGGTTTTGTACACCAGTGATGGAATTGGCTGCTCGGCGCCGAACACTGGCGCGGTGAACATGCCGAGTGCAAGAACGGCGGCGGCGGTGATGGTTTTGCTGGTCGGAATCATGAGACTCTCCTCCGGGTTGTGTTATTTGCGGGCTGAGGTTACCACTTCCGCCGCCGCACCGCCAGCCGCCGGGCTTCACCCTTGACGGTGCTACACTGGGCGCGGTGAATGCAGAACCCAAAGCGTGGCGGGCGATGGACGTGGTGGAGTGGATGGACGAAGGGCGGGTCGGCGTCAGGCCGCGGGATTTTCTGGTGGAGTTGTGCGAGCGGCTGGTGCAAGCCGGGGCGCCGCTGTGGCGGCTGCGCTGCGGGTTTCGCACGTTGCACCCGCAGTTTACCGCCTGGGGCCTGACCTGGATGCGGGGCAGCGATGCGGCCGAGCAGTTTATTGAGCACGGGCTGGAAAAAACCAACCAGTACATCGGCAGCCCGGCGCAACTGGTGAACGAAAGCGGCAAAATGCTGCGGCGCAATCTGGCGCAACTGGGTGAGGCCGACCACTTGGTGCTGCACGAACTGGCCGCGCAGGGCGCCACCGACTACCTTGCCCTGCCCTTGCGCTTCAGCGACGGCAAGTTTCACACGCTGATGCTGGCCACCGACAGCAAAGCCGGCTTCAGCGGGCATGATGTGGCGCAGTTTACCGTGCTGGCGCGTTTTTTGAGCCCGGTGCTGGAAGTGATGTCCACCCGGCGCATGGCGCGGGCGCTGCTGGACACTTACGTCGGCCCGCGCACCGGCAAAAAAATACTGAACGGCGCGGTGCGGCGCGGCGACAGTGAATTGATTCATGCGGCATTGTGGTTCAGCGACCTGCGCGACTTCACCCGCCTCAGCGAGACGCTGGAGACCGGGGAGTTGCTGGCCACGCTGAATGAATATTTTGAATTCGTCACCGAGGCCGTCACCGCCCGTGGCGGCGAGGTGCTGCGTTTCATCGGCGACGCCATGCTCATTGTGTTTCCGGTGGGCGCCGGCCGCGACAGCGGTGAAGCCTGCGCCGCCGCCCTCGACTCGGCGCTGGACGCCACCGCCGCCCTGGCGCGGGTGAACCGGGAACGGCGCAAGCGCGAGCAGGCGGAAATTAATTTCGGCGTCGGCCTGCACACCGGCGAAGTGGTCTACGGCAATGTGGGCGCGCCCGCCCGGCTGGACTACACGGTGATGGGCCCGGCGGTGAACCTGACCGCGCGGCTGGAAGGCCTGACCAAAATTGTCGGCGAGTCCATTCTGTTCTCGCGCACCTTCGCCGACCGCCTGCGGCGCAAGGTGGAGTCGCGCGGTTTTCATGCGCTGAAAGGCGTGGCGCGCCAATACGAGGCTTTGTGCCTGGCAAAGTGACCGCCGCGCCGCTGCCGGCGGTTGTATAATCAACATTCACCATCACCACCGAGAAAACCATGGCCCGGGCCAAAGGCGGAGTTTTGCGCGAGGAGGTTTACAACATCCACCTTGCGACATTTTTGCGCGAAGAATATTTGAACGCCATTGAAGAGCGCCGCACCCCGCGCGGCGCTCCGGACATCATTGTTAATCTGGACGGCCCGCGGGTTTTTATTGAGGCAAAATACGAGGCCGCCGGGGTGGAAAGGATTCTGTATGAGCAGACGCAAAAGCGCATGGAGGGGGATTCTTTTATCGCCGCCGTGATGGAGGTGGTGTACCCGGCCGCGTTGCGCGCGGCGGCGGTTCCCGACAAAAAACTGCGCGCCGCCGATTTGCGCTACCGCATTCGCCTGCAAACCGGCGAAGTCCGCGATTGGCAGAAAGGAAAACCGCCGGCGCTGGCCGATGCGCTTTACGCGCTGCGCGACAGTCTGGACACGCCCAAGCGTTTGCAAGAGGCGGTGCAAATCATGACCGACGCGGTGGGCGAGGCGGCGCTGGAACTTGGCTCGCGCAAAGCCGACGGTGAGCGCATCGCCGGCATTGTCAACGTCCGCGACGTGGAATCCGGGCGCAAAATCGCCGCGCTGATGGTGGTTAACGCGCTGATTTTCCAAAGCCATCTTGCGGGAAGCGAAAGCAGTGTCGCGCCCCTCGGCGGCATGTCCAAAAACCACCGCAAAGTCGCCGGGGAATGGCACCGAATTTGCGATGAAATCAATTACGTGCCGATTTTTCGCACGGCGGCCAATGTGCTGGGCATGTTCCCGGACGGGCGGCCGGGCCAAAATATTTTCGCCCGGCTGGTCCGCGCCGCGGAAAAAATCAACGACATTCGCGGCCATGACCTTGCCGGGCGGGTGTTTCACAAGATTGTGGACTTCGCCAAGCCGCGCGCCGCCTATTACACCTCGCTGCCGGCCGCCTCGCTGCTTGCGGCCCTGGCTTTTGACCGCAAATTCGGCGGGACGCTGGCGGATGTGGACTGGGGCAGCCCGGCGGCGGTGGGCAAACTGCGCATTGCCGACCTGGCCTGCGGCACCGGCACGTTGCTGCTGGCCGCGGCGCGTGAAATTGAGCGCCTGCACCGCAATGTTTGCGGCGGAAAAAACAAAAGCATCAAGCCGCACCAACTGCACCGTGTTTTGATGGAGAAAGTCATGCACGGCTACGATGTGGAATTAATCGCGGTGCATCTGGCGGCGGCGCACCTGGGGCTGCTCTCGCCCACGGTTGCGTTTGACCGCATGAATTTATACGCCCTGCCCTGCGGCGAGGGCGACAACGGCGATGTCACCCTGGGCAGCGCAAACTTTTTGTTCAGCGACAAGGTTGAAATTCAACATGACCTGGTGACCAACCCGGCCGAGGCGCGCCGGGTCACCGGCGAAGGCGAGGAGCGCGCCACCGCCCATTTGCCGGCGCTGGACCTGGCCATCATCAACCCGCCCTTTTCCCGCTCCATGGGCAGCAACCAGATGTTCGGCGACATGCCGCCGCAGGCGCGCCAGCGCATGCAAAAAGCCCTCGGCCGCGACATCTCCCGGCACAACATCAGCGCCTCCACCAGCGCCGGCCTGGGGGCGGTGATTTTGGCCGCCGCCGCCAAGCGTTTGCGGCACGGCGGCCGGCTGGCGGCGGTTTTGCCGGCCGCTTTGTGCACCGGCGATGCGTGGCGCAAAACCCGCCACCTGCTGGCCGGGGTTTTGCGGCTGGATGCGGTGGTGCTTTCCCATGACGCGGCGCGCACGAATTTTTCCGAGAGCACATCGCTGTCCGAATGCCTGGTTGTCGCCACGCGCCGCACCGAGGAGGAGGAAAAACGGAACCACAACAGCAGCGACACTGTTTTTGTGCACCTGCTGCGCAATCCCAAGGATGA
>JAPPPZ010000109.1:5235-8887 GCA_028817275.1 Gammaproteobacteria bacterium
TGCAACAATTCCCCATCCCAAACCTCAACCGAAAAACCGTCGTCGCCCGCCTGGCCGCCGCCTTTGCCGCGCAAAAAGACAGCGATCTTGCGCCCTTGCCGAACATTGAAAGCGACGAAACCCGCATCGCCCTGGACGAAGCCTGCGCCGCCGCGGTCAAGGGGCTGCCCGATGCCGAAACTTTGCGCCGCCGCATTGCGGCGGAGCCGTTTGTCAAGGGCAAAACGGCCCCGCGCCCATGAGTGACGCCACCGACATGGTGACGCTGCAGCGCATTCTGCGCGAGTGCCGGGTGGTGGCGATGGTGGGGCTGTCGGCGAAGTGGAACCGGCCCAGTTATTTCGCCGCCAGTTATTTGCAGCGGCACAACTACCGCATCGTTCCGGTGAACCCGAGGTATGAGGAAGTGCTCGGCGAGAAATGCTACCCGGACGTGGATTCCATTCCGCACGCGGTGGACGTGGTTGACGTATTCCAGCGCGCCGAGTTGGTGACGCCCATTGCGCACCGCGCGGCCGCCATTGGCGCGCGCGTTTTGTGGCTGCAGTTGGGCATCGTCAACGAAGAGGCGGCCGCCGTGGCCCGCGCCGCCGGGCTGACGGTGGTGATGGATCGTTGCATGAAAATTGAACACGCGCGTTTTTCCGGCGGGCTGAACTGGTTCGGCATGTCCACCGGCGTGATTTCGTCGCGGCGGCGGTGAGGGTGACGGCATGAGCGACCGCAAATTCGGCATGGAAACCCGGTGCCTGCACGCCGGCCAGCGCCCCGACCAGACCGGCGCGCGCGCGGTGCCCATTCACCAGAATGTGGCCTACGTGTTCGACGATGTGGAGCACGCCGCCGGCCTGTTCAACCTGCAGACCTTCGGCAACATCTACACCCGCATCATGAACCCCACCAACGGCGTCTTTGAGGAGCGCATGGCGACTTTGGAGGGCGGCCGCGGCGCTTTGGCCACCGCATCCGGCATGGCCGCGCAGTCCACCGCCTTGCTGACGCTGCTCGGCGCCGGTGACGAGATGGTCGCCGCCAACACGCTCTACGGCGGCACCGTTGCACAGTTCAACGTCACCTTCCGCAAACTCGGCATCAACGCTTGCTTCGTCGACCCGGCCGACCCGGCCAACTTCGCCCGCGCCCTCACCGCCAAAACCAAACTGCTCTACGCCGAAACCATCGGCAACCCGCTGAACAACATTTTGGACATCGCTGCGGTCGCCGCCATCGCCCACGAGGCCGGCATTCCGCTGGTGGTGGACAACACCATGGCCACGCCGTGCCTGTGCCGCCCCATGGAGCACGGCGCCGACATCGTCGTACATTCTGCGACCAAATTCATCGGCGGCCACGGCACCTCCATCGGCGGGGTCATCATCGACAGCGGCGCCTTCCCGTGGGACAACGGCAACTTCCCGGCCATGACCGAGCCATCCGCCGGCTACCACGGCCTGCGTTTTTACGAAACCTTCGGCGACATGGCGTACATCATGAAAACGCGCTGCGAAAATTTGCGCACCATGGGCGCCTGCCTGAGTCCGTTCAACTCGTTCCTGTTTTTGCAGGGGCTGGAAACCCTGCCGCTGCGCATGGAGCGCCACTGCCGCAACGCCGAGGCGGTGGCCGGGTTTCTCAAGCAGCACCGTGCAGTGTCATGGGTTAAATACGCCGGTGCCGACGATTCCCAGCGCGCGCTGGCGGAAAAATACCTGCCCGCCGGCGCCGGCGCGGTGCTCACCTTCGGCATCAAGGGCGGCTTTGACGCCGGGGTGAAGTTCATCGAATCGGCGCAGTTCCTGAGCCACCTGGCCAACATCGGCGACGCCAAGACGCTCATCATCCACCCGGCCTCCACCACCCACCGCCAGCTCAGCGAAGAGGAGCGCGCCGCCGCCGGCGTCACCAGCGACATGGTGCGCATGTCGGTGGGCCTCGAGACGCTGGACGACATCCTGTGGGACACCGGCCGCGCGCTGGAAGAATCACAGCGCTGAGCGCCGCCATGCGCCTGATGAATCCGCAAATCCGCGACTTTGCAAGGTTGCGCGAGGAATTCCGCTGGCCGGCGCCGGCGCGGTACAACATTGCCTTTGAGGCCTGCTGCCGCCACCGGCAGCACGCCGGCCGCACCGCGCTTTATTACGAAAACGAAAACGGCGGCGAGAAAAAGTTCACCTTCGGCGACATTCACCAACTTTCCAACCGCCTGGCCAACGCCCTCACCGCCCTCGGCGTCGCCCATGGCGACCGTGTCGGCATCATTTTGCCGCAGCGCCCGGAGGCCGCTTTGGCGCACCTTGCGGCCTACAAAAAAAATGCGGTGGCGCTGCCGCTGTCGGTGCTGTTCGGCCCGGATGCGCTGCGCTACCGGCTGCAGGACAGCGGCGCGAAACTGGTGTTCACCGACTCGGCGCATGTGGAAATGGTGCACAGTCTGGCCGGTGAATTGCCGCAACTGAAAACGGTGGTGGACTGCGACCGTGAATTTGATTCGCTCTTGCAAAAATCCTCCGCCCGGTTCACCCCGCCGCCCACGCCGCCGGACACCCCGGCGCTTTTGATTTACACCTCCGGCACCACCGGCCCGCCCAAGGGCGCGCTGATTGCGCATCGCTGCCTGCTCGGCAACCTGCCCGGCTTTGAGTTGTCGCACAATTTTTTTCCGCACGACGGCGATTTGTTCTGGACGCCGGCCGACTGGGCGTGGACCGGCGGCCTGCTGGATGCGCTGCTGCCGGCGTGGAACTACGGCGTGCCGGTGCTGGGCTACGAGGGCGGCAAGTTTGACCCGGAACGGGCCTGCCGGCTGCTGAAAAAATACCGCGTGCGCAACGCCTTCATCCCGCCCACCGCGCTTAAAATGATGCGCCAGGTGGCCGGCAACCTGCGCGCCGGCCACGGCGTGGAATTGCGCAGTGTGATGTCGGCGGGCGAGACCTTGGGCGCCGGCCTGTTCCACTGGGGGCGCGAGTCGCTGGGCGTGGACATCAACGAAATGTGGGCGCAAACCGAGTTTAACTACATCGTCGGCAACTGCGCCGCCATCATGCCGGTGCGCCCCGGCTCCATCGGCAAACCGTACCCCGGCCACCGGGTCGCACCGCTCAGCGCCGGGGGCGAGGTTCTGCCGGCCGGCGAGGCCGGTGAATTGTGCGCGCACCGCGACGACCCGGTTTTGTTTCTGCAATACTGGAACCGGGAGCAGGCCACGCGCGAAAAATTCCTCGGCGCCGGTGACGCCTGGTTCGGCACCGGCGACATGGGCTATTGCGACGAGGACGGCTACCTGTGGTTTGTGGGGCGCAAGGACGATGTCATTTCCAGCGCCGGCTACCGCATCGGCCCGGGCGAGATTGAGGACACGCTGCTCAAGCACCCGGCGGTGGCGCACGCCGCCGTGATTGGCGTTCCCGACGAGTTGCGCGGCAGCGTGGTCAAGGCCTTCATCGTCCCCGCCGCCGGCCATGCGCCGTCGGAAGAATTAAAAGAGGACATCCGCCGCTCGGTGCGCCAAAGACTGGCCGCCTACGAATACCCGCGCGAGATTGAGTTTCTCAGCGAGTTGCCCATGACCACTACCGGCAAAGTGCGCCGCGCCGAGTTGCGCCGGCGGGAAAACCGGCCGGATTAAGGATGTAAAAAAATGGTGGCG
>JAPPPZ010000103.1 GCA_028817275.1 Gammaproteobacteria bacterium
GGACGTGTGCGCTGCCCTTTTGCCACTCTACGCCGCCGCCGAGGTCGGCTGCGCCACCGTCGTCACCATCGCCGGCGTCGTGGCGGAGGTTTACGGTTAAAAATAGACGCCACGCGCCGTGTTGCCAGCCGGCCTCGGCGCCGGCGGTCACTCGCAACGTGGAAACGGTGACTGCAGGCAAGGTTTTGCTATCGCCAGTGGCGGAATCCAACTTGGCACGGTTGAATAGTGCACCGACGTTTGCGGTTAGCAAGTCGCTTTGCACATGTGTTATGCCGAAACCGGCAGTCAAGATGTTGACGTCGGTTTTGATGACGGTGCCGGGTTCTTTCAACTCAGCGTCGCCGGTGCCGTAGCCGATGGTGGTCCAGAGTTGCGCACCGTTGAACGGGCGCGTTAAGTAGGGATGCACGCTGGTGACGGTGGTTTCCAGATTGTCGGTGTTGTTGAAGTCCATGTCGCCGTTGCTGTGGGCGATGGACACGCCGATTAAGCCGTCGCGCCATTGGGTATCCAAACCGAGGTGCAGGGCGGCGGTGTTGCCGTCGTAGGTGATGCCTTCGTGTTCACCGTCGGCGGACACATAACCGCTGCTGGCCCAGAAGCCGAGGCTGCCGCTACCGTTGACTCGTTGACTGATGGCTTCCGCCGCCAGCAAACCGACTCCCCGCGCAACTGCCGCCACCGGCGCCTCCAGCCGCTCGGCCCGCGCGGCCGGGTCATCGGCAACCGGGCCGGGCGCGACCGGGGCGACATAGCCGTCATTGGCGCGGATGGTGAAGGTGGCGCTGCCGGGGTCGCCGGCGGTCCAGGGGCCGGGCGGGGTGGTGGCCGAGAAAACCGTGATTTCGCCCACCGAGATGGTGATGGTCTGGTCCGGCTCGGGGGTGTTGTCGTTGAGAATTCGCGTCCTAGCAGTGTTTCCCACACCGGGGAGGAAAATTATCGGATTCGATGCTTGACCTATATCGGCGGGAGTTCCGCCGGAGAGGGTCGTTTCCACGCGCATACTGCCGGCGGTGAGGCCGTGGGCGGTCCAAGTGATGGTGATGAAGTCGTCCTCGTCCACTTGCAGGCCGGGGGCGACGGGGTCGCGGTCGCCGCTGGGGGCGGTGACGGCGATGGTGACGGTGCCAGCGGTTTGGGCAACGGCCGGCGGGGCCGCAGTGAGGGCGAGGACGGCGAGGAGTACGCCGCTAATTATTCCCCGAAATCGGGGGGGGCGATTTGGGTTGCGGGTTTCATGGGGCGGGTTGGGTTCTCAGGGCGAGGGCGGTGGTAGCACGAGCGCGGCGGCGGTGTCACCTGCGCGATTCCGTTATACACTCGGCGGCATGTTGGCTTGGGTTGCGCTGGCGGTGATTGCGGGGGCGTTGGTGGCGGCTTCGTACCGGCGGCCGAAATTCGCTTTCGGGGTGGCGGGGGGTTTGCTGGCGGCGCTGCTGGGTTATGTGGCGTGGGACGAGTTTGGGCGGCGGCCGGCGGCGGTGGAGTCGCCGGTGCCGTGGGCGGAGGTTTCGCATCTGGAATTTGCGCCGGGATACGGGGGGAACTACCGCATGCGCGGGCGGCTGGCGAACCGCTCGGGGCGGCGGCTGGGGGATGTGAGGCTGCGGGTGGTGATGCTGGACTGCGGCGGCGGCGGGGAGTGCGTGGCGGTGGGTGAGGGCGAGGCGCGGTTTTACGCCAATGTGCCGGCCGGGCAGGCGCGGGATTTTGTGCAGACCGTGTACCTGGGCGGGGCGCGGGCGCGCGGGCGGGCGGAGTGGCGGGTGACGGTGACGGCGGCCGGGGCGGGGCGGGGCGGCGGCTGAGTTGCGGATAAAAAAAGGGGCGCGGATGAAACATCGCGCGCCCCGGTGAGGTTTTTAGAAAGGCAGGGGAATTCTCATCCCCGCTTTCTTATTTTTTTTTTGCCGCCTTTTTTTTGGCCTTTTTCTTTCTTTTTTTGGCCGCTTTTTTCTTTTTGCGGCCAGCCTTTTTTTTGCCGGCTTTTTTCTTGCCGGCTTTTTTGCGCGTCTTGCGCTTGGCTTTCTTTTTGGTCGCCTTTTTGCGCGCGACTTTGCGCCGCTTTTTCTTGGCGGCCTTTTTCTTCGTGGCCTTTTTACGGGTCACTTTTTTGCGCGTCGCCTTTTTGGCGGCTTTTTTCTTCGCGCGCTTTTTCTTTTTTTTCGGCATGAGGATAGCCTCCTCCTTTCGGAGAGTTGTGTTTAGGGTTGGGTTGGATGACACACCGCGAACATCCTGCGACAACCGCCGCCGCGCGGGCTGCACAACAGCCCGGCGGCGCGCTTCATTGCACGACGCTCCGGATTCTGGGGAAAAAGGGGACTGCCCCCTTTGCGGGGACAAGGCCGGATCACCTTCCATGTCATCCTGATTGCCTGGGTAAAACGATGCATACCGCCGGTCATTTTTGTTGCTGGTGCGTTTTTTTCGGCGGGAAAATTAATTCCACGCATCAAAAAAACGAATTGGAGGAAGTTAACCGCAGTGAACTGCGCGAGTCAACCGACTCCAACTTTGCCTGCGAGTTTAACCGCGTACGCTTGACTGTCAACATAAAACGGCGGAAGTTTTGCAATTTTTGCGGCACATGCACGGTTTTTTAATTAAAGTGTGTTTTTTTTACCACGCTTTTACTGTTTTTCGCCGGCAACGTGCGTTAACCGCACTTGGAATCGCCGCAACTGAGGCAGGTTAAGCAACCTTCGCTGAATACCACCGCGCGGGTAAAACACTTCTCGCACATTTGCGCCTGCGGCGGATAACCGGTTTGCGCGGCCGAGGCGGCGGCGCTGCGGCGCGCGTGTTCTTTTTTCTTGTCGGCGATTAATTGCTTTTGCTCCTCGCTCAGTTCGGGGTCGCGGATGATGCCGATGGAGCGCAGGTGCACTTCCATGACATCGCCGATTTCGGCGACCAGGGAATTTTTAAAGCGGCCCTTGTCCCAGTGCCCGCCGGTGGGGTCGAACACGCTGCGCAACTCCTCCACCAGAAAAGCGGCATCGCCGCCCTTGCGGAAAACCGCCGAGATAATCCGCGTCAGCGCCACAATCCATTGAAAATGCTGCATATTTTTGGAGTTGATGAAGATCTCAAAAGGCCGCCGCTTCTCGTAGGGCGTGCCGGGGTTGAGCACGATGTCGTTGATGGTGACATACAGCGCATGCTCCGACTGCGGGGTTTTGATTTTGTAGGTGCTGCCGTGCAAAACCTCGGGGCGCTTCAGCCGCTCGTGCATGTGCACCACGTTGGCCGCCGGCTTGGACTCGGAAGTGGAGCCGGGCTCGGCGGCGGCGGCGGCGGCGGATGGCGCGGTGTTGACTTCGTAGTCCACGATGGTGTGGTCGATTTTGGTTACCATGGGAGTCCTCGTTATGTCGCTGTGGCGGGTTGCGCGGGTGGACGCTCAGAACTTGCCGTAGTAGCCCTCCTTGAGGGCGTCGTACAGATTGGCGGCGGTGTGCACCTCGCCGTCGTATTCCACCTCCTCGTCGCCGCGCAACTCCACCGTCTCGCCGTTGTCCAGGGTGAAACTGTAGACGGTCTTCTTCAGGTCCTGGTCCTTGACCAGTACGCCCTGGAAGGCCTGCGGGTTGTAGCGGAAGGTGGTGCAGCCTTTGAGGCCTTTCTGGTGGGCGTGGAGGTACACGTCCTTGAACTCGGCGTAGTCAAAATCGGTGGGCACGTTGACGGTTTTGGAAATGGAGGAATCCACCCAGGCTTGGGCCGCGGCCTGGATGTCCACGTGCCGGCGCGGGGCGATGTCGGCGGCGGTGGCGAAATAATCGGGCAATGAGTCGGTGCCGGCCTCGGCGTCCACCAGCGTGCGGTAGGCGAGAAACTCGCAGGAAAACACCTCCACCTTTTCCTTGCTCTTGCGGCCTTCGCGGATGACATTGCGGTGGTAGCGGTGGGCGAAGGACGGTTCAATGCCGTTGCTGGCGTTGTTGGCGAGGGACAGGCTGATGGTGCCGGTGGGGGCGATGGAAGTGTGGTGGGTGAAGCGGCAGCCGTGGCGGGCGATGTTTTCGGTGAGTTGGCGCGGAAACTTTTGCATGTAGCGGCTGTAGCGCGCCAGCAGTTCGGCGCCGCGCAGTTTGTCGCCGACTTTGATGCCGTCGGCGGCCATCTCCGGGCGCAGGCTGAGCATTTCGGCGGTGATGGTGAACTCCTCGGCCAGCACCGGCGCCGGGCCCTTTTCGCGGGCCAGGTCCACGCCGGTTTCCCAGCCCACCTCGGCCATCTCGCGCGCCGCGCGCTCGGTGAAGGCGAGGGAATCGTCGTCGCCGTATTTCATCCGCAGCATGGCGAGGGTGGAGCCGAGACCCAGAAAGCCCATGCCGTGGCGGCGCTTGCGGCGGATTTCGTCCACCTGCCGGGGCAGCGGCAGGCCGTTGATTTCCACCACGTTGTCCAGCATGCGGGTGAAGCAGGCGACCACTTTGCGGTACTTGTCCCAGTCAAAGCGCGCGTTTTCGGCGAAAGGATTCTTGACAAAGCAGGTGAGGTTCACTGAGCCCAGCAGGCAACTGCCGTACGGCGGCAGCGGCTGTTCACCGCAGGGATTGGTGGCGCGAATTTCCTCGCAGAACCAGTTGTTGTTCATTTCGTTGATGCGGTCCACCAAAATGAAGCCCGGCTCGGCGTAGTCGTAGGTGGAGTTCATGATGAGGTTCCACAAACGCTCGGCCGGGATGGTACGGTACACCCGGCAGGCCACCCGGCCTTGCTCGTCGGTGGTGCAGGCATCGCCGCCGTTGGCGTGGTGGTGGCGCGGCCAGCGGCGCCAGACAATTTCGCATTTGCCGTCCTCAATTTCGTGGGCGGCGGCGGGGAAGACCAATTTCCACGGCGCCCGGTCGCGCACCGCGGCGAGGAATTCGTCGCTAATCAGGCACGACATGTTGAACTGCCGCAGGCGGCCGTTCTCGCGCTTGGCGCGGATGAAGTCCTCCACGTCCGGGTGGCTGATGTCAAAGGTCGCCATCTGCGCGCCGCGCCGGCCGCCGGCCGAGGACACGGTGAAGCACATGGCGTTGAAGATGTCCATGAACGACAGCGGCCCGGAGGTGTGGGCGCCGGCGCCGCTGACGAAAGCGCCGCGCGGGCGCAGGGTGGAGAACTCGTAGCCGATGCCGCAGCCGGCCTTCAGCGTCATGCCGGCCTCATGCACCGAGGTGAGAATGCCGTCCATGGAGTCGTGCACGGTGCCGGAGACGGTGCAGTTGATGGTGCTGGTGGCCGGCTTGTGGGCCAGGGCGCCGGCGTTGGACATGATGCGGCCGGCCGGGATGGCGCCGTTTTGCAGTGCCCACAAAAACTGCCCGGCCCAGTGCTCGCGGTCGTTCTCCTCCACCGCCGCCAGGGCGCGCGCCACCCTTTGGTATGTGTTGTCCAGCGTCGCATCCACCGGCCGGCCGGACTTGGTCTTCAGGCGGTATTTGCGGTCCCAGATGTCCAGCGATGCGTCCTGCATGGGAATGCCGAGGGCGCCGGCCGGGGCGGCGGGCGGCTTTATGGGAATCGCTTTGGCGGCGGGGGCGGCGGCCGCTGTTGCGCCGCTGGCTTTGGCGGGGGGCGTCTCTGCCGGGGGTTCCAAAGTTTCCAGAGTCGCGGCGGCGCGGGCTTTGGGCGGGGTCATGAGCGGGGAATCCTCTGCGGCTGTCTGCAGTTGTATTTTTGTTTGTCAGCGGGCAGCCACAATATGTTGTGGCTCGCAAATCCATTAAGCCCCACATCTGGAGGTGAGTCAACTTTAAATTTTCATCCGCTTGCCCCCGAACCGGCCGCTTTCGCCCCGCCTTCACCCTCGCCCTCACCGCCATCTGGCAAAAAAACCGCGCGCGCACTATTCTTACGCCATCATGACTGTCGCCCTTGCAATCTCCGGCCTGCAAAAAACCTACGCCAACGGCTTCCGCGCGCTGCAGGGGATTGATCTTGAGGTGCAACAAGGCGATTTTTTCGCCCTCCTCGGGCCCAACGGCGCCGGCAAGAGCACCGTCATCCGCATCCTGTGCTCCCTCACCGCCAAGACCGCCGGCAGCGTCCGCATTTTCGGCGCCGACATTGACCGCAATTTCCCGCTGGCCAAATCCTTCATCGGCGTCGCCCCGCAGGAGTTCAACGCCAGTTTGTTTGAGACGCCCATGCAGGTGGTGCTCAACCAGGCCGGCTACTACGGCATCCGCCGCGCTGTCGCCGCCGCCCGCGCCGAGGAGGATTTCGCCCGCCTCGGCCTGTGGGGCAAGCGCAACGAGCAGTGCCGCACGTTGTCCGGCGGGATGAAGCGCCGCCTGATGATTGCCCGCGCCCTGGTGCACCGGCCGCGGATTTTAATTCTGGATGAGCCCACCGCCGGCCTGGATGTGGAACTGCGCCGCCTGATGTGGCGTTTCATGACCGACATCAACCGCAGCGGCACCACCCTTATCCTCACCACCCACTATCTGGAGGAGGCCGAAAGCCTGTGCCGCAGCATCGCCATCATCCACCACGGCGAACTGGTGGTGAACACCGCCACCCGCGAACTCCTCGGCCGCGTGGACCTGGAGACGTTAGTGCTGGAACTGGCCGCGCCGCTGGCCGCACTGCCGCCGAGCCGGTTCCAGTTGCGGCGCGTGGACGCCACCACGCTGGAGGTGGACGTGCGCCGGGAAACGCTGCTGAACGCGGTGTTCGCCGAACTGGAGCAAAGCGGCATCCGCGTCACCGGCATGCGCAACAAAACCAGCCGGCTGGAAAGTCTGTTTATGGGTTTGGTGCAGGGAAGTGAAGACGCAACCCGCGCCGCCGCCGCCGCGCTCAGCGCCGCCGCCGGGGATTAGCCGTGCGCGTGCAACTCATCGCCCTCGCCACCATTGTGCGCAAGGAGGTCACGCGCTTTTTGCGCATCTGGACGCAGGCGCTGGTGCCGGCGGTGATTACCACCACGTTGTACTTCGTCATCTTCGGCAACCTCATCGGCCGCCGCATCGGCGAGATGGGCGGCTTTCCGTACATTGACTTCATCGTCCCCGGGCTGATTCTGATGTCAGTGATTACCGCCAGTTACGCCAACGTGTCCTCGTCATTTTTCAGCGCCAAGTTTCAGGATTTCATCGAGGAGATTCTGGTCTCGCCCACCACCAACCTGGTCATCATCGTCGGCTACGTCACCGGCGGCGTGGCGCGCGGCCTGTGCGTCGGCGTGCTGGTCACCCTGGTGTCGCTGCTGTTCACCGAGTTGCGGGTGCACAATTTCATGGTGCTGGCCAGCACCGTGTTTCTCACCGCCGTTCTGTTCTCGCTGGCCGGCATGATTAACGCCATCTACGCGCGCACCTTCGACGACATCGCCCTGGCGCCCACGTTTATTCTGACGCCCCTCACCTACCTCGGCGGCGTGTTCTATTCCATCCGCCTGCTGCCCGATTTCTGGCAGGGCGTGTCCCTGGCCAACCCGATTCTGTACATGATTAACGCCTTCCGCTACGGTTTCCTCGGCGTTTCCGACATCAGTCTGTGGAGTTCCTACGCGCTTATTTTTGGCGCCATTATTTTTCTCGCCTGGTTCTGCCTGTATCTGTTAAACCGCGGCCACGGCATCCGCACTTGATGAAGCGCGCCGCGAAATTTTTTCTTCGGTGCACCGTTTTTCTCATCGGCGCCGCCGCACTGGTGACGCTCACCCTGGCCATCGCCGCCGGCGCGCTGCTGAAACTCGCCGACTGGCGTGATGCGGCCGCCGCGGTGGTGCGCGTGGAAAGCGGCTACCAGCTCAGCCTCCGGGAGCGCCCGGCCGTCACTTTCCTCCCCGCCCTCACCCTCACCGCCGCTGCCGCCGCCCTGCAGTATCCCGGCGATGCTGACGCCGCCACCGCGGTTGCGTTTGACCGCCTCACCTTCACCCTGCCGTGGGCCGATTTGTGGCATAACCGCGGCACCGCGGCGGTGGTCACTGTCGACGGTTTGCAACTCAACCTCGCCCTGCCGGCCGCCGCCGGGGGGGAAGGCGCTGCCGCCCGCACCGATTTTTCCATTGCCACCCCCGGTTTTGGCGGCCGGCTGCCCGCGGTCGCGCCCTTCATCCGCCGCATCACCGTCAGCGGCGGCGAATTGCGCCTCGCCGCCTCCGCCGCCGGCATAGTCACAATCAGCGACGCCAACTTCACCGTCACCGCCGAAGGCGACACCGTCACTGTGGACCCGTTCACCGCCGACCTGCACGCCGCCGGCATCAGGGGCACCGTCGCCGCCTCTGCCTCCGCCGACCTCACCTCCGCCTCCGCCGGCCACATCATCAACACCGCCAGCGGCACCGCCGCCCTCACCGCCGCCGGCAGCATTGCGCTCCCCGGACTCGGCGGCGCCTTAGCCGGCATCGGCGGCCGGCCCGCCGCCGGCGACTACCGCTTAAGCGCCACGGTGGAACTGCGCGGCGGCAGCGTCATCAACCACGACCTGCGCATCAGCAGCCACTGGTTCACCGCCGACGGCGGCGGTTCCGTGGTGCTGTCCGGCGGCCACATCGACTACCTGCTGCGCGTGCACCTGCCCGGCGGCCTCAGCGTTCCGCTGCGCATCGGCGGCACCCTCGGCGCGCCGACCTACGGCCTGGACGCGGCCGATGTGCTGTGGCAGATTTTGGAATGACGCCGCCGCAGCGCAACTCGTGGACCGCGGCGCTGCTCGCCGTGTGCGCGATGCAGATGCTGCCCCTCGGCGACGGCATTGCAAAACATCTCAGCGCCGATTACCCGGTGCTGCAACTGGTGTGGGCGCGGTTCTTTTTTCATTTTGTTTTTGCCGCGCCGCCGGCGCTGGTGAAATTTTCGCCGGCCGCGTTTCGCGTGCCGCACCCGGTGGTGCAACTGCGGCGCGGCGCATTTTTGGCGGCGGCGACGCTGCTGTTTTTCTCGTCTTTCCGCCACCTGCCATTGGCCGACGCCATCGCGCTGCTGTTCACCTCGCCGATACTGCTGGTGCTGCTGTCGCGGTTCACCCTCGGCGAGCGCGTGGGCGTTGACCGCTGGCTGGCGGTGTCGGTTGGTTTTGTCGCGGTGCTGCTGATTGTCCGCCCCGGCTTTGCCTCGTTTCACTGGGCCAGTTTGCTGGCCTTGGGCGCGGCATTTGCGTTCACGATGTACCTGCGCGAAACCCGCCTGCTGAGCGGCACCGCGCCGCCGCTGGTCACCCTGGTGTACCAGTCGCTGGTGCCGCTGGCGGTGCTGTCGCTGGTGGCGCCGCTGGTCTGGGTGTGGCCGTCGCCCGGCGACTGGCTGCTGATGGCCGGCATCGGCGCCGCCGCCACCGGCGGGCATTTTCTGCTGATTAAATCCTTTGAGTACGCCGACGCCTCTTTCGTCGCCCCGTTCAACTACACCGAAATCGTCATGGCGACGGCCATCGGCTACCTCCTGTTCGGCGACCTGCCCGACCTGTGGACGTGGACCGGCATCGCGCTGATTATCGCCACCGCCGTCTATCTCACCCTGCCCGCCCGGCGGCCGGGCTGAGGCCGCGGAAGCCGCCCGAAAACCGGCAAAAAATTTTTCTTGCCCGGCTTCCAAATTTGTTCTATACTCCCCAAGTTAAGTTTGCGGGGTGGAGCAGTCTGGCAGCTCGTCGGGCTCATAACCCGAAGGTCGCAGGTTCGAATCCTGCCCCCGCAACCAAGGATGATGGCCTGTGACCCCGTTTTTTACGGGGTTTTTTGTGCTTTGTGCACGGTGAGGGTGAGGGCGAGGCGGAGGCGACGGCGATGGCGGCGGCGGACAAGTTGCGCGGGGTGCTGGAGCCGGCGGTGGCCGGGCTGGGCTACGAGTTGCTGCTGGTGGAGGCCATCGGCGGCGCCGGCGGCAGGATTCTGCGCGTCACCATCGACGCCGAGCACGGCATCGCACTCGGCGACTGCGAGGCGGTGAGCCGCCGGCTGAGCGCGGTGCTGGACACCGCCGAGGCTGAGGCTGAGGCCGCCGCCGTCCTCGGCCGGGCGTACACACTGGAGGTGTCATCGCCGGGGGTGGAGCGCCCGCTGGTGAAGCGGGAGCACTTTGACCGCCATGCCGGCCGCCTGGTGCGCATCCGCACCGGCGGCTACCACCTCGGCCGGCGGCGTTTTGTCGGCCGCCTGCTGGCGCCGGCCGCCGGGGCGGAAGCGGCGGGGGAGGCGGAAGTGGTGGAGGTGGAGGTGGACGGTGAAGTTTACCGCCTGCCGCTGGAGGACATACAAACGGCGCGCCTGGTTGTGGAATGGCCCGCCAATGCACGCGCCGCGCCGGGCAGCCGGCGGCGCAAACAAACCGCGAGGTGACATAATGGATCCGAAAGAAATTCTGATGATTGTGGATGTGGTGTCGCGCGAGAAGGACCTGGAAAAGGAGATCATTTTTCAGGCGGTGGAAGCCGCCCTGGCCACCGCCATCCGCAAGCACCAGGGCCGCGATGTGGGCCGGCCGGCGCGCGCCGATTCGCCGGCCGATGCCGCCGCCATGGAAAAGGCCCAGGCCGAGATCGACGAGAAGCGCGACTTCGGCGTGCGTGTCGCCATCCACCGCCGCAGCGGCACCCACCAGGCTTTCAACCAGTGGGAGGTGGTCGCCGACGGCGAGGTGGAGTTCCCGGAACGCCAGCTGTCCCTGGCCGATGCCACGAAGCGCAAGCCGGACGCCGCCATCGGCGACGTAATCGAGGAGGCCATTCCGCCGGTGGACGTGGGCCGCATCGCCACCCAGGCCGCCAAGCAGGTCATCATGCAGAAAATCCGCGAGGCCGAGCGCCTCAATGTGGTGCGCAAGTTCAACGGCCGCGACGGCGACATGGTTTCCGGCGTGGTCAAGCGGCTGGACCGCGGCGACGCCATCGTGGATATTGAGGGCGCCGAGGCCATCCTGCGCAAGTCGGCGATGATCCCGCGCGAGGGCCTGCGCCCCGGCGACCGGGTGCGCGCCATCCTCACCGAGGTCGCGCCGCAGCCGCGCGGGCCGGTGCTGTCCCTGGACCGGGTGTGCCCGCAGTTTCTGATTAAGTTGTTCCAGTTGGAGGTGCCGGAGGCCGGCGACGGCCTGATTGAAATTCGCGGCGCCGCGCGCGACCCCGGCGGCCACCGTTCCAAGATTGCGGTGCACTCCAACGACCACAAGGTGGACCCGGTGGGCGCCTGTGTCGGCATCCAGGGCTCCCGGGTGCAGAGCGTGTCCGGCGAGATCGCCGGCGAGCGCGTGGACATCGTGCACTGGTCCGACGACCCGTCCCTGTTCATCAAACGCGCGCTGACCCCGGCCGAGGTGCGCTCGCTGATTCTCAACGAGGAAACCAACGAGGTGGACGTGGTGGTGGAGGAGGAGCAGTTGTCGCGCGCCATCGGCAGCGGCGGGCAGAACGTGCGGCTGGCATCGCAGTTGACCGGCTGGGAGATCAACATCCTCACCGAGGAGGAGGCCGGCAAAAAAGCCGAAAGCGAAAGCGCCGAGGTGCGCGAGCGGTTGCGCAAACAGTTGACCATTGACGAGGATGTGGCCGAAATTCTGGTGCAGAAAGGCTACACCACGCTGGACGACATCGTGTTCGGCGACCGCGCCGACCTGCTGGCCATCGACGAGTTTGACGAGGCCATGGTGGACAACATCTGCAGCCGCGCCGAGGACGGCCTCCTGGCGCAGGTCGCCGCCGACAAGGAGAAGCCGAAGCCGGCGCAGGAGTTGCTGGACCTGGAAGGCATGACCCCGCGCATCGCCGGCATGCTGGCCGCGGGCGGCGTCACCGACCTGGCCGCGCTGGCCGAGTTTGCGGTGGACGAGTTGCTGGAGTTGTGCCCGGAAATTCCCGAGCCCGATGCGCGCGTGTTCATCATGCTGGCGCGCGAGCCGTGGTTTGCCGATTCCGAGGAAGGCGCCGACGGCGCGCTCATCGACTCCGCCACGCGCCGGCCCTCACCGCCGGCGGAGACGCCATGAGCGGCGACACGGTCAAAAGAATCGCCGCCCTGGCCCGCCTCGGCGTGGACGAGGCCATCGCCCAACTGGCCGGCATCGGCATCACCGGCAAAACCGCCGACGACACCCTGAGTCGCGCCGAAAAGTTGAAATTCATGGCGCACCTGCGCGATGTGGAACTGCCCAGCGGCGACGGCGGCGGCAGTTTGGTCACCAGCCGCACCATCAAGGAAACCGCGCGCGGCGGGGCGGTCAACACTATTGAAGTGGTGGTGCGCAAAAAGCGCGCGCTGAAAAAACGCCCGCGCCGCGCGGCCGCCATGCCGGCCGCCGCAACCGCCGCCTCCGACACTGCACCGGCCGCTTCCGCCGCCGACGGCACCGTTCCCGAGTCTGCAACCACCGTTCCCGCCGCCGAAACCACCGCCCCCGCCCCTGCAGCCACCGTTTCCGCCGCGCCCGCCACCGCCACCGCCGACGGCAAAGCCAAGCCCGCGCCCAGTGACAAAGACCGCAAACTGGCGCGCAAGGCCAAGGAGCGGCGGCGCAGCGAGTTGCGCCTGTCGCAGGACAAGCGGCGGCAGCGGCGGCGCAAAAAACAGGCGCGCAAGCCGCGCAAGGTGCAGGCCACCCTGGCCTCGCAGCACGGCGCCTTCGCCGCCCCCACCGAGCCGGTGGTGCGGCGCGTGGTGGTGCCCGAAACCATCAGCGTCGGCGACCTGGCCGAGGCCATGTCGGTGAAGGCCGCGGATTTAATCCGCAAGTTGATGGAAATGGGCAGCATGGCGACCATCAACCAAATGCTGGACCAGGAAACCGCCGCCATCATGGTGGAGGAAATGGGCCACACCGCCGACCTGGCCGGCGCCAGCGATCCGGAGGCGCTGCTGCAAGGCCTGACCGGCGCCGATGCCGAGCGCGAGTTGCGCCCGCGGCCGCCGGTGGTGACGGTGATGGGGCATGTGGACCACGGCAAAACTTCGCTGCTGGACTATCTGCGCAAAACCCGCGTCGCCGCCGCCGAGGCCGGCGGCATCACCCAGCACATCGGCGCCTACCGGGTGGCCACCGCGCGCGGCGACATCACCTTTCTGGACACCCCGGGCCACGAGGCGTTCAGCGCCATGCGCGCGCGCGGCGCCGGCGCCACCGACCTGGTCATTTTGGTGGTGGCCGCGGATGACGGGGTCAAGCCGCAAACGGTGGAGGCCATCCGCCACGCCCGCAGCGCCGAGGTGCCCATCGTGGTGGCGGTGAACAAAATGGACAAGGAGGGCGCCGACCCGGGCGCGGTGCGGCAGGAACTGGCCGGCCATGAGGTGGTGACCGAGGAGTTCGGCGGCGACGTGCTGCTGGTGCCGGTGTCGGCGAAGACCGGCGCCGGCATGGACGCGCTGCTGGAGGCGGTGATGCTGCAGGCCGAGTTGCTGGACCTGCGCGCCGCCGCCGACGGCCCGGCGGCCGGGGTGGTGGTGGAGGCGCGGCTGGACCGGGGGCGCGGGCCGGTGGCCACGCTGCTGGTGCGCGAGGGCCTGCTGCGCGCCGGGGATGTGCTGCTGGCCGGCCGGGAAAGCGGCCGCGCCCGCGCCATGCGCGACGAATTCGGCGGCGCCGTCACCGAAGCCGGGCCCTCGGCGCCGGTGGAGGTGCAGGGCCTGTCCGGGGTGCCGGCGGCGGGCGAGCAATTCATGCGGGTGGGCGACGAGCGGCGCGCGCGCGAGGTGGCGGTGTTCCGCCAGGGCCGCCACAAAGACGCCCGCCACGCCCGCCAGCAGGCGGCGATTCTGAACAGCCACGCGCGCATGGGCGCCGACGCCATCGGCGTTGATGAGGGCGGCACGTTGAACCTGTTAATCAAGGCCGATGTGCAAGGCTCGGTGGAGGCGCTGGCTGACGCCTGCGGCAAACTGGCCGGCGACGGCACTGAGGTGGCGGTCAACATCATCCACAGCGCGGTGGGCGGCATCAACGAATCCGATATCAACCTGGCCGCCGCCGCCGGCGCGGTGGTGGTCGCCTTCAACGTACGCGCCGATGCCGCCGCCGCCCGTGCGCTGGAAAACAACGCCGTGGACGTGCGCTACCACGGCGTGATCTACCAGGCGCTGGATGAAGTTCGCGACCTGCTGCGCGGCATGCTGAAACCGGTGGTGGAAGAGACCATTCTGGCCAGCGCCGATGTGCGGGAGGTGTTCCGCATCTCCGGACTGGCGGTGGCCGGCTGCTATGTCAGTGACGGCACCGTGCGCCGCGACGCCGAGGTGCGGGTGCTGCGCGACAACACGGTGATTTACAGCGGCCGGGTCGCCTCGCTGCGGCGCTTCAAGGAGGACGTGGCCGAAGTCAAACACGGCATGGAATGCGGCATCGCCATCAAAAACTACAACGACCTGCGCGCCGCCGACCGGCTGGAAATTTACCACTCGGTGGAAGTGCCGAAGACGCTGTGAGCGAGCGCGTCCGCCGGGTTGCCGCGCTGGTGCACCGCGAGATGGCGCGCCTGATCGCATCCGAGTTGACCGACCCGCGCGTCGCCCTGGCCACCGTCACCGCGGTCAAACTCAGCCGCGATTTGCGCGTGGCCACGGTGTATGTGCGCGGCGGTGAGAGTGACGGCGGTGGCGGCGTGGTGGATGCATTGCGCGGCGCCGACAAATTTCTCCGCCGCGAGATGGCGCGCCGGTTGAACCTGCGGGTGACGCCGGAGTTGCGCTTTCATTTGGACCGCACCCCGGAGCGCGGCGCGCGGCTGGCGCGGCTGATCGAAGACGCGGTCGGCTGAACCGTGGCCACCGGCCTGCTGCTGCTGGACAAACCGGCCGGCATCACCTCCAACCGCGCGCTGCAAAACGTGCGCCGCCTGTTCGGCAACGCCAAGGCCGGCCACTGCGGCACTTTGGATCCCCTGGCCACCGGCCTGCTGCTGCTGTGCTTCGGCAAGGCGACCAAGGCCGCCGGCCGGCTGACGGCCATGGACAAAACTTACCGCGCCACCCTCACCCTCGGCGTCACCACCGACAGCTTTGATGCCGACGGCACTGTTACGGCGCGGCGCGAGGTGGCGGCTGGCGCGGCCGAGGTGGCGGCGGCCCTCGGCCGGTTCCGCGGCGAGATTCTGCAGGTGCCGCCCATGTTCTCGGCCCTCAAGCGCGGCGGGCAGCCGCTGTACAAACTGGCGCGGCGGGGAATCAGCGTGCCGCGTGAACCGCGCCGGGTGACGGTGCGGCGCCTTGCGTTGTTAGGCGTGGACGGCGCCATGGTGAAGGTGGAGCTCACCGTCACCTCCGGTTTTTATGTGCGCAGTTTCGCCGCCGACCTGGGTGAAGTTCTGGGCTGCGGCGCCGCCCTCAGCGCCTTGCGCCGCACCGAAGTGGGCCCGTTCACCGTCACCGAGGCCCACACCGCCGCCGCCATCGCCGCGCTCCCCGCCGGCTGCGCGCGCGAGTCGCTGCTGGTGAAGGTCGGCGACGGCTAAGCGCCCGCCGCCGCCCGCGTTTTCGCCTCCTTCGCGGTGAATACGCACACCGCCACGATGATGACGGTGATGCCGGTCAAGTTGGCGGCGGTGAGGGTTTCGCCGAGCAGGTAATACGCAAACACGCCGGCGGTGAGCGGGTCGAGCATGCCGATGACGGTGGCCGGCAGCGCATGCACATGGCGCAGACCGTACAACAGTAGCCAATACGGCAGCATGGTGGCGAACACGACGATGAAGGCGATGAACCAAACGCTTTGCGCGGTGAATTGGATTGCATGCAAGTCGAGAAACGGCAGCGCCACGAGCCACAGCAGTGAACTGACGAAGAACGAATAAAAGGTCACCGTAGTCGCGCCGATATCGCGCGCCTTGCATGCGTTGCCGAGCATGTTGTAGACCGCAAACGACAACCCGCATGCGAGACCGACCAGCACGCCCGGCGACAGTTGCAACCACGCGCCGCCGTCCCACGACAGCATAAAACAACCGGCCACGCTGGCGGTCACGATGATGACATCGGTGACGGTGATGCGCCGGCTGCCGGCAATGAACGCCAAAAGCAAAACAAAAAACGGCGCGGTGTATTCCAAAGTGATGGCGCCGGCCACGCTCATCAAACTAATGGCGAGATAAAAAGTCACATTGACCGCGGTAAAAGCCAGCCCGGCCGCGACCAGCAACGGCAATGCGTCACGCTTGACTCGAAACGACAAACGCGGCACCGCCAAAATAACGCCGGCAAACAACGCGCACGACAACAACGTGCGAATCGCAGTCAGTGCCAACGGCGAAATGTCGGCATGAAACAACACCTTCGCCAGCGCGCCGGCGATGCCGAAGAGAGTGGCGGCGGTTAAGATGGCGAGGGTGGCGGGGAGATTCATGGTTGGCGTTTTTTTATGAGCATAAAATTTGTCAACGAACGCGACTTTAATTAGCAGCCTCTTTTTTGTCAATCGCCCCCACCCTCACCGCCGTCCTGTATTATCATTAAACCGATGTTTCGCCTCTTTAAATGGCTGCTTTTTATCGCCGCCCTGCCGCTGCTGGCCCTGGCGGCGGTGGCGGCGGTGCTGGAGTTTTCCGATGACCGGTGGGCCAAGCAACTGCTCGCCGATGCGGTGCGGCATCAGAGCGGGGCGGAACTTGCCATTGACGGCGATTTGTCGCTGTCGCTGTCGCTGTCGCCGGCTCTGCGCGCCGAGAACGTGCGGTTGCGCGATGCGCGCGGTTTGTTTGCGTTTCGTGCCGGCGATTTGGCGGTGGGCGCCGAGTTGCGGCCGCTTTTTTCCGGCGCCAGCGTTGTTTTTTTTCTCGACGCCGCCGCGCCTGAGTTGCGTACCGCGCTTGCGCCGGCAGTTGCCGCCGCCGCCTCTGCATCGGGGACGCAGCGCGGGTGGCCGGTGCCGCTGGACAAGATCCGGGCGCGCGACGGCACGCTCATCGTCACCGTCGGCGGCCGCGAAAGAACCGTGCACCTCGGCAGCGTGCGCATCGTGCCGGCGGCCGAGGGCGGTGCGATGAAAGTGACCGCCCTCGGCAATGTCGGCAGCGCGGCGCTGACGGTGCGCGGCACGGTACCGGACCGCGCCCGTCTCAATGCCGGCGGCGGGCGCGTCAACCTCACCGCCAGCCTCGGCGGCACCCGGCTCACCATCACCGGCGCCACCGGTGACCCGCAAACATTGCACGGCCTCGCCCTCAAAACCGAACTCAGCAACCTGTCCCTCGGCGCGGCTTTGTCCCTGGCCGGGGCGCCGGCGTGGATTCGCGGCGTGCATGAAGAGGAGCACCGCAAAAGCGCGCGCGCCGACATCGCCTTCACCGTAAACGGCGCGCAAAATGAATTGCATGTGGATGATGTGACGGTGGATTCCGACTCCGGCCTGCTCACGTTGAAAGTGCGCGGCGCGGCGAAAAATCTTCTCAGCGAAAGGCGGGTGGAGCTCAGCGCGGAACTCGCGGTGCCCAGCGTGGCCGAATTTTTTCTCGGCGACAAGGAAACCGCCCCGGCCGACGGCGCGCTCAGCGCAAGCGCGGCCTTCACCGGCGGCCGCGGCGTCTACACCGTGAAATTGGAACGCGCGACCGTGCGCGGCGGCATCGGTGAAGTTTCGGCAAGCGGCGAGATGCGCGATGTGTGGACCGGCGGCGGGTGGAGCGGCGGCGCATCGGATTTTTCCCTGCGCGCCGAATTCCCGGACATTGCGCCGGTGGGCGCGTTGTTCGGCGCGCGGCTGCCGGCCGGGCCGTTTTCCGGCGAAGCCGTGCTGCGCGAAAGGGGGCCGCTGTCGTCTCTGGAAAACATTCGCGCAAATTTGCGCAGTGAATATTTCAGCGGCGAGTTGCGCGGCCGGGTCCGCGACCTGGTCACCTGGTCCGGCGTGGACTTTGCGCTGGACGCCGGCTTGTCCACCGACCGCGGCAGCGCGCTTGAAAAACTGCTGCCCGGCTTTGTCCCCCGCGTCGGAAAATTTTCCCTGCATGCAAAACTCACCAGCGACGGCGATGCCGAGGGCGCGCCGTTGCGCCTGCATGCCGAGGCGGTGACCGCGGACAGAAAAAACACCGCGTCCATGGACGGCGTCATCGGCGATTTGCGCAGCCTGCGCGGCCTCAGCCTCAGCGTCAATAGCAGGCTGGCGCGGGTCGGGAAAATTCCGGTGTGGCCGGCCTACTGGCCGGCGGTTAAAACCGTCCGCGCCTCGGGAATTTTGTTCGGCGGCGGCGCCGGCCTCGCCATGCGCGAGGTGGATGTGCGGCTGGACGGCGCCGGTTTCCGCGCCCGCGCCCGCGGGACGGTGAACGCGCTGGTCACGGCGTCGCCCGAGTTAAATCTCAACCTGCAACTCAGCGCCGACCACCTGACCACGTTGCCGCTGCCGCAGGCCAGAATCCTGCCGAAGATGGGGCCGTTTACCCTCGGCGGCCGGCTGATGCTGAACGATGACGGCGCGCCGGCGCTGCTCGGCATCAAGGCGGACGCCGGCAAAGGCCGGCATGTGCTGCGCATCAGCGGCGATGTGCGGCGGATTGCAAACCCGACATTGTTTGATCTGCGCGCCGAGGGCGGCCTGCCGAACATGAACAGTCTTGCGCGGTACGAAATGCTGCGCCCGTTCACCGGCCATGCCGCGCGGCTGCGGCTGCAGATGGAAAAAATGCCGGGCGTTTTTCGCATCAAAGACAGCGTCCTGTCCTTTGACAAAAACCAAGTGCGCGGCGACCTCACCCTGCGCCAGCCGCAAAAAAGAAACGCCAAAAGTTTGCTCAGCGGGCGGCTGCGCATCCGCGAGTTGAACAGCGCATCGTGGAGCCGCGGCGGTGACGACGGCAAAACTTTTTTCCCGCGCCGCGCCATTCCGTGGGAGAACCTGCGGCGCAACGACCTGGACCTGGCGGTGGAGGTGGACAAACTGGTGCTGCGCGACGTGGTGTTTGACCGCGCGCGCACCCGCCTCCGCAGCCGCGGCGCAAAAATTGACATGGCGCCAATCCGCGCCGCCATCGGCGGCAAGGCGGTCAGCGCCGAAGTGCACGCCGACTTCGACCGCGGCCGGCGGGCGCCGCCGCTGGTCAAACTGCGGGCCACCGCGGCGGGCATTCAATCCAGCAGCATCAACGGCGGCGCCGGCACTGCGGAAAACCCGGACAGCAAAACCGACTTTGACTTGCGCATCAGCGGCCGCGGGCGCTCGATCGCCGGCATCGCCGCCCGCGCCAGCGGCCGGTTTTATTTCGGCGTCACCGACGCGCGCGTGGCCACCGGCCTGCTGCACCTGTTCGGCGCCGACATCCTCACCCAAATCGCCGACCTGGTCATCCCGGTTAAACGCCGCCGCTCCAATGTGGAGTGCGCGGTGATGCGCTTTGACATCAGCAGCGGCGTGGCGCGCGCCGACAAAAGCATCGCCATGCGCACCGACCGCGTCACCATCAGCGGCGACGGCGAAGTGAACCTCCGCGACGAAACCCTGGACATCCGCGTCAAAACCAAAGCCCACACCGGCTTCGGCCTCAGCACCGGCCTGGCCACCAACTTAATTAAAATCGGCGGCACCATCCTCGGCCCGCGCCTGGTGACCAGCCCCAAAAACCTGCTCAGCACCACCGCCAACCTCGGCGTCGCCGTGGTCACCAGCGGCTGGTCGCTGATTAGCCAGGGCCTGTGGAACCGCCTGTCCACCGACCGCGACTTGTGCAAGGAAGTGCTGGCCTACCGCCGGGGACTCGGCGAATAGCCGCGCCGGTCCACCGTGCCGCTGCGGCAAATTAATTTTCTCCGCTGGTGCCACCTCGGCCTGGCCCTGGGCGCGGCGCTGGCGGCGCCGTTTGCCGGCGGCGGTTCCCTGGTCTTCGGCACCGTCATCCCGGCGCTGATGCCGGTTTTTTTCTTCACCCTGCCGCTGGACATCACCATGTGCTGGGTGAAAAAAAACGAGCCCCTCGGCCGGGAAAGTGAACGCCGCTACCGTTTTCTTATCAGCGCCAACTGCATCGCGCTTTTGATTCTGCTGCTTGCCTGGCTGCCGTTTTTTATGCGCCTGCTGTTGCGGTGACGGCGCGCCTGCGCCGCTGTTTTTTGTGCGCCGCAATTTTTGCCGGCGCGCCGGTTGCGGCCGCGGCTGACGCCGACTACTTCGCCGTGCGCGCGCTGTTCTGGCAGCGGTTGTACGCCGGCGGCGGCGAGACTTTGTACTGCGGCGCGCGCTTCACCGGCCCGGCGCGGCGTTTTCAGATGGAGCATGTTTTTGCCATGGCCTGGGCGGCGCGGGCGCTGGACTGCGGCGGGCGCAAAGCCTGCCGCGAAAAAAGCGCGCGGTTCCGGCGCGTCGCCGGCGACTTGCACAACCTTTACCCGGCCCTGGCCGAGGTCAACCAGGCGCGCGCCGCCATGGCTTTCGGCATGGTGCCGGGCGAGCGGCGGATTCTTTTCCGCCGCTGCGATTTTGAAGTGGACGCCAAAGCCCGCATCGTGGAACCGCGCCTTGCTGCGCGCGGCAAAATTGCGCGGGCGGTTTTTTACACCGCCTCGCGTTACGGTTTTCCCATCTTCCCGCGCCACCTGCGGGTTTTGCAACAGTGGAACCGCCGCCACCCGCCCGATGCCGAGGAACGCCGCCGCAATAATTTAATCGCGCAACTGCAGGGCGCGCGCAATCCGTTCATTGACGACCCGTCCCTTGCCGGGTCGCTGCAGCGGCGTTTACAATAACTTCACCCTCACCGCCGCCATGCACGTCCGCCCCGCCACCGATGCCGACATGGACGCCGTGTGCGCCATTTACGCCGCCGAGGTGCGGCACGGCACGGCAAGTTTTGAACTGCAGCCGCCCGATGCCGAAGCCATGCGCGCGCGCCGCCGCGAACTCACCAAGGCCGGCTACCCGTACCTGGTCGCCGAGGTGGACGCCGAGGTGGTCGGCTACGCGTACGCCGGCCCGTGGCGCGCCCGCCCGGCGTACCTTTTCACCGTGGAAGATTCGGTGTACACCGCGGCCGCCATGCGCCGCCGCGGCGTCGCCGATGCACTGCTCGGCGCGCTCATCCAGGCCGCCGCGCAAAAAAACTTCCGCCGCATGATCGCCATCATCACGCTGGATGCCGACCGTGACCCGCCGTCGCGCCGCCTGCACCGCAAGCACGGCTTCACCGAAGCCGGCACCCTCAGCCATGTCGGCCGCAAACACGGCCGCAACCTGGACACGCTTTTAATGCAGCGCGCACTGGACGCCGATGTGGACGGTGCAACCACCGTTCCCGAACTCCAAACCACCGTCTCCGACGTCGAAACCACCGGCTCCGGCAGTGCCACCACCGCCGCCGGCCGCCGCGGTAAGTTCCGGCTGTCCATTGCCGCCGCCGCCATCCTCGGACTCGGCGGCCTCACCTCGGTGGCCACCGGCGTCACCCTGTACCTGGGCCTGTCCACCGCCACCGTCAGCACCCGCGCACTGCTGCTGAGCCAGGTGGACGCCGGCATCGATGACATGGAAGCGCGCATCGCCGCGCGGCTGGCGCCGGTGCCGGGGCAGGGCCGGCGCATCGCCGCGCGTGTGATTGGTGACAACGCCGATGCCGAAGACAATGCCGCCACCGATGCTTTTGTGCACGGCGCGCTGGCCATCACGCCGTCGGTGTCCGGCATCGCCATGTTTTACCCCGGCGGCGCGGCGCGCATTTACCGCCCCGACCGCTTTGATGTGCTGCGCGAGGACTGGCGGCAGTGGGGCGACAGCGGGGAATACGCCCGCTGGATCGCCGAAGTGGCCGAACAAAAAACCGCGCAGTGGACCTCGCCGGTGTGGGCGCAGCGCGACCGCTTTGATGCCGCGGCCGAGCGCACGGTGATTTACACCACGCCGCTGCGGCGCGGCGGTGAATTTGTCGGCGTGATGACGCAACTGGTGCCCATCACCGAGTTGTCGCGCGAGTTGTCGCTCATCCGCGAAGACGCCGCATGGCGCGAAGGCGGCGGCGCCAATGTGACGCCGTTTGTGCTGTACGGCGATGACCGCGTCCTCGCCCATCCGCTGCTGCGCGAACAATTCGGCGCGCGCGGCGGTGAGGCCGGCGAAAACCCGCTGCCGTTTTTAAGTGAACTGGGCGACCCGCTGCTCAGCCGCATGGGCGAGGCCGAGGATGAGACTTGGCTCGGCTCATCACAGCGCACCGAAGTGCGCGGCCTGCCCGACGACGACAACGTCGACTTCACCCTGTTTCTGCTGCGCCGCCTCAGTGACTACGGCGAGGTGCCGTGGACGGTCGGCTACTACCTGCAACTGGATGCCGACAACCCGTTTGCCATATTGGCGCGCACCGCCATTGTCAGCAGCGTGGTTTTTCTGCTGGCGGTGCTGGTGGCGGTGTGGGCCGGGCGGCGCATCGCGCGGCCCACCCAGCGTTTTGCCCGGGCCGCGGCCCAGGTGCAGCGCGGCGAGTTGAAACAGGTGCGGCAATTGCCGCCGAGCCGGGTGCGCGAGTTGGACGATGCCGCGCATGCCTTCAACGACATGGTGGACGGCCTGCGCGAGCGCGAAGTGATTCGCAACACCCTGGGCCGCTATGTGCCGGAGGCGGTGGCCGCCGATTTAATTCACGGCGGCGGGCAAATGGAGCCGCGCGCGGCCGAGGCCACGGTGCTGTTCGCCGACGTGGCCGGCTTCACCAACCTGACCGAAACCCTGGGCGCCAAGGGAATCGTGGAGGTGCTGAACGCCTACTTTTCGGCCATGGCGGCAATTCTGGAACGGCACGGCGGCATCATCACCCAGTTTCAGGGCGACGCTTTGCTGGCCACGTTTAACGTCCCCATGGCCGACCCGGCCCACGCCGAACACGCGCTCAGCGCGGCCGGGGAAATGATTGCCGCCGCCGATGAAAAAACTTTCGGCGGCCATGCGGTGGGCAACCGCATCGGCATCGCCACCGGCAACGTGGTGGCCGGGCCGGTGGGCGCCAGCGGGCGCCTGTCGTACACCGTGCACGGCGACGCCGTCAACCTGGCCGCGCGCCTGGAGCAGATGAACAAGGAGCACGGCACGCGGGTTTTAATTTCCGATGCCACCGCCGCATTGCTTAAACGTGAATTGAAAGCGGTGGGCGAGATTGCCGTGCGCGGGCAAAGCCGGCCGGTGAAAGTGTGGACGGTTTAGTCCGGGCGGTTGCGCAGGCCCTCGTGCAAGTCCACCGCGCGCCACAAATACCAACTGGCCACCGAACGGTACGGCCGCCACCGCTCGCCATGCGCGCTGAGGCGTTTGGCATCGGGCGGTTTGCGCAGGTTGAAGGCGTACTTGAAGCCTTTGCGGATGCCGAGGTCGTCCACCGGCAGAACATCCGGCCGGCCCTGGTGAAAAATCAGCAGCATTTCCACCGTCCACCGGCCGACGCCGCGCACTTCGCACAGGCGTTGAATAATTTCCTCGTCGTCCATGCCGCGCAGCCGGCGGTTGGACGGCACCGTGCCGGCCAGGGTTTTTTGCGCCAGATCCTTGGCCGCCGCCACTTTGGCCCAGGACAAGCCGGCGGCGCGCAAATCGCGGTCGGCGGTTTCCACCACGTGTTGCGGCAGCGGCCGGTTGCGCGGGTACATCGCCCGCAGCCGCGCATGAATCGCCGCCGCGGCGCGGCCCGACAACTGCTGGTAGACGATGGCCTGCAGCAGCGAATCAAACGGCGTCACCGCCGGCCGCAGCGCCAGGGAAAATTTTCCCACGCGCGCGATTAGCGCGGCCAGTTGCGGGTCGGCGCGCTTCAGTCTGGCCACCGCGGCCGGCGGATGGTAGGCGAGTTTTTTCATGGTTTCAGCGCGCGGAATTGTTCCAGCCGTTTGTTGCGCCGCGCGCACCAGATGTCCACTTCGTCGTTGGCCTGGCGGAAACTTTGCAAAACCGCCGGGTCGCTGCTGCCGCTGAGTTCGGATTTCATCGCCATGTTGATTCCCTGGTGGGCGACAATCAGCACGTTTTTTGTTTGCGCATGCAAGGCGGCGGCGGCCAATGCATCGCGCACCCGCGCCCGCGCCTGCCGCAGACTTTCGCCGCCGGGCGCGGCGACGGTGAACATTGTGGCGCGCCACGCATCGTAGGCCGCGCCCAACTCTTCGCGCAAATCACTCTCGCGCCGGCCTTCGTATTCGCCGAGCGCAATCTCGATGAAAGCCGGCGCCGCGGTCACCGCCACCTTCACCCTTGCCGCCACCGTGCGCGCCGTCACCAGCGCGCGCGACAGCGGCGATGCATAACACGCCGCAAAAACATCGCCGCGCGCCGCCAATGCATGCGCGACGCGCCCGGCTTCGGCAAGGCCGGCGGCATTCAGCGGCACATCGCTTTGCGCCTGCCATCTATGCTGGCGGTTCCAGTCGGTCTGGCCGTGGCGCAGAAAAAATAAAGCCATGAGGGGGGCGGCGGCTGCCTCAGCCGATTCCTTTTTGCGCGGTGATTTTTTCCAGCGCGCGCAGCCATTGGCGGTAGTAACTTTCCTCGGGGAACCGCCGCACCGCATCACCCAGCCGCGCGCTGAACTCGGGCCAGGTGAAATGCCCCTGCTCGGCCAGGCGGACGGCGATGGCGAAAGCGCGCGCTTCCCACGGTTCGGCGAAGGGCGGCGTTTGCGGATGCTCAGCCGTCATTTTTGGCTTCCGCCGTGAGGTGGTTTTCGAAAAGGTCGGCGTACACGAAGTCGCGGCCGCCATTTTCACCGCCCCATAATTCGCCCGCCGAAAAACGGACACTGTACACGTGCTGCGGGTCGGCGCCGCGGCCATGGGCGTTGCTGTCGGGAAACACGAACACGCCGCAGTCGCGCGCCACCACGCCGCGCCGGCCGTGCAGGTAGCGCGGCGCGCGGGTGTGGCCGGCGGTGTCCACATGTTTCACCCGCACCGCATCGCCGGCGGTGAACGCCGCCGCCTGGTCGGCCGCCGCGCGCGCCGATGCGCCGGCTGCAATCACCGCCGCCACCTCCGCCGCGCTGGGCGCATGCAATTCGCCGGCCTGTGCAAGAACTTTGCACTCGGCGAGCAGCGTTTCCAGGCCGTGCAGCCAGATTGCGTAGTAACTCGCCGCGCGGTACCCCGGCATGCGCTCGCGGGCGTGGCGCGACATGTCCAAATTCCAGCGGCCGTGAAAACCCATGGCCAAAGTCAGCGCAAACACCCGCCGCTCCCACCGGTGGTGAAACACCGGCTCGTTTTTCTCCGCCCGCACCGCGCCTTCACCGCGCCGGCCGCCGCAGTCGTGGGGGCCAATCATGGGGACGGTGATGGCGCCGGCGCGCGCGGCAGGCCGACGCCAATCATGGAATCGCGGGTCACCCAGCGCGCCAGTGATTCCTCGTCCAGCCCGGCGGTTTCGGGCGGGCGCATGGGCAGCACCAGGTAGCGCAACTCGGCGGTGCTGTCCCACACCCGCACCTCCACCTGCGGCGCAAGGGTGAGGCCGAACTCGGCCAGCACCGCGCGCGGCTCGCGCACCGCCCGGGCGCGGTAGGGCGCCGACTTGTACCACACCGGCGGCAGGCCGAGCAGCGGCCACGGATAGCAGGAGCACAGCGTGCACACCACCATGTTGTGGACCTGCGGCGTGTTTTCCAGCAGCGCCAGATCCTCGCCCTGGCGGCCGCCGAAATTGAACTCGGCGGCGCAGGCGGCCCCGGCATCTTCGCGCAGGCGCGCAAGAAAACCCGGGTCGCACCAGGCGCGCGCCACCACCCGGGCGCCGTTGCGCGGGCCGATCTTGTGCTCATACAACTCCACCAGCGCATCCAGCGCGGCCGGGTCTACCAGGCCTTTGGCGGTCAGCGACTCTTCCAGCGCCCGCACCCGCGCCGCCATGCCGGACTCGGGTTTGTGATGCTGACTCACGGCTTCGCCTCGGCCCGCACCAGCGGCGCCTCTCGAATCGGCAGGTGCACCAGCGCCGACAGCACGCCCAGCGCCACCGAGCCCCACCACACCGCCATGTAGGAACCGCTGGCGTCGAACAGCAGCCCGCCGAGCCACACGCCGAGGAAACTGCCCACCTGGTGGCTGAAGAAGACAAAGCCGAACAGCATGCCGAGGTACTGCGGGCCGAACACCTGGCCGACGATGCCGGAGGTGAGGGGCACCGTGGACAGCCACAGCACACCCATGGCCGCGGCGAACAGCAGGGTGCCGGCGGTGGACGGCGGGAAGGAAATGTAGAGCAGTATGACCGCGGCGCGGCAGAAGTAGATGCCGCTCAGCAGAAACCTCTTCGGCAGTTTGTCGCCGAGAACGCCGGCGCTGTAGGAGCCGATGATGTTAAAAAAACCGATGAGGCCGAGGGCCCAGGCGCCGGTGCCGGCGCTGAGGCCGGCGTCGGTGAGGTAGGCCGGCAGGTGGGTGGCGATGAACGCGACATGAAAACCGCAGACAAAAAAACCGCCCACCAGAAACCAGTAACTGCGGTTGCGCGACGCCTCGGCGATGGCCTCGCGCGGCGACTGCGGCAGTGACGGCGCCCCGGCGCGGCCGCGCAGCGCGTGCGCCAGCGGCACCATGGCCACCGAGGTCAGGGCCAGCAGCAGCAGCGCGGTCTCCCAGCCGTAGGCCGACAAAAAACCCTGCCCCAGCGGCGCCAGGGTGAACTGGCCGAAAGAGCCGGCGGCGGTGCCGATGCCGAGGGCCCAGGAGCGCCTGGATTCCGGCGCGGCGCGGGCGATGGCGGCCAGCACCACGGCAAAAGCGGTGCCTGAGAGCGCAATGCCGATCAGCACGCCGGCCGACAGGTGCAGCAGCGACGGGCTTGCCACCTGCGACATCAGCACCAGCCCGAGCAGATACAGTACGCCGCCCGCCGCAATCACCCGCCCGGAGCCGTAACGGTCGGCAATGCCGCCGGCGATGGGCTGGGTCACGCCCCACATTAAATTCTGCAGCGCGATGGCAAACGCAAAAACCTCCCGCCCCCAGCCGAAAGTGTCGCTGACCGGCTGCAAAAACAGCCCGAAGCCGGAGCGAATGCCGAAAGCAAGAAAAATCACCACACAGCCGGCGGTGAGGATGAGGGGGAAGCGGGGGTTGGGCATGGG
>JAPPPZ010000059.1 GCA_028817275.1 Gammaproteobacteria bacterium
GAAAAAACCTGGTCGGGGTGAGTGGATTCGAACCACCGGCCCCTGCCTCCCGAAGGCAGTGCTCTACCAGGCTGAGCTACACCCCGTTTCAGTATTCGCGCGCGACGGCGAAATCGGCCAATGCCAGCAGCGCGTCTTTGGCCGCTGATGGCGGCAGGCCGGCGAGCGCGTCTTTGGCCTGTTGCGCCTGTTCGGCGGCGCGGCCTGCAGTATAAGCGAAACCGCCGGCCGACTCAATCACCCGCGCCACCTCGCTGAGCAGTTGCGGCGTCCGCTGATGGCCGGCCATGGCCTCGGTGAGCAACTTGCGCTGCCGGCGGCCGCCGTGGGCCAGGGCGTGGATCAGCGGCAACGTGGGCTTGCCCTCGGCCAGGTCGTTGCCGTGGTTTTTTCCGGTTTGCGCGCTTGGCGCGGCGTAGTCCAGCACATCGTCCACCAGTTGAAAGGCCACGCCGAGGCGGCGGCCGTAACTTGCCAGCGCATGCTCGGTGGCGGCGGACGCACCGGCCAGCACCGCGCCGAGCAGCGCCGCCGACTCGAACAACTTCGCCGTTTTGTGGTGGATGGTCTGGAAATACCGCGCCTCGCTGACCGCCGCCCGGCCGCTGTTTTGCAACTGCAGAACCTCGCCCACGGCGATGGTGTTGGTGGTGCCGGCCATGACGCTGATCACCCGCATGCGGCCCAGCGATGCCATCATTTCCACCGCGCGCGAGTAGAGAAAATCGCCGATGAGGACGCTGGCCGGGTTGCCCCACACGCGGTTGGCGGTGGGGTTGCCGCGCCGCAGGTCGGAGGTGTCCACTACATCGTCGTGCAGCAGCGTCGCGCTGTGGATGAACTCAATGGCCGCGGCCAGGGTGACGCTGTCGCCGCCGCCGGCCGCCCCGCAGGCGCGCGCGCTGAGCAGCAAAGTCAACGGCCGCAGGCGCTTGCCGCCGCTGCCGATGAGGTGGGCGGAGACGTCGTTGATGAGGGCGATGTCGCAGCGCAGTTGTTCGCTGATGCTGAGGTCCACGGCGGCGAGCTCAGCGGCGACAACGGTGGTGATGGCGGCCAGGGCGGCGGGGCCGGAGGCGGCAGCGGTGGTTGCAGGGGCCGGGGTGGTGGCAGTTTGGTTCATCGCGGTTTTTCGGTGTTCGCCGGCGGCGGTGGCGGGGGCGGAAATGGCGCGGTTTTTTTGCGCCGGGGTGTTGACGGCGGCCGGCGGCGCGCCTACAATCGGCGGCCCCTATCGGAGTTTCCCACATTTTCACGATGTATGCGGTAATTGAAACCGGCGGCAAGCAGTACCGCGTTGCGGTGGGCGACCGCCTGCGCGTGGAATCGCTGCCCGCCGCCCAGGGCGACAGCGTTAAGTTGGACAAAGTGCTGCTGATGGCCGGCGGTGGCGGCGGCGAGGGTGAAGTCCTGGTCGGCACCCCGCACCTGCCCGGCGGGTCGGTCACCGCCACCGTGGTCGGCCACGGCCGCGGCGACAAAATTCATGTGTTCAAAATGCGCCGCCGCAAAAACTACCGCCGCTCCCAGGGCCACCGCCAGGCCTACACCGAATTGCGCGTCACCGCCATCCACCGCGATGACGCAAAATCAAAACCCTCACCCACGCCGGCCGCCGCCGAGGCTGAGGCCGGCGCCGAACAATAAAACGCATTAAAAGAGGCGCACCATGGCACACAAAAAAGCCGGCGGCAGTTCAAGAAACGGCCGCGATTCCGAATCCAAACGCTTAGGCGTCAAGCGCTACGCCGGCCAGAGTGTGCTCGCCGGCAACATTCTGGTGCGCCAGCGCGGCACCAAATTTCACCCCGGCCGCAATGTCGGCATCGGCCGCGACCACACCCTGTTCGCCACCGCCGCCGGCACCGTGCAGTTCCACACCCGCGGCCCGCGCGGACGCAAGTTCGTGGACGTGCTCGCCGCCGAAGCCGACTGAGCGGCGCCGGCCGCCGCCGGCAATGAAATTTGTCGACGAAGCCGTCATCACCGTTAAGGCCGGCGACGGCGGCGATGGCTGCCTGAGTTTCCGCCGCGAAAAATTCATCCCGCGCGGCGGCCCCGACGGCGGTGACGGCGGTGACGGCGGCGATGTGCACCTGGTCGCCGCCACCGGCATCGGCACCCTCGCCGACTTCCGCTACACCCGCAATTTCAAGGCCGCCAGCGGCCGCCCCGGCGCCGGCCGCAACCGCAGCGGCCGCAGCGGCGCCGGCCTTTTCATCAAAGTCCCGCCCGGCACCGTGGTGCGCGACCGCGCCGGCGGTGAGCGCATCGGCGAGGTGGTGGACCCCGGCCACCGCCTGCTGGTGGCGCGCGGCGGCGCCGGCGGCCGCGGCAACGCCCATTTCAAATCGGCGACCAACCGCGCCCCCCGCCGCGCCACCGCCGGCCGCGCCGGCGACCGCCGTGAATTGAGTCTGGAACTGCTGCTGCTGGCCGACGCCGGCCTGGTGGGCATGCCCAACGCCGGCAAGTCCACCCTGCTGCGCGCGCTGTCCCGGGCCACGCCCAAAGTCGCCGACTACCCGTTTACCACCATGCACCCGCAACTCGGCGCGGTGCGCGTGGACGCCGGGCGCAGTTTTGTGCTGGCCGACATTCCCGGCCTGATTGCCGGCGCCGCCACCGGCGCCGGGCTCGGCATCCGCTTTTTGCGCCACCTGCAGCGCACCCGGCTGCTGCTGCACCTGGTGGACATGGCGCCCGCCGACGGTGCCGATGCGGCGGCGGCGGTGCGCGAGGTGGAGGCCGAACTGGCCGCCTTCAACCCCGGCCTGGCACAGCGCGAGCGCTGGCTGGTGCTGAACAAAAGCGACCTCCTGCCGGCCGCCGAAGCGCGCGAGCGCGCCCAATCCATCGCCGCGCAAATCGGCTGGCGCGGACCGCTGCACACCGTCTCCGCCGCCACCGCCGCCGGCTGCCGCAGTCTGGCGCAGGCGGTGATGAACCGTCTGGAAGCGTTGGACGCCGGGTCATGAGCGCAGGCGGCAGCGACACCCGCCGGACGTGGGTGGTGAAGGTCGGCAGTTCACTGCTGGCCGGCGGCGGCGGACTCAACACCGCCGCCATCAGCGTGTGGGCCGGGCAGGTCGCGCAACTGGTGCAAAGCGGCGTGGCGGTGACGATAGTGTCTTCCGGCTCCATCGCCGCCGGCATGATGCGCCTCGGCGCCGGCGAGCGGCCGCGCTCACTGCACCGCCTGCAAGCGCTGGCCGCGGTGGGCCAGATGGGGCTGGTGCGCGCCTACGAGGCGGCGTTTGAGGCCCACGGTTTGCACACCGCGCAGGTGCTGCTCACCCACGCCGACTTCAGCGACCGCAGCCGCTACCTGAACGCGCGCCGCGCATTGCGCACGTTGCTGCAACTGAACGTGATTCCGGTGGTGAACGAGAACGACACCGTGGCCACCGACGAGATTCGCTTCGGCGACAACGACACCCTCGCCGCGCTGGTCGCCAACCTGGTGGAGGCCGAGTTGCTGGTGCTGCTCACCGACCAGCCGGGCCTGTTTGACCGCGACCCGCGCCGCCACCCGGGCGCCAAATTAATCGCCGACGGCCTGGCCGGCGATGCCGCCCTCAGCCGCCACGCCGGCCCCGGCGGCGCCCTCGGCCGCGGCGGAATGCTGACCAAACTTCTGGCCGCCGAGAAGGCCGCGCGCTCCGGCACCCGCACCGTGATTGCCGGCGGCATGGAGGAAAACGTGCTGTGCCGCCTGCACCGCGGTGAAGCCCTCGGCACCTCGCTGCGCGCCGGCCGCGGCCGCCTTGCCGCGCGCAAGCAATGGCTGGCCGGGCAACTGCGCGCCGCCGGAAAATTGATTCTCGACCACGGCGCGGCCCAGGTGCTGCGCAGCAAAGGGCGCAGCCTGCTGCCGGTGGGGGTGACCCTGGTCGAGGGCGATTTCCGCCGCGGCGACCCGGTGCTGTGCGTCGACCCCGAAGGCCGCGAGGCGGCGCGCGGCCTGGTCAACTACAACGCCGCCGAGAGCAGAAAAATCATCGGCCAGAGCAGCGACCGGATTGAGGGCATCCTCGGCTACGTGGACGAGCCGGAACTCATCCACCGCGACAACATGGTGGTGGCGGGCCGGGGCGCGCCGCCCGCAGACCCTTGAAAAACCCGCGCCAAACCCGTATTATCCCCTGACGCCCGGAGACCGACCGCCATGGCCGAAGACAACGACAAGCCGGAACAATCCGCCGAAAAAGTCCTCTACTGCTCTTTTTGCGGCAAAAGCCAGCATGAGATTCACAAACTCATCGCCGGCCCGTCGGTTTTCGTGTGCAACGAGTGCGTGGAACTGTGCAACGAAATCATCCGCGAGGAGGAGGAAAACACCGAGCGCGGCACCGCCAGCGCGATGCGCTCGCCCAAGCCCGGCGACATCCGCAAAATTCTGGACGACTACGTGGTGGGGCAGTCGCAGGCCAAGAAAATTCTGTCGGTGGCGGTCTACAACCACTACAAGCGCGTGGAAAGCGAGGTCGCCGGCGAGATTAACGGCGTGGAAATCGCCAAGAGCAACATCCTGCTCATCGGCCCCACCGGCTCCGGCAAAACCCTGCTGGCCGAGACGCTGGCGCGCCAACTGAATGTGCCTTTCACCATCGCCGACGCCACCACCCTCACCGAGGCCGGCTACGTCGGCGAGGATGTGGAAAACATCATCCAGAAACTGCTGCAAAAGTGCGACTACGACATTGAAAAAGCCCGCATGGGCATCGTCTACATCGACGAGATCGACAAGATTTCGCGCAAGTCCGACAACCCCTCCATCACCCGCGACGTGTCCGGCGAGGGCGTGCAGCAGGCGCTGCTCAAATTAATCGAGGGCACCATCGCCTCGGTGCCGCCGCAGGGCGGGCGCAAGCATCCGCAGCAGGAGTTTTTGCAGGTGGACACGCGCAATGTGCTGTTCATTTGCGGCGGCTCTTTTGCCGGTTTGGAGAAAATCATCCGCAGCCGCACCGAGAAAAGCGGCATCGGCTTCGGCGCCGACATCACCACCCGCAGCGACCGCGAAGAGCACGAGCGCCTGCTGCGCCAGTTGGAGCCGGAGGATTTAATCAAGTACGGTTTAATCCCGGAGTTCGTCGGCCGCCTGCCGGTGGTGGCGACGCTGGAGGAGTTGGACGAAAAGGCGCTGATGTCGATCCTCACCGAGCCGCGCAACGCGCTCAGCAAGCAGTACCGCGAGTTGCTGCGGATGGACGACGTGGAGTTGAAAATTCGCGACGACGCGCTGCGCGCCATCGCCCACAAGGCGATGAAGCGCAAAACCGGCGCCCGCGGCCTGAACTCCATCCTTGAAAACTCGCTGCTCAACGCCATGTATGAGTTGCCCTCGCTGCCCAATGTCCGGGAGGTCATTGTGGACGCCGGCGTGATTAACGAAGGCGCGGCGCCGCTGTACGTGTACGAGGACAGCAACCGCGCCCGCGCCAGCCGCGCCTGAGGGCCCGGAAATGCCGCCCGGCGGGCCGCAAGCGCCGCCGCCGGGGGCGAAAATGACGGCCAAAAAATTCACCGCTGCAAAACCCCCGCTGATGCGGAGCCGAAAACCATGACCAAAAAAACCACCGGCCGAAAAACCTCGCTGCAGCCGGCCGGCGCAATGCCGGTGCTGCCGCTGCGCGACGTGGTGGTGTTCCCCAACATGGCGATCCAGTTGTTCGTGGGCCGGCCCAAATCCATCAAGGCGCTGGAGCGCGCCATGCACGCCGCCACCAGCCACATCCTGCTGGTGGCGCAGAAGGAGGCCGCCGCCGACGACCCCGGTGCCGATGCCATCTACACCGTCGGCACCATGTCCAGCATCCTGCAGATGCTGAGACTGCCGGACGGCACGGTCAAGGTGCTGGTGGAGGGCGAAAAGCGCATCTGCATCGACGGCTACAGCGAAACCGAGGAATATTTTGCGGCGCGGGTGTCGCCGTTTGTGCCGGTGCCCATGGAGGAGGGTGAGGACGCCGAGCGCGAGGTGCGCAGCGTCACCGCCGAATTCGCGCGCTACATCAAACTCAACAACAAAATCTCGCCGGAGATTTTGAACTCCCTGTCCGGCCTGGACGACGCCGGGCGGCTGGCCGACACCATCGCCGCGCACCTCAACTTAAAAATCAGCGAGAAGCAGGCCATTCTGGAAATGCGCGACGTGCGCAAGCGCCTTGCGCACGTGCTGAAAATGATGGAGGCCGAAATTGAAATGCTGCAGGTGGAAAAGCGCATCCGCGGCCGGGTGAAAAAGCAGATGGAAAAAAGCCAGCGCGAGTACTACCTGAACGAGCAGATGAAGGCAATTCAGAAAGAACTCAGCGACGAGGAGGGCGGCGGCGAGGCCGACGAACTGGCGAAAAAAATCGCCAAGTCCGGCATGTCCAAAGAGGCGCGCGAGAAGGCCGAGGGCGAATTGAAAAAACTGAAAATGATGTCGCCCATGTCGGCCGAGGCGACGGTGGTGCGCAACTACATCGACTGGCTGGTGTCGGTGCCGTGGAAGGCGCGCACCCGCATCCGTAAAGACCTGGCCTCGGCCGAGAAGGTGCTGGAGACCGACCACTACGGCCTGGAGAAGGTGAAGGAGCGCATCATTGAATACCTCGCCGTCCAGCAGCGCATCAAAAAAATCAAAGGCCCCATCCTGTGCCTGGTGGGCCCGCCCGGCGTCGGCAAGACCTCCCTCGGCAAATCCATCGCCCGCGCCACCAACCGCAAGTTCACCCGCATGTCCCTCGGCGGCGTCCGCGACGAGGCCGAAATTCGCGGCCACCGCCGCACCTACATCGGCTCGCTGCCGGGCAAAATCATCAGCAACCTGACCAAGGTCAAAAGCCGCAACCCGCTGTTCATGCTGGACGAGGTGGACAAGATGACGGTGGACTTCCGTGGCGACCCGTCATCGGCGCTGCTGGAGGTGCTGGACCCGGAGCAGAACCACACTTTCAACGACCATTACCTTGAGGTGGACTACGACCTGTCGGAGGTGATGTTTTTGGCCACCGCCAACACCCTCAACATTCCGCCGCCGCTGCTCGACCGCATGGAGGTCATCCGCCTGTCCGGCTACACCGAGGACGAGAAACTGCACATCGCCACCCGCTACCTGGTGCCGAAACAAATTGCCGAGAACGGCCTGAAGAACAGCGAGATTGACATCCGCAAGCCGGTCCTTCTGGACATCGTCCGCTACTACACGCGCGAGGCCGGGGTGCGCGGGCTGGAGCGCGAAATCTCCAAAATCTGCCGCAAGGTGGCCAAGGAACTGCTGCTCAACACCAGGAAGAAAAAGGTCAGCGTCGCCCCGCGCAATCTGCCCCGCTTCCTCGGCGTCCGCCGCTTCCGCTTCGGCAAAGTGGACGCCGCCAACCAGGTGGGCCAGGCCACCGGCCTGGCGTGGACCTCGGTGGGCGGCGAATTGCTCAGCATTGAGGCGGTGGTGATGCCGGGCAAGGGCAAGCAGATGTTCACCGGCAAACTGGGCAATGTGATGCAGGAATCCATTCAGGCGGCGGTGAGCGTGGTGCGCAACCGCGCCGGCGTGTACGGCGTGGACCCGGAGTTCTACAAAGACCGCGACGTCCACGTCCACGTCCCCGAAGGCGCCACGCCCAAGGACGGCCCCAGCGCCGGCATTGCCATGTGCACCGCCATCATCTCGGCCCTCACCGACAACCCGGTGCGCGCCGATGTGGCCATGACCGGCGAGATCACCCTGCGCGGCGAGGTGCTGCCGGTGGGCGGCCTCAAGGAAAAACTCCTCGCCGCCAACCGCAGCGGCATCAAGACGGTGCTGATTCCGGCCGAGAACGAAAAGGAGTTGACCGAGATTCCCGACAACATCAAGGACGGCATCACCATCACCCCGGTGAAGTGGATCGACCAGGTGCTGAAAGTGGCGCTGGAAAACCCCACCCCGCGCCGCCCCCGCGCCCGCACCGACGGGCCGCGCCAGAAAAAACCGCGCCCGCGCCGCCCGGCCGCCCCCCTCGGCGAACTCACCACCCACTAACCGCCGCGCGCCCCGGCTTCGCCATCCGCCAGTGCGCCCGGTGCGCGCTGAAAAAAATCCCCCCGGCGCGGCGGTTTTGTGCTATGTTTTCCCGCAATGAGATTTCAGAGGCACCGCGTGTCCCACGCCATCAGCGGTGCTGAACGGCGTTTTGCGCCGCTGAAATCCGCCCACTTAAACCCAATCACCTGAGGAGAAAACTGTGAACAAAGCAGACATCGTAAGCGCTGTCGCGGATGCCGCCGACATTTCCAAAGCCTCGGCCAGCCGCGCCGTGGAAAAAGTTTTTGAATCCATCACCACCGCCCTGAGCAACGGGGATGTGGCCAGCATCGCCGGATTCGGAAACTTCAGCGTCAGTGAACGCTCAGCCCGCCAGGGGCGCAACCCGAGAACGGGTGAATCCATCCACATTGCCGCGTCCAAGTCGCCAAAGTTCAAGGCCGGCAAGGCGCTGAAAGACGCGGTTAACTGACCGCAACGGCGCGCGGCCCCGCCGGGCGCTTAGCTCAGCCGGGGAGAGCGTCGCCCTTACAAGGCGAAGGTCGCAGGTTCAATTCCTGCAGCGCCCACCAGAAAAACGAGAACCGGAGCGGTAGTTCAGCTGGTTAGAATACCGGCCTGTCACGCCGGGGGTCGCGGGTTCAAGTCCCGTCCGCTCCGCCACCAGCCCCGACACTCCATCGGCGAGATTCCGGTCTCGCCGATTTTTTTTGCCCGAACGGCGCCGCCGCCGCCAGTCAAAAACGCCACTCGCCG
>JAPPPZ010000021.1 GCA_028817275.1 Gammaproteobacteria bacterium
GGTGGACTTCGTTCTTTACGGCGCGCGGGGGGTGATGGCGGTTGAAGTCAAAAACACGCCCCGGGTGCGGCGTGAAGACCTTAAAGGGCTGCGCTTGTTCAAGGAAGAACACCCGCAAGCGCGGTTAATATTTGTCTACACCGGACCCCGCCAGTTCCATGAAGACGGCGTGGACGTTATCCCGGCGGCGGTGTTTTTTCGGGCGCTGGATTTTTATCTGACAGGCTGAGTTTAACTGCGCCGCCCACGCTTTCCATATTACAATCCCGCCCCATGCCCGCGCCTGAGATTAGCGTTTTGATGTCGGTGTTCAACGCCGCGCCGTTTGTGGGCGAGGCTGCTGACAGTGTGCTGAAGCAAACCTTCGGCGATTTTGAGTTTCTGATTGTGGACGACGGGTCCACCGACGGCAGCGGCGCAATCATCGCCGGCTTTGCGGCGCGGGATTCGCGCATTCGTGTTTTGCGCAACGAGCGGAATCGCGGGCTCAGTCACTGCCGCAACCAACTGATGCGCGAGGCGGCGGGGGCTTACCTTGCCCTCATGGACGCCGATGACATTTGCTTTGCCACCCGGCTTGGCGCGCAAAAAGAATTCCTCGATGCAAACCCGGCGGTCGGCATTGCCGGCGCGCGGGCGGTGATGTTCAGCGAGGCCAAGGAGCGGCTGTGGCGTGTGCCGTTGGGCGACCGGGAAATTAAATCGCACCTTTTGCTCGGGCCGCCGCTGTGCCATCCGTCGGTGATGATGCGCGCGTCGACGGTGAGGGAAAACCGCCTGATTTTTAACGAGGATTACCTGAGCGCGCAGGATTATCTTTTCTGGGTGGACGCCTGTCCGGCGGTGGTGATGGCCAACCTGAAAACGCCGCTCCTGCGCTACCGCCGCCACCGCCGCCAACTCAGCGGCGTGAACAACGAAACCAGAATCGCCAACCACATTAAGACCGCGCAAAAGCATCTGGCGCGTTTCCACATTCACCCTTCCGCCGGCGCCGTCCGGCGTTTCATCTGGCGCCGCCATTATCCCTGCGCAACCATGCAAGAGTTGCGCGAGGTGCGCGAAGTGGTGGACGCGATTTTGTCCATCAAGAATTTTTACGGCTACCCCGGCGTCGCACCGTCGCTGCGGCGAAAAATTCGCGCGCGTTATTTTCTGTCGTGGGCGCGCCTGCGCAGCGGCTCGCCGTAATGTCCGCGCCCGGCGTCAGCGTTGTCATGGCGGTTTACAACGGCCTGCCGTACCTTGCCGCCGCGATTGACAGCATCCTTGCGCAGACTCTGGAGGATATTGAACTCATCATCGTGGACGACGGTTCCACCGACGGTTCCGCGGCGGTGCTTGCCGGTTATGAAAAACGGGATGCGCGCATGCGTGTACTGCACCAGCAAAACGCCGGCCTGGCCGCCGCGCGCAACACCGGCATCGCGCTGGCCCGCGGCGAGTTCATTGCAATGATGGACAGCGACGACGAATCGCTTCCCGGCCGTCTGCGGCGGCAGGCGGACTTTCTGCATGCCAACCCGGACGTCGCCGCGGTCGCATGCCGCTGCGTCTTCATTGATGCGGAGGGCCGGGTGCTCAAAGTGCAACGTGAAAGAACGCCGCTGCAGGATGCAGGCCTGCCGCTGGAGGTTCAGGTGCGCCGGGTGATAGTGCAGACCAACCAGACGGTGATGCTGCGCGCCACAGTGGCGGGTGAACTCGGCGGAATGGTTTACCGCCCCTTCTTTGCCGTGCTGCAGGACTTTGACTTGTCGTTTCGACTTGCGGAAAAGCACCGCCTGGCAAACCTGAACGGCGCGCCGCTCTACCGCTACCGCCAATACGCGCCGGACAAGAAATCCGCCAACCTCTCCGGCCGCGACCAGGCGCTGCGCTGGCATTGCGGCTCCGCCGCCGTGCTGTCGGCCTGGGCCCGGCAAAACGGCAGACCCGACCCGGTGGAAACCGCCCGCGACCCGCGCGCCCTGCTCCCGCTGGTGGCGCAACTGCCGTCGCCAATCAAAGCCCACCGCATCAATGACGCCAGCGCCCAGTGCCGCCGCCTGCTGAAAGAAAACCGCCTTGACCTGGCGGTGGAAATCGTCACCTGCCTGCGCGCGCTGGCGACCACCGAAGCCGACCGCCGGGTCGCCGGGCGGACGCTGCGGCGAATTCTTTTCTACGCGGTGCGCGGGGGAAAGTGGCGGATTGTCCCGGCCCTCACCCATGCGCTGCGGCGGTGCCGGCGCAGAGGGTGAGGGCCGCGCAACGCATTCATCGACAGGCCGGGTTGTGATTCCGAAAAAGAAAATTTCTTCGGTAATAGCCGTACTCGCTGGCCAACTTAAATCCCCGCGAATACAAAAAATCCACCACCATGGGAAACGTCGACTTTTCCTCCGGCCCTCTCTCGGGACCGAGGTCGGCGGCGACATACTCGATGCGGTGGAGAATTTTCTCCGCGCCCATTAAAACCTCCGGCTCGGCGCCCTCGGTTTCGACTTTCAGAATTTTAATTTTATCGATGCCGTGGCGGTTGGCAAATTTTTCCACGGTGACGGCCGAAATATCAGCCGCGCTCTCATAATGCAGCGGCTCAATAATGGAACTGTCGTCATTGTATGCGGTGGACCGGTAAAATCTAACGCGGCCGTTTTCTTTCCACAACGCCTGCTGCAGCACCGTTTTACCGGGGTTGTTTAACCGGCAGCACTGCACCTCTTTGTCAACCGGCTCAAGGGCGAAATAATTCACATCCCGCCCCCGCACAAGCGCGTAATACATGCCAAGTTCGCCAATGTTGGCGCCCGCATCCACCACCACATCGCGGTCGGCAACCTCCACCGTGTCAAGCGAATACATCCGCGCCAATTGTTCCAGCCTGGCGATTGCGCCGCGGCGCATGCGCCAGGCTTGATGCGGCCGTGACAGGTAAATGCGCGCGCCATGCCCGGGAATATGGGCGTGGTAAAGATCTCGCCGGCTGTCGTACCGAAGCCACAAGCCGCCGCGTATTCCGCGGGTAAGATTAAATACCAGGCATGGCAATCTCCCCTTGCGGGAAAATTTCCAGCGCCGGATACGGTCGTTAATCCTCATTGGACTTCCGTTATCCCGCCGCCGTTCACCAGAATTTTTTCGTATTCCCTAACCGTCCGTTCCACCGTAAAAAATTCCGCGCGCCCGCGCAGCGCGCCGCGGTCAGGCTGCGTCCGCAGCGCATCTTCCATGGCCGCGGCAAGCGCGGCATCATCACCCACCGGCACCAGCGCGCCCCATTTTCCGTTTTCCAGAATCTCGCGCGAGCCATGCGGGCAGTCGGTGCTGACCACCGGGCAGCCGCAGGCCAGCGCTTCTATCAGCACATTGCTCAGCCCCTCGTAGCGCGAGGACAAGACAAAAAGCCGCGCGCGGGACATCAGTGCAAACGGATTCGCAACCCAGCCGGGGAAATCCACGCGCCCGGCAATGCCCAGTTCACTTGCAAGATTTTCCAGAGCAAGGCGCTCGCCGCCTTCACCGGCAATGACCAGGCGCATTTTTTGATTCGCCAGCCGGGCAAAAGCGCGCAGCAGAGTGGGAAAGTCTTTTTGCACAAACAGCCTGCCCGCGGCAAGAATGACCGCCACGGAAGAATCTTTAAACCACGCATGCGCCGGCGCCGCCGCCGCCAGAGATGCCGGCACCGCCACCGGGTTGTATATCGTGCGAATTTTTTCGCGCGGCAAGTTCATTTCATGCGCCGCATCGCCGGCGAGTCCGTCTGAGACGGCGGTGAAGGCACTGGCGGACGGCAAAAAAATTTTCGCAAAACGCAGCGCGCCGGGTTTTCGGTCCACCATCGCGCAGCGAAACGAAACCACCACCCGCGTTTTTTGCGCCGCCAATCTGTTGCCGAGCAGCGCAGCGACTTCACCGCCCTCCAGAAGCGCAAGCAGCGCCCGCGGCCGCTCCCGGCGGATGTAGTCGGCGGCGGCGAGGGCGGTGTGCGCCTGTTTGCTGCTGCACAATGCGGGCGCGATGCCGGGCAGGCGCGCCGCCACCCGCAGCCATGAAAACCACAGCGGACTCCAGCGCGGTCCAAAATGCGCGACGCGCACCGATGGATGGACAGCGCGGCGCAACTCGCGCCGGCGGCTGCTCCAATAGCGCGTATGCAAAGTGCACACCCGCGCATAACCGCGCACCGCCGGCAGGTAATGCCCGCGGGTGGTGCATAAAAGCAGGTCCACCCGGTGCCCGGCCGCCGCCAACCCTTCGGCAACCACAAGCGCAATCCGCTCGGCGCCGCCCCCGCCCAGGCTGTCCACAACAATGCCAATGGGGGCGGAATTCTGCGGTTCGTTCTTAAGTGTCCTTAGGTGCGATGACCGGGCGGCTTTCATGGCGGTTTTCTGCGGTTTTTTTCGTTGGCGAGGCTGCGGCCGGGCTTTGCGGTTAAGTAAACCGCCCCCGCTCTGCGGGCAACCCTCACCAGCCATCAGCGGCTAAAAATAAGGGATTTTCGTGCACTAATCAATAAGCCGTCCCGCCGGCCGGCTGGTCGCTAAGGACACTTAAGGAAAAATTCCCCCACCCGGCAACTTTGCGCCGGACCGAGGCGGCGCGATGAGAATCGCTTTCCTCTTATGCACCGGCCCGCCTGTTCCGCCGGTGGCCTACAGCGGCATTCAGTTGGGAATCCACAACTACCGCCAAATTCTGGAGCGCCTGGGGCACGAAGTGCGCGTGGCCGGTATGGTGGAGGGCGCGAGCATTCCGCGGCGGCTGAAAATCGTCCGCGAGGTGAACTCTTTCCGCGCCGACCTGGTGCACATCAAAAATCCCCGCTACTTTGACCTGAGTCGCTGGCTGCGTTGCGGCGCTGTTTTTCTCACCGACCATTCGCCGGAAGTTTCGCTTGCCAGTTACCCCCTTCACCGCCGCGCGCTGCGCAAAAACGCGCACATCATCTGCCTGTCCGAAAACATCCGGCGCCATTATCTGGCGGCCGGCGCCGCGCCCGGCCGCGCGCACACTATTCCCAACGGCTTGATGACCGAAAAGTACCGCTTCACCGAAACGCCAAAGCACAAAGAGCGTTCCATTTACCTGGCCATCGTCAACCGCAGAAAGCGGCAGCATCTTTTTTGTGGCATTCCCGGATTGGATTTTGCCGGGCCCATGGATGATGACAGAGGGCTCAGCGAAAACTACCTCGGTGAATGGAGCCGGGAGCAAATTGAAAATGAATTAAGCGACTACGCCAGCCTGGTGCTGCTGAGCGAATCCGAGGGGCATGCAAACGTGTGTCTGGAAGCCATGGCCGGCGGCCTCGGCCTGGTGGTTTCCGAGGCCGGCGCGACCAATCTGGATGCCTCGCTGCCGTTCATTGACGTCGTCGCGGAAGACAAAATCACCGACCGCGAGCATGTCGCCGCCGTCATTGCAAAAAACCGCGCCACCGCCCTCGGCATGCGCCGGCAAATTCGCGACTACGCAAAAAAGAATTTTGACGTAGCGCAAATTGTTGAGAAGCAGTATTTGCCCCTGGCGCGCACCGTGCTCGGCGACGATTAACCGCCGCCGTCAATGTGCTACATTAACGCGCCATGCCACCGCTTTCACCCTGCAGCGCAAACATGCCATGTGCGGCTTAGCGGGTTTTGTCACCCGGGCCGGCGCGCCTGAAGACCGTTTGCGGGCGGCGGCCGAGGCCATGGCCGCCACCTTGCGCCCGCGCGGGCCCGATGACGGCGGGGTGTGGTGCGATGCGCGGGCCGGGGTTGCGCTGGGGTTTCGGCGACTCTCCATCATTGACCTGTCCGATGCCGGCCGCCAGCCCATGGTGTCGGCCTGCGGGCGGTGGACGCTGGTGTACAACGGCGAGGTGTACAACGCCGCCGAGTTACGCGATGACCTGGTGCGCGCCGGCAAAACTTTTCGCGGGCATTCCGACACCGAAGTGCTGCTGGAGGGCTGCGCCGCATGGGGGGTGCGGGCGACGCTGGAAAAACTCATCGGCATGTTCGCCTTTGCGGCCTGGGACGGTGCGGAGCAAAAACTTTACCTGGCCCGCGACCGGCTCGGCATCAAGCCGCTGTACTACGGCGCGGCGGGAAGATTATTTCTGTTCGGCTCGGAACTCAAGGCGCTGCGCGCCCACCCCGAATGGACGCCGCGCATCTCGCCCCTGGCCGCGGCGTCTTTTTTGCGCTTCAGTTACGTGCCGAATCCGCTCAGCATTTATGAAGGCATCCACGCGCTGGCGCCCGGCGCCATGCTGGTCCGCAACGCCGACGGTGCAACCACGATTGAACATTACTGGCAACTCACCGACATCATCCGCGCCGCGCAAAAGGTGCCGTTTGACGGCGGCGACGGCGAGGCGGTGGAGGAATTGGAGCGCCTGCTCAGCGATGCGGTGCGGCGGCGGATGATTGCCGACGTGCCGCTCGGCGTGTTCCTGTCCGGCGGCATCGACTCGTCCACCGTGGTGGCGCTGATGCAGTCGCTGTCGGCGCGGCCGGTGCGCACTTTTTCCATCGGCTTTGAGGAGGGCGACGAAGCGCCCCACGCCGCCGCGGTGGCACAGCACCTGGGCACCGACCACACCGAGTTGTATGTCACGTCCGCCGATGCGCTGCGGGTGATTCCAAAACTGGCCGATGTGTACGACGAGCCGTTTGCCGACCCGTCCATGATTCCCACTTTTATCCTTTCCGAGTTGACGCGGCGCAATGTCACGGTGGCGCTGTCCGGCGACGGCGGTGATGAGTTGTTCGCCGGCTACGGCCAGTATCCGCTGGTGCTGCGCCGCAACGCCTCGCGCGCCGATGCATTCAAGCGCACAACGCGAAAAACGGTGACTGAACTGTGGGATCGCATTCCGGAATCGTGCCGGCCGCCGCGGCTGGAAGATTTCATGCGCCACCAGCGGCAGCGGCTTGCGGTGGGCGAAGGCCGCATGCGCTACCACCGCATCAACGCCTGGCATCACCGTGAACTGATGCCGCACATCGGTGATGCCGAGGTCACCGCCGCCATCGCCGAGCCCGGCGGCCTGCTCGGCGATGCACTGTCGCGCATGCTGTTCATCGACACGCTGAACTACCTGCCGGACGACATCCTGACCAAGGTGGACCGCGCCAGCATGGCGGTGTCGCTGGAGGTGCGGGTGCCGATTCTGGACCACCGGGTGGTGGCTTTCGCCTGGAGTCTGCCGAACCGTTTCAAATTGCGCGGGGGCGAGAGCAAGTGGGTGCTGCGCAACGTTTTGTACAAGCATGTCCCGCGCAAACTCATCGACCGCCCCAAGCAGGGCTTTGTGGTTTCCTACAGCAACTGGCTGCGCGGCCCGCTGCGCGAATGGGCGGAAGATTTGCTCAGCGAAAAATCGCTGAACGCGCACGGTTTATTCCAGCCCCTCCCGGTGCGCCGCCAATGGCAGGAACACCTGTCGGGCCGGCGCAACCACGAAACGAATTTGTGGACGGCGCTGATGTTTCAGGCCTGGTGGCGGCGGTGGATGGGGTGACGCCGGGCGGCGGCCCGTTTCACTCTTCCACAATGTCAAAATTACCGGCGTGTGCAGTGCTGATGGAAATGCCCAGGCCCGGCACGTCATCCGACAACTGCAGGAATCCGTCCTGCGGCTCGGGGTCGCCGTCAAACAGGTAATAAAATAATTCGTTGCCGATCTCCACGCCATGCACCGGAAAATACTCGGCCATGGGGCAGTTCAGGTCGGACATCACCAGGTGGTAGTTATGCATCTGCCCGGCATGGGGAATCACCGGCACGCCGTGCGCCGCGGCCAGCGCATTGACTTTGCGCGCCGCGGTGATGCCGCCGACGCGGTTGGTGTCGTATTGCACAACGTCCACGGCGCCCGCATCCAGCAGTTGCTGGAACCCATGCAGGGTGAACTCATGCTCGCCGCCTGAGATGGGAATATCGCCCAGCGCGCGCAGTTCGGCGTAATTGTTGATGTGGTCCGGCAGCACCGGCTCCTCCAGCCAGCGCAAATTAAAGGGCGACAGCAGCGGCAGCATGCGCCGGGCATATTCCATGGTCCAGCCCATGTAGGCCTCGGCCATGATGTCCACATCGTCACCCACAACGTCGCGCACCGTTTTGACCAGGTCCACGTTGCGCCGCATGCCCGTGGCGCCGTCGGCCGGGCCCCAGCCAAAACGCATTTTCACCGCCTGAAAACCCTGCCGCCGGTACTTTTCCGCCTCGGCGGCCAGCGAGTCCAGCGGCTGGCTGTACAGTTTGCTGGCGTAAACCGGTATTTTTTCCTTCAGCCGGCCGCCCAGCAGTTTGAACACCGGCTGGCGCGCCGCCTTGCCTAAAATATCCCAGACGGCCAAGTCCACCGCGCTAATCGCGGCCATGGCAACGCCCTTCCGGCCCCAGGCCACGGTGCTGCGGTACATGCGCTGCCACAGCAACTCATAATCCCAGGGGTCGGCGCCGATAACCAGCGGCGCCAGGAAATGATTGACCACCTTTTGGGCCACCGACGGCGCCAGCGCGGCGTTGCCCGTTCCCACCAGCCCGTTGTCGCATTCCACCTCCACCACCAGCCATTCGTGAAAGCGGAACGGCGCCATGGTGTCGCGGCTTGAGTCGATGCCGGCAAGCAAGTCCATGGGATTGGTGCAAAAGTGACTCTGCGGCGGAACCACTTCACCCTTCCAGCGAAATACTTTTGCCCTGACGTGTTTAATTTTCATGCTGCTCTTGGCCCCGGGCGCGCTCGCGCTTTTGCGCCGCCATCCGAATCACCACTTGCAGCGCCGCCTCGGTGGCGCCGGTGAAGGCCGCATTCCGCCCGGCGATATCATATGCGGTGCCATGCGCCGGCGTCGCCACCGCCACCGGCAAACCGCCCAGCACCGACACGCCGCGCTCAAAGCCCTGCAACTTCAGGGCGATTTGCCCCTGGTCATGGTACATGGTCACCACGCCGTGAATGTTTTCTGAAAGCACCCGGCGAAACAACGTGTCGGCGGGATACGGCCCGGCCGCCCGCATGCCCTCCTCGCGCAATTCCTTCACCGCCGGGGCGATGATGTCAATTTCCTCCCGCCCGAAGTTGCCGCCGTCACCGCCATGGGGGTTCAACGCGGCAACCGCGATTTGCGGAGAAGGCACCCCGTATTCCCGCAAAGCGCGCGATAAAAGCCGCGCCGATGCCTTGATTTTTTCCCGGTCAATTAAATCCGGCACCCGGCGCAGCGGCACATGGCTGGTCACCCTGCTCGTCCACACGCCCGCGTCGGTGATGTTAATTTCACTGAGACAGCCGCTGAACCCCAGAAAACCGGCGAGGTGGTGAAGTTCGTCCTGCGCGTCCATTCCCCCCAGTTTCATCGCCTGTTTATTGAGCGGGGCAAAACACACGCCATCCACAATGCCGCGCGCCGCCAAATCAACGGCGCACTCCAACTCCCGCAGTGACGCCCGCCCGCCGGCGGCCGTGGCGCTGCCGGGAGCAATCTCTTCCGGCGAAGCGCCATTTTGTTGCAAGAACAAGAGAGGGTGAGGGTGCGCGGGCCATGCGGCGGATAAGGAATCCCCGGCCACCGGAGTGCGGTCAATGCGCGCGCCGGCGGTTTGCTCCCCGCGGGTGACAACTTTTTCATCCCCGACCAGCAGAATATCCACATCGGGAGGAGGCGATGACAAAACCTTCACCGTCAACTCCGGGCCAATGCCGCCGGGGTCTCCGGGAACAAACGCTATCCGCAGCCTGTTCACCGGTAAAAATACTCCACGAGAAACAAAGGCACCGCGGGCGCGTAAGTCACCAGCAGCAGCGCCGCCAGCAGAATGCCGATAAACGGCAAATTGGCGCGAGTGGCCCGCGCCATGTCCACTTTGGCGATGGAACATGATGTGGCCAGGACGCTGGCCACCGGCGGCGTCTGCTGGCCGATGGCCAAATTCAAAGTCACAATCAACCCGAAATGCAGCGGGTCCACCCCCACAGCCAGGGCCAGCGGCAGGACAATGGGGACAACCAGCACAATGGCCGCCGCCCCGTGCAGGAAGATCCCCAGCAGCAGCAGCAAACCATTGAGCAGCGCCAGCACCAGGTATTTGTTTTCAACCGCCGCCACCGCCCAGGCGGCGAACTGCTGGGGCACCTGGCTTTGCGTCAGAAACAACCCCAGCACCGCCGATGTGGACACCAGCAGCATCACGGCCCCGGTTTGCATCACGCCCTCGATCAGCGCCTTGTGAAACCGGCGAATATCCAAATCGCGGTGAATGCCAAAGCCGATGACCGCCGCCGCCAGCACCGCCAGCCCGGCGCCTTCGGTGGCCGTCACCAGCCCCCCGAAAATGCCCCCCAAAATAATGACCGGCAGCATCAGGGCGTACTTGGCCGCCCAGAATTTCCGCCCCAGATTGACCAAGTCAAAAGCGGCCTCGCGTGGCAGGTTGTAGCGGCGGGCGACCAGCCAGCACACGCACAGCATGGCAAAACCGCCCAGCACGCCCGGCACGATGCCGGCCACAAACAACTGCACCACCGACACATCGGCGAATGCGGCGTAGAGAATCATCGGGATGGACGGGGGGATAATGATGGCCAGCGATGCGGAGGACGAGGTCACCGCCGCGGCAAATGCCGGGGAGTACTTGCGCCTTTTCATGGCCGGAATCATCACCGAACCGGTCGCCGCAACATCGGCCACGGCGCTGCCGGAAATTTCGGCAAAGAACATGGACACCGCCACGTTGACCATGGCCAGCCCGCCGCGGACAAAACCCACCAGCACCATCGCCAGTTCTATCAGCCGCGCGGAAATGCCGGTGGTGTTCATCAGCGCACCGGCCAGAACAAACAGCGGAATTGCAATCAGCGGAAAATTGGTCGCCCCTTCAAACAACTTGAGGGGCATGTCGTACAGCCCCAACTCCCCGGTGTTGGCCAGATGGCCGACGGTGCCGATGATGCCCAGGGTCACCGCAATGGGCACGTTAATGGCCACCATTGCAAACAGGATGACGGTAAGCAGGGCAATCATTCGTTCAGGCGCCGCCATGCATCCGGCGCGCTCAGCAACTGCGAGATGAACATCAGCGCCGCGGTCACGGGAATCACCCCTTGCACAACCTCATACCCCAGCCACGGCAGACTGATGAGCGTCTCACCGGCGATAATGTCCAAAACGCGCCAGCCGTAAACCGCGGCGGCCGCGTAAAAAATTAACGACGCCGCCTCCGCCACCACAAAAAGCATGCGGCGGAGCGGCGGCGCCATTATCTTGATTGCGCCGTCAAAACCCAGGTGCGCGCGCCTCAGGGTGACGAGGGTGGCGGCGAAAAAGGTCAGCCATACCAGCCAAATGGCCGCCACCTCGTCATACCAGAGCGGCGACTTGCCGATGGTGCGCAGCAGAACAGCCGCCAGCACCATCACCGCCAGCCCCAGCATCAGCAGGACGCAAACGCCCTGCAGCGCCTTGTCCAACAGCGACCGCACCCTCATCAGCGGCGGCGCCGGTTAAAGGCCCTGCACGGCGTCAATCAAGTCGCGCCCGGTGGGCACCTCTTCGGCGAACTTTGCATACACCGGCGCGCTGGCGCGGATGAAAGATTCCTGGTCGGCATCGTTCACTTTCATGCCGGCCGCCTGCATTTTGCCCCGCAGGAGGTTGTCCTTGCGCTGGCCCTCGGCGCGCGCCCACAATTCCATTTCACGGGCGGTTTTCTGCAAAACCCGGCGCACCCGGCGCGGCAACTTTTTCCATGTTTTCACGCTGGTCACCAGATACGAAGGCGAATAGACGTGGGACGTCATGGAAAGATAGGTTTGCACCTCGTTTAATTTCGCCGCATCAATGTTCGCCAGCGGATTTTCCTGCCCGTCAATGACCCGGGTCTCCAGAGCGGTGAACACCTCGCCGAAAGACATCTTGGTCGGATTGGCGCCCCACTCCGCAAACATGACGGCGCGCCACTTGTTTCCCGGCACGCGCAACTTAATGCCGGCCAAATCCGCCGGCGTCGTGATGGGCCGGGTGTTGTTGGTAATCTGGCGGACGCCGTTTTCCCAGATGGCCAGCACTTGGTAGCCTTTCTCCTCCGCTTTGGGGGCAATGTGCTTCCAGAACACCTTGTCCTCAACGCGCGCCAGATGCTCGCGGTCGCGGATGATAAACGGCATGTCAAAAACACCAAACTCAGGCGCCACATTGGCCATCACCGAAGACGGCATGGACAAATGAACGCTGCCGATTTTGAGTTTCTGCATCAACTCCTTGTCCTTGCCCAATTGGCCGGAGTGGTAGAAGGTGATCTTCGCCCGGCCGCGAAGTTTTTCATTGGCAAGTCTGGCGAATTCCTGGGCGGTGTCCCCTTGCACCGAGCCGACATTGGCACCGACGGCAAAGACAATCTCCTGCTGGGCCAGCGCGGCCGGCGCAATCCCCAGCGAAAAAAAGCAGGCCGCGGCCAGAACTAAAGTATTGTTTTTCATAGTAAATTCCCCCTTGGGTGATGAAAAGACCATGGGAATGTATCACAATTCCACTAATTGTATACAATTTGTGAAAAAAATTTATGACATGTCCCCTCAACCTTCACCCGGTTTTCTCCCGGGGGTTATTTGCGGCATCGGCATGCACCGGATTAACCCCGGCGCGCCGCCACGCATGACTGAGATGCCTGGACAAAAGCGCGCCCAGGGCTTTGCCGTCCCTTTTTCTCAGCAAATCCACCATCCTCAGATGTTCTTCCATGGCCGACGCCAGAATGACTTGATTGTCACCGGGCAGAAACCGAGTGCGGTAAAGGCGGTTGTTGTATTTGACATAGTCGCCAATCAAAACGCTGTTGCCGGACGCCTGGACAATCTCCTCGTGGATTTGCTTGTTCAGTTGGTAGTAGCGCAAACGTTGCTCGCGCTTAAAAGCGGCATGCATCTGCCCGGTGAGAAAGTCTATCCAATCAACCTTCTCCTCGCCGATGCGCCGGCACGCAAGTTCCCCGGCGGCGGCCTCCATATGCTCCACAATTTCAATAGTGTTCTCGATCAGGCGGCGGTCGTATTTCGGCACCACCGCCCCTCGGTTGGGCACCAATGACAGTACGCCTTCCGCGCACAGAAAGTGCATCGCCCCGCGCACCGAAGTGCGCGACACTCCGAATTCCGTGGCGATTTGCTGTTCCGAAACATGGCGCCCGGGCTCATAGTCGCCGTACAAAATACGGGTGCGTATCGTCTGCACGATGCGCTCAAAGGGGCGGGCAGATTCCAGGCCGGCCGAAGCCGCCGCCCCAGCCATCACAAAACCCCCACATCGCGCCCGCGCACCGCCTTCGCAATCCGCAGACGGTTAACCAGGGGACGGCCGAATACCGGGCACTCAATCACAAACTCGTCACCATCGACGGCTTGCACATCATCGGAAAAACTCAGCGCCGCGGCGCCGAAAAAATGAAGGTGAATGTCACCGGGACGGCAAAACCCGGCGTACTTGAAATGATGGCGCTCCAAATTGGCGATGCTGTGGCACATGTTGTCTTCGCCGCTTAAAAAAGGTTTCTGCCAGATGGTCCGGCCGTCGCGGCGAATGGACGAGCGGCCCTGAATGTTGCGCGGCAGATCTCCCGCCAGCAACTCCGGGCCAATGGCGCACTGGCGCAACTTGGAATGGGCCAGCCACAGGTAATTCTGCTTCTCCATGACATGGTCGGAAAATTCATTGCCCAGAACAAAGCCAATCCGGTGCGGCATGCCGCTGCGGTCAATGATGTAAACGCCGGCAATTTCCGCCTCCTCACCGCCGCCCTCGGCAAAAGCGGGGCGCGCAATATCCGCCCCCGGCGGCACCACACAGCCGCCGTCACCCTTGTAAAACCACTCCGGCTGGGCGCCGAAAAACTCGCACGGTGACGGTTTACCGCCCTCCAGGCCAAGGCGAAACATCCGCATGGAATCGGTGAGCGTCCCGGCCTCCTGGTCATCTGCATGCATCTGGTCCCGCGATTGCGCACTGCCCAGATGCGTCAGCCCGGTGCCGGAAACCATCATCCGCGCAGGCTCCGGATGGTCCACCGGCGAGAGAACTTTCCCTTGCGCAAACAATGGTTCCTCTTCAATCGCCTCGCCGGCCGCCCGCGCAACAACATCGGCCAGGGCCGCGCCGCCATCGGCCGCTTCCCTGGCCATTGCAAACACCGACTCAACACCGCGCAGGCGCCGCAACCGCCCATCCCCGGCCACCGCGCCGACAAAGCGCGCGTCCCCGTCCTGAAACTGCATCAACCTCATAATCCCCGCACTATAACAAACCGACAAACTGGAGCCCGCAGAGGGATTCGAACCCCCGACCTGCTGATTACAAGTCAGCTGCTCTACCGCCTGAGCTATGCGGGCTTCACCCCCGGCAGCGCAGCGCCCTCGCCGATGCGCCGGGGTCACCCCATTCGCCGGGGCGCAGCACTTCCGGTTTCAACGGCTGGGCGGTCTCCAGCCAGCCACTGCCGGGCAGGCCGCGCATTTCACGGCGGATTTGCGGGGCCAGGGCCAGGATTTCCATCACCCGCCTCTGCTCGGCGGCGGCGGTGCGCCGCTGGGTGAACAGGCCCAGGGACACCAGCATCCGGCCGTCCTCGCGCACCACAAAATGCCCGTCCTCGCCGGACTGGCTGAGCCACTGGCGGTTGCGCTGCACCTCGGCCTCGTCGGTGAACGGGCCGAGAAACACCCGCCACGATTCCACCCGCCGCGCCGGCGCCGTCACCGCCTCAAAGGCGATGCCGAGTTTGCCCAGCGTCGCCGCCGCCGCCTGCAGCGCGCCGTCACCGGTGAACGGCCCGATGCGCAAACAGGCCGGCCGCGCGCCCAACTGCCGCACCTCGGCCTCGCCCAGCAGCCGCACCCCGGCCCCGGCGTCGCCGCGCAGGCGCAGGGCGGCCGGGTTGTGGTCGGGCAACTCGGTTTCCACCGCCGCCTTCACCCACGCCGGCGCGCCGGGCATTTCCGCCAGTTGCGGACCAAACCACAGCGCCCCATTGAGCGCCACCAACAGGAAAATCACCAGTTTTTTCATCTGTCCATCGCCTCGCCCTCACCCGCAGCGACCATCACCCCCAGCCCCGCCAGCACCAGCCCCGGGCAGTGCCGAAACGCCAGCGCCGAGTGCGCCAGCACCAATTCCGCCCCGCCGCCGCACAAAAACAGCGCCGTCTGCTCCTCGCCGGCCGCGCGCGCCATGGATTTTACCACGTATTCCACCGCCCCCACCGCCCCTAACACCGCCCCGGCCGCCACCCCCCCGGCAGTGTCCAGCGCAAACGGCGACTGCAGCACTGAGTCCACCGTTACCGGAGTCGCCGCCAACGCCTCCGCACTGCCGGCCACCGCCGCCGCCGCCACTGGCGGCGCCGCTAATATCACCCCGCCGGTGAACTCACCCGCTGCACTGAGCGCGTCCACCGTCCACGCCGTCCCGCAGTCCACCACCACCGCCGCCGTGTCCACCATCTGGCGCGCCGCCACCAGCGCCGCCCAGCGGTCGGCGCCGAGGGCCGCCGGCGCCGTGTATTGATTCACCACCCCGAACCCCCGCGCCGCCGCCGCCACCGGCTCCACCGCCATTCCCCACAACGAGTCCGCCACTTCCGCCGCCTTGGCCAAGTCCCGCGCCGATGCCACCGTCACCGCCGCCACCCGCTGCGGCGCCGGCAACGTTGACCATGCCGCCGCCAGTTGCGCGCTGAAGCCGGCGCCGAACTCCACCCGCGCCGGCCGGGCTTCCGGCGCCGGCGCGGTGCTCCACTTGAGCGCCGAGTTGCCGAGGTCAAGGTACAGGTTCACGACTCCACCAGCCGCACTTCGCCGCCGCTGACGGTGAAACCGCCGCCGTCATCGTCCACCACCAGCGCGCCGGTTGCGTCCACGGTTTTAATGCGCCCGCGCCGGCCATCGGCGGTGACGACAGCGGCGCCGGCGTACACATGGCGCGCCAGCCAGCCGTCCCGAAACGCGCCAAAACCCCGCGCGGCAAACTCGGCGAAGACCGCGCACCATTCATTGACCACGGCGGCGGCAAGACGGTTGCGGTCCACTTTGCAGCCCAGCGCGGCCAGGTCCACGCCGCCATGGCCGGACTCCGCGCCGCCAAAACTAACATTCACGCCAACGCCCACCACGGCTAAAACGCCGCCCCCCATGGCGCGGCTCTGCACCAGAATTCCGCCGACCTTGCCGCGCCCGGCGGCGACCAGGTCATTCGGCCACTTGACGCCGACCTCGGTGACGCCGAGGGATTCCAGCGCGCGGCAAACGCCCACCGCCGCCGCCAGACTCAGCCCGCTGAGCGCCGCTGCCGGGGCAAACTTCCACGCCAGCGACAACAGGACGCTGCTGCCGGCCGCGGCGTGCCACGCACGGCCCAGGCGGCCGCGGCCGGCGGTCTGCACTTCGGCGATGCACACCTCGGCATGGCGCCCCCGCGCCAGCAGCCGGGCGTTGGTGGAGTCCACCTCGCGCACCACGGTCACCGCCGCCCCGGCGGCGGCATCATTCAAGTGCGCCAGTACCGCGTCACGACCCAGCATCTCGGCGTTCATCAATTCAGTGTATCCTACCGTCGCCGCCGCCACCGTCATGAGCACCGCCACCCGCAACCCCACCCGCGCCGTCGCCATCGGCAGCCTCACCATCGGCGGCGGCAACCCCATCGCCGTGCAGAGCATGTGCGCCGTCGCCACCCGCAACACCGAAGCCTGCGCGGCGCAGGTGAACCAACTCAGCGCCGCCGGCGCCGGCCTGGTGCGCATTGCGGTGGACAGCAAAGCCGACGCCGCCGCGCTCGGCGAGATTCGCGCGCGCACCGCAGGCGCCAACCTGGCCGTGGACTTGCAGGAAAACTACCGCATCGCCACGGTGTGCGCGCCGCTGGTGGACAAGCTGCGCTACAACCCCGGCCACCTGTACCACCACCAGCGCGGCCGGGCGTGGCCGGACAAGGTGAAGTTCCTCGCCGACACCGCCGGCGAAAGCGGCTGTGCGCTCCGCATCGGCGTGAATGGCGGCTCGGTGGACCCGGCGTTGCGCGAGAAATTCCCGGCCGGCGACAAAGTGGCGCCCATGGTGGCCAGCGCGCTGGCGCACTGTGCGGTGCTGGACGATGCCGGCTTCACCCGCTACTGCGTTTCGCTGAAGGATTCCGACCCGGCAAAAGTGGTGGACGCCAACCGCCGCTTCGCCGGCCAGCGGCCGGAAGTGCCGCTGCACCTCGGCGTCACCGAAGCCGGCCTGCCGCCGGACGGCGTCATTAAAACGCGCATCGCGTTTGAGCAGTTAATCGGGCGCGGCATCGGCGACACCATTCGCGTGTCGCTCACTTTGCCCAACGCGCGCAAGCACGAGGAAGTGGAAGCCGGCCGCGCCATTCTGGATGACATTAAAAACAACCGCGTGCGCAGCGTGGTGCGTTTCAACCCCGGCGGACTCAACATCATCAGTTGCCCCAGTTGCGCGCGGGTGGAAAACGAATCTTTTGTGGACCTCGCCGAAAAAGTGCGCGACCTGGCGGCCCATGCAAAAAACCACGCTGTCACCATCGCCGTGATGGGCTGCCGGGTGAACGGCCCCGGCGAAACCGATGACGCCGACCTGGGCCTGTGGTGCGGGCCGCGTTTTGTGAACCTGAAGCGCGGCGAAAAAAAAATCGGCGCCTTTCGCTACGACGAAATTCTGCCGCGCCTGAAAAAAGAACTGGACGCGATTATCAGCGCAGGGTGAGGGCGGTGGCAACGGTCAAGGTGGCGGACAAAAGTTACGCCGTGGACGCGGTGGTGTTTGACAAGGACGGGACGCTGGTGGACTTTCATCTTTTGTGGGGCGGCCGGGTGCTTGGCGCCTGCGATGCGCTGGTGCAAAAAGCCGGCGGCGGCAAACAATTGTCGCGGGCATTGCTGCGCACTTTGGGTTACGACCAGGACGCCGGCAAAATCCACGGCAACAGCCCGTTCGCCTGCTCGCCCATGGCCAAATTGGACACCATCGCGGCGGCGGTTTTGTTCCAGCACGGTTTTCCCTGGGGCGAGGCCGAAAAATTGGTGCAGGAATCATTCGCCCCCGGCGCGCGCGGCGCGCTTTCGCCGTCACCGGCGGCGGTGAAGCCGCTGGCCGACCTGCCGAAACTTTTCGCCGCGCTCACCGCCGCCGGCCTGCAAGTGGCGGTGGCCACCAGCGACGACCGCGCGCCCACCGAAGCGGCGCTGGCGCAACTCGGCGTCGGCGGCGCGGCGCAACTGGTGCAATTGGTGGTTTGCGGCGACGACGGCCTGCCGGCCAAACCGTCGCCGCTGCTGCTGCTTGAGATCGCCGGCCGGCTCGGCGTCGCGGTGGACAAGGTGATGGTGGTCGGCGACACCGCCGCCGATTTGCGCATGGCGGCGGACGCCGGCGCGGTCGCGGTCGGCGTCCTGAGCGGCGCCGGCAGCCATGACGACATCGCGCCGTTCGCCCACGTGGTGGCGGCCGACATTAACCACATCAGCGCCACCGTCTGAGCATGCCCGCGCACTTTATTCGCAAAATTATTGACGATGAGCGCGCCCGCGACGCCGCCAGCGCGGTGGTGACCCGCTTTCCGCCGGAACCCAACGGCCACCTGCACATCGGCCACGCCAAATCGGTGTGCCTTAACTTCGGCCTGGCGCGCGACTACGGCGGCGCGTGCTCCATGCGCTTTGACGACACCAACCCGTGCAAGGAAAACGCAGAGTTTGTCGCGTCCATCAAGGACGACGTGCGCTGGCTCGGCGGCGACTGGGGCGGGCGGCTGTTTTTCGCCTCGGATTATTTTGAGCTGCTGTACCAATTCGCCGTGGAGTTAATCAAAAACGGCAACGCCTACGTGTGCAGCCTCAGCGCCGAGGAAATCCGCGCCTACCGCGGCACCCTCACCGAGCCCGGCCGCGACAGTCCGTGGCGCGGGCGCGGCGTGGACGAAAACCTGCAACTGTTCGCCGCCATGCGCGCCGGCAAATTCAACGACGGTGAACACGTGCTGCGCGCAAAAATTGACATGGCCTCGCCCAACATCAACATGCGCGACCCCACCCTCTACCGCATCCGCCGCGCCCGCCACCACGCCACCGGCGATGCCTGGCCCATCTACCCGCTGTACGACTTCACCCACTGTTTGTGCGACGCGCTGGAGGGCGTCACCCACTCGCTGTGCACGCTGGAGTTTGAGGACCACCGGCCGCTGTACGACTGGGTGCTGGCCCATGTCAGCGCGCCGTGCCGCCCGCGCCAGATTGAGTTTGCGCGCCTGTCGCTGGAGTACACGGTGATGTCCAAGCGCCTGCTGGCGCGGCTGGTGGACGGCGGCCATGTGGCCGGCTGGGACGACCCGCGCATGCCCACCATCAAAGGCCTGCGGCGGCGCGGCTTCACCGCCGGCGCCATCAATGAATTCTGCAGCCGCATCGGCGTCACCCGCAGCGACAATTTAATTGAACTGTCGCTGCTGGAAAACTGTGCCCGCGAAGATTTGGATGCAGCCGCGCCGCGCCGCATGGCGGTGCTGAATCCGCTCAAGGTCGTGATTGAAAATTATCCGGAAGGGCAAAGCGAAGAATTTGACGCGCCCGAACACCCGGCCAAACCGGACATGGGCGCGCGCAAAATTCCGTTCTGCCGCGAGATTTACATTGAGCGCGAAGATTTCATGGAGCAGCCGGCAAAAAAATTCCACCGCCTCGCCCCGGGCCGCGAAGTGCGCCTGCGCTACGCCTGCTACATCACCTGCCGCGAAATAGTGCGCGGCGGTGACGGCGAGGCCGCCGAGTTGCGCTGCACCTACGACCCCGGGTCGCGCGGCGGCGGGACCAAAGACGGGCGCAAAGTCAAAAGCACGTTGCACTGGGTTTCCGCGCGCCATGCAGTGCGCGCCGAGGTGCGGCTGTACGAAAAATTATTTCTGCATCCCAACCCGGCCGCCGAACTCAGCGCCGGCCGCGACTTCACCGCCGAACTCAATCCGGACTCGCTGCGCGTGCTGAAAAACTGCGCGCTGGAACCGTCACTGGCCAATGCAAAACCGGGCGGGCGTTTTCAGTTTGAGCGCATGGGATATTTTTGCGCCGACACCGTGGACGGCGCCGCCGGCCGGCTGGTGTTCAACCGCACCGTCACTCTGCGCGAGACCAGAAAAAGCAAATGAAACTGCGCGACCGGGAACCGTGGATGCCGGCCGATGAATACGGTCGCTCGCTGCGCGGCCTCAGCGTCAACCTGTTAGTGCGCGATGTGGCCGGCGCCGTCAAATTCCAGCGCACAGTGTTGGGCGCCGAAGTGGTGTACAGCGACCCGGACATCGCCGTCCTGCGCGCCTGTGGCGGTGAATGGATGCTGCACGCCGACCACACCTACCTCGGCCATCCCATGCACGGCATCGCCGCCAACGCCGAGGGCCGCGGCGCCGGCCTGGAAATCCGCCTCCATGGCCGCGACCCCGACGCCGCCACCGCCGCCGCGCGCAAAGCCGGCTACACCGTCCTCGCCGCCGCAGCCGACAAACCCCACGGCCTGCGCGAAGCGCACATCATTGACGAGGACGGCTATGTCTGGGTGGCGGACGTGGCGTCAAAATGACGGTTCAGCCTTCCGGAATGGTGGTTGCAACCGCAGAAGTGGTGGTTGCACCTGCAGAAACGGTGGTTCCAGCCGCTCAGCGGTAGACTTTAATCTTCTGCCCCGGCTTCAGCAGGCGCACGTTGTGGATGGAGTTCCAACTGCGCAACTTGGCCACATTGGTGCCGTATTTGCGGGCGATGTCCCACAGGGTGTCGCCGTTGCGGACGGTGTGCACATGGACGCCGCCGCTGCCACGGTGGGCGACGGTTTGCGCGCGGTAGGCGGCGGCGCGGATGATGCGGCCGCTGGACAGGGGGACGACCAGGCGGCGGCCGGCGCGGATGAGGTCGCCGCTCAGTTGGTTGGCGTCGCGCAGGGCCTGGATGGTGACGCCGTAGCGGTGGGCAATCACGCTTAAACTTTCGCCGGCTTTGATGTGGTGCAGGCGGGTGCGCATACGTATGGCCGGGTCCAGGGTGGCGAGGGCGTGGCGCGCCTGGGCGGTGTATTCCACCGGCACCAAAATCTCGTGCGGGCCTTCCGGATCGGTGGCCCAGCGTTGGAAAGCCGGATTCAACTTCTGGATTTCGTCAACCGCGATGCCGGAACGCTCGGCAAAAACCAGCAGGTCCAGTTGGCCGCCGGTGGGCAGCGCGGTGAAGTACGGTTTGTTGGCGATGGGCGGCAGGACCACGCCGTGCCCGGCCGGGTCGGCCACAATGGCGCGCAGGGCGATGAGTTTGGGGACGTAATGGCGGGTTTCGTTTTGCAGTTTAAGGCGGTGGAATTCGTGCGACAGGCCTTTCTTTTTGTTGCGGCGGATGGCGCGGGCGATGCCGCCCTCACCGGCGTTGTAGGCGGCCAGCGCGTGGAACCAGTCGCCGTCGAATTTTTCGTGGAGAAATTCCAGGTAGTCCAGCGCGCCCTTGGTGGCCATCTTGACGTCGCGGCGGCCGTCATACCACCAGTTCTGCTTCAGGCCGTAGTGCAGGCCGGTGGCGCGGATGAACTGCCACAGGCCGGAGGCGTGGGCAAAAGAATAGGCGTGCGGATTGTAGGCGCTTTCCACCACCGGCAGCAGCGCAAGTTCCATGGGCAGGCCGCGGCGGTCGATTTCCTCCACGATGTACGGCATGTAACGCCGCGCCCGCTTGGCGACGCGCAGCAGGTACTGCTGGCGTGACGAATACCACTTCTCGTGCGCGCGGACGCTTTTGTTGTCCAAATCCGGCATGGCAAAACCGGCGCGAATGCGCTCCCACACATCGGTGTAGACCGGCGGTGAGGGTTCGGGTTGGGGCTCGGGGGCACGGGGGGCGGAGGCAATGTGGGGCGGCTTGACGGTTTTGACGGCAATCGCCGGGGCGCTGCCGGCGATGCCTTCGTTGTAGCGCTTGGCGGGTTTTTGCCGCGCCGCCTTCACCTCCGCCGGGGCCGGCGCCGTCACCGCCCCGCCGCCCGGCTGTGGCGGCTGAAAAACCAGTTTGCCGTCCACCATCGCGCAACTGCCCAGCGCAAGCGCAAGGGGCGGCAGCAGCAGCGGAAAAAGGAAGCGGCGGCGCATAACGGGGGCGCAGTTTACCGATAATGGCGCGGTTGTGTCAAATCTGTGGCGGAAAACCGGGCGGGCCGGGATGGCTTGGCAAGTTGTTGATAGATAATACAAAAAAGCGGCGGCGGCGCGGGCTTGCGGGGACGGCTGAGAAAAAAATGCCGGCGGCGGCACTTTGTGGCGGCATTTTTCATACAATGGGCCGATGGCTTCCTTTGACATCGCCCGGGCGCGCGCCGACACGCCGGCGGTGGAAAACTTGCTGCACTTCAACAATGCCGGCGCGTCGCTGATGCCGCTGGCGGTGAGCGCGGTGCTGCATGAATATTTGCGCGCCGAGGAAAATTTCGGCGGCTATGAAACGGCGGAGCGCGAGGCCGGGGCGCTGGATAATTTTTACCGGCAGGCGGCGCGGCTTTTTAACTGCGACGCCGGGGAAATTGCGTTCATGGAAAATGCAACGCGGGCGTGGGACATGGTTTTTTACGCCGTGCCAATCAAACCGGGCGACCGTATTCTGACCACCGTCTCGGAATACGGCAGCAATGTAATCGCCTACCGCCAGCGCGCGCGGCGTGACGGCGCCGAAATTGTGGTGGTGCCGGACGACCAACACGGCCGCATCGACACCGCCGCCCTCGCCAATCTGGTGGACCAGCGGGCGAAGTTAATTTCCCTCAGCCACATCCCCACCGGCGGCGGCCTGGTGAACCCGGCGGCGGAAGTCGGAAAAATCGCCCGCGCGGCCGGCGTGCCGTTTCTGCTCGACTCATGCCAGGGCGCCGGGCAGATGCCGCTGGATGTGCAAGCCATCGGCTGTGACGCGCTGAGCGGCACCGGCCGCAAATATTTGCGCGGCCCGCGCGGCACCGGTTTTTTGTACGCAAAAAGCGAATTCGCCGAACAACTGGAGCCGCCTTTTCTCGACACCCATGCCGCGCAACTTGTCGACGGCGGCGGCTACCAACCGCTGCCCGGCGCCCGGCGCTTTGAAAACTGGGAGCAAAACCTCGCCGGCAAAGCCGCCCTCGGCGCGGCGATGGAATACGCCCTCGGCTGGGGTCTCGGCGCAATCCGCGACCGCGTCTACAAACTCGCGGCAGAGTTGCGCGAAGAACTTGCAAAAATGGACGGCGTCACCGTCACCGACCAGGGCATGGAACAGTGCGGCATCGTCACCTTCACCGCCGAACAAAAATCCCCGGGCGCGATTAAAGAGGCGCTTGGCAAACGTGCAATTAATATTTCGGTGGTGCACCGGTGGGGGACGCCATGGTCTTACGCCAACCGCGGCCTGGGCGATGTGGCGCGGGCTTCGGTGCATTACTACAACACCGGGGGGGAGGTGGAGAAGTTTATTTCGGCGTTGGGAGATGCGCTGAAAGAATGACTGGCGCCAATCTTGATGTCCGGAACTTGATTTGGCCATCCAATTTGTGATACAAACTTCCGTAACGATGGTTAACGCAAATCAAAATTTCCTGCAGCGCGGGGCGACTGGAAAAAGCCACCGCAGTGACGCCCGGCAGCGCGCTGAGATGCAAGCGCGCGCCGATGCCGCCGCTGAGGGCACTCCAGACCGCTGGCATGACTTTTACGAGGCGCGCTGCAATGCCGAAGAATCCGGCGACCCTGGAGCGTGGCGTGACCACCTGCCTGACACCCCGGCATACCGCCACCGCCTGCTGAGCGGCGGCGGTGGTGACGGTAACAGCAGTGACCGCGCCTGAAAACAGGACCGCCACCAGCGCGCCGTTGTTTGCGCCATGCGATTTTTGCGGCGGGGTTTCATTTCCGGTGCGGCGCGGCATGCAAGTTTGCGCCGGGTGCGACCAGGTGCTGATGTTTCCCTCGCCGCGCCGCCAACGCCCCGGCGCCATCGCCATGCCCCCGGCAACGCCGCCGCCCCGGCCCCACCATCGCCCGTTTGCCGACCTTTGGTTGCACACGCCCGGCACCACCGCTCCGGCGCCGCTGTGGGCGGTGCCGCCGTTGCTGTAATCCCGGCGTTGCTGGACGAATGATATGTGCGGGGTGGCGGTGAAAGACTCAAAAACGCCGCTGTCCAGCGGGTGGATTTGCGCGTAAATGGATGGCAAAAGCACCTTGACAGCGCAATGACACCGACCCCACACTTTGGGAGTGGCGATCCCATAGTTGCCGCTGGCATACGGTATCACGGGACAATAATTTTTGACAAAACCCTGAGTATCAGCCACATTTGGCTGTTGTTTTTTCCGGTGAGATGTGTATGATTCACCATCTCCCGTCAAGAAGAGGAATTACCATGAGAAACCGCAGTTCATGCATTAACGATTTGGACCTCAGAAATTGGAAAGAATATGACAATATTCTGACCGACAGCCTGTGGGTGCTTGGTGAGCGTGACAAGTCCGGCGCACACAACAATGCATACCATGGAAATTTTATTCCGCAAATTCCCAACCAGTTTATGCAACGGTTCACCCAAAAAGGGGACGTTGTCCTGGACCCTTTCCTGGGCAATGGGACGACTCTTATCGAGTCCAAAAGGCTGGGAAGAAACGGAATAGGAATTGAACTTCTGCCGGAAGTTGCAAGCGTTGCTGAGGAAAACATTCAGCGCGAGCCCATTAATTCCAAAGAAATCATTTCGGAAGTGATTGTCGCTGACAATACGACTGATTTCGCTCGCCAAGAGGTTTTGAAAAAACTTGAGAAGGTGAAAAAGAAAAATGTTCACATGATTATTCTGCATCCGCCCTATCACGACATAATTAAGTTCAGTGACCGGGAGGAAGACCTGTGCAACGCCAGAACCGTCGGGGAATTCACATCTCGGTTCGGGGATGTCATTGCGAATTTTTCCGATTTGCTGGAAAAAAACCGTTATCTGGCAATCGTAATCGGCGACAAATACTCGAATAGCGAGTGGGTTCCGCTCGGGTTTTATCTCATGCAGGAAACCTTGCAACGGGATAAGCGCCTGTCGCTGAAAAGCATACTCATAAAAAACATGGTGAACAATCGCGCCAAGTTAAAACAGGAAAACCTGTGGCGCTACCGTGCGCTCGTGGGCGGGTTTTACATCTTTAAGCACGAATATATTCTGGTGTTCAAAAAAACATCATGACCACGCACGTTTTCATCGTCGATTCCACCACTTTCGACCTTCACCTGAAATATCTCTTTGCCGGAACCGGGGCAAAGGACAGTACGCTTGCTTTCTTGTCCGATAGGGCCGAAAAAATTCACTCCACCACTGAGGCGAATCTCGTTGGCATGATTGCTGATGGGGGCAGGGTCAGAAAAGGAGATAAAATCCTGTTCTATCTCCAGCAGAATGCCCGGGAGGGCATTAGCGAGGGGAAATTTTACGGTATCTTTACTGCCGCCCATGATGGTTGTTTTTTGGACAATAATGACCCCGGGCAGTACCTTAAAAAAGAGTTGGGAAAATCCCTGACTTTCAGAACCCTTATCACGCCCCATAAGGTGTATGCCCGGGGCGTGACAGAATGGGAGGCGTTGGATGAAATTAAAAACATCCAATCTCCCTGCCAAATGCTTTGGAGTTTGATATATAGAAAACTCAAAGGAAATCGTGGCAACACGATGATAACCTCCTATGAGGAAGAGCGCCTGCTTTTGCTCATCAGGAATAAAAACCAAAACCGGAGTCTCGATTGCGCAAATCGACAGATGGCTTTCGACAAAACAAGGCAAGAAATTTTTTGCCCGGATGAGTCACGACGGGCCTATGGGGGGCACCAAATTCCTATTGACATACTGCCCCGCCTGGTTGAAAAACTTCACGGCTCGAATGCGTTTGAATCGCATCTGCAGGCGTATATCGTTGGAAATATTGGTTTGGGCACAAACCAAAGTTTGGACTGTGCGTTGCTGAGCGACTCCCGTTTGGAGTGGCTCGGCAACGAGGTTTCGTGCGGCGTTGGCATGCAGAGAATAGACGTCATGCTGTCGATGATGCGGGATGACCAAAGAGCGGTCGTGCCTGTTGAATTAAAATGCAAACAGGCGGAGGAAAAAAATATAAAACAAATCCAAAGATACGTCGATTGGATTCGGCAATATTATGTGCCCAACCGCCCCAGCGATATTGGGCCGGTTCTGGTGGCACGTAAAATGGAGGAGAAAAATTCAGCCTCCTACCAGCGGCTGGTTGCCGGTTTCAACTGTTTTAACCACGAAAACGGTGACGCAATTTCTGCTCTGAAATATGTTGAATTCAGCCTGCAGAATAACAATTTGGTTTTCGAGGTGGTAGATTACGGATATTAGCGGCAAGGCCAACATCATCGGCACCGTTATCACTACCCTCTCACAGCAACCACGGATTGGATGCTTTGGCGCCAACCACGCACCGGAAAGCGACCCCATGTCCGCCCCCGCTCACCTCCCCCGAAACTCCGGCGCGCGTTTTTCAAGGAACGCGTTGACCCCCTCA
>JAPPPZ010000073.1 GCA_028817275.1 Gammaproteobacteria bacterium
CCGTCCGCCGCCACCACTTCCGCCGCCGCCGGCAGCGGCGAAATGCCGGCTGCGCCGCCGTGCTACCATCGCCGCCGTGAACGCCGCCGACCGCATCCGCGGAATTTTTGCCGACAGCATCGCCGCCCTGGACGCCGCCGCCGGCGCGGTGGCCGACAGCACCGCCGCCGCCGCGCATATGATGTCCGGCGCGCTGGCCGGCGGCGGCAAAATTCTCGCCTGCGGCAACGGCGGTTCGGCGGCGGACGCGGTGCACTTCTCCGCCGAGTTGCTCAACCGTTTTGAACGCGAGCGGCGGCCGCTGCCGGCGGTGGCGCTGTGCGCCGACTTTGCGGCCGTCACCGCCATCGCCAACGATTACGACTACGGCGAGGTTTTCGCCAAGCAGGTGCGCGCCCTCGGCGCCGCCGGCGACGTCGTTTTATGCATCACCACCAGCGGCAACTCGGCCAGCGTCAACCGCGCCGCCGAAGCCGCGCTGCAGATGAACCTGGGCTGCGTCGCGCTCAGCGGCCGCGACGGCGGCGCCCTCGGCGCGCTGCTGGCCGGCAAAAAAAACCAGGTGGAGATTCGCGCGCCCGGCAATTCCACGGCGCGCATTCAGGAGGTGCACAGCGTTGTGATACACTGTCTGTGTGATTTCATTGAGCGCGGTTTGGCGGAATAATTTTATGCGCGTTTTGCCGCTGGCCATCAGCGCCTCGGCGCTGCTGCTCAGCGGCTGCCCGGCGGTTTTTGTGGTGGGCGGCGTGGGCGCGGCCACCGCCGGCGTGGTGGACATCAGCAGCGACCACCGCTCCATCGGCCGCCATGTGGACGACAGCGCCATTGAGTTGCGCGCCGGCACCATGCTGGCCAAAGAAGAATCCCTGGACGATGCGCGCATCAGCGTCACCAGCGTGAACGGCATCACCCTGCTCACCGGCGAGGCGCCGGACGACGCCGCCCGGCTGCGCGCCGTGGCCCTGGTGCGCGACCTCGCCGAGGTGCGCCGCGTGCTGGACAAAATCACCGTCGGCCCGCGCCTGTCCTCATCGCGCGTCGCCGCCGAAGTGGCGCTGGCGGTGAAGTGCAAGGCGAAAATCATCAAGGACGCCGGCCGCGCCGCGCTCAATGTCAACGTGGTGGCGCACGGCGGCACCGTTTACCTGATGGGCGTAATCAGCCGCGCGGAAGGCGACGCCGCGGCCGAGGCGATTCGCACCCTCGGCGGCGTGGCGCGCATCATTAAAGTTTTTGAATACGTTGAAGAGCAGACTTAAAATCGCGCCGCCCGCCGAGTTTGAACGGCGCGTCGCGACCCTGCCAAGGCCGCTGGTGTTCACCAACGGCTGTTTTGACATTCTCCACCGCGGCCATGCCGCCTGCCTTGAAGAGGCCGCCGCCCTCGGCCGCAGTTTGGTGGTGGCGGTCAACGACGATGCATCGGCGGCGCGGCTGGGCAAGGGTGAAGGCCGGCCGTTTAACAACTGCGATGCGCGCATGGCGGTGCTGGCGGCGCTGGCATGCGTGGACCTGGTCACGCCGTTCTCCGATGACACGCCAGTTGCGCTGATAAAAAAAGCGCGCCCGCAGCACCTGGCCAAGGGCGGCGACTGGCCGGCGGACCAAATCGCCGGCGCCGCCTGGGTGCGCGCCAACGGCGGCGAAGTGCACCGCATCCCCCACCGCCACCGCTGCTCCACCAGCGCGCTCATTGAAAAAATCCGCGGCGCAAAACATTAACAAACCGTAACTTCGCGGCAACCCTGCGTTAACCTTGCGCCGCCATAATCCTCCCCACACCCACCAAACTCCGGGAGGACAAAATGAACTTTGCAAAAATCACCGCCGCTTTCACCCTGCTGTGCGCCATTCTTGCCGGCGGCGCAAACGCCGCCGCCATGGCCGCGGCCAAACCGTCCACTGCAGCCGCCGTTTCCGCGCCCGGCTTTGCCGACCTGGTGGAGCGCGTGCGGCCGGCGGTGGTGAACATTTCCGTCAGCGGCCGGGCGCCGGCGCGGCCGCGGTTCTCGGCGCCGCCAAACTCGCCGCAGGAAAAATTCTTTCGCCGCTTCTTCGGCGAACAATTCCCCGGCAGCCGCGCGCCGCAAAAAACGCGCGCCGCCGGTTCCGGCTTCATCATCAGCGCCGACGGTTTCGTGGTCACCAACCACCATGTCATCGCCCGCGCCGACGACATCACCGTTATCCTGGACGACGGCACGCGCCTTGATGCGGCGGTGCACGGCGTGGACCGCCACACCGACCTCGCGCTGTTGCATGTGGAGTCCGGGCGGCCGCTGCCGTTTGTCCGCTTCGGCGATTCCGATGCGGCGCGCGTCGGCGACTGGGTGCTGGCCATCGGCAACCCCTTCGGACTCGGCGGCACCACCACCGGCGGCATCATCTCGGCGCGCGGCCGTGAACTCAGCGCCGGCCCCTACGACGACTTCATTCAAGTGGACGCGCCCATCAACCGGGGCAACAGCGGCGGCCCGCTGTTCAACGCCGCCGGCGAAGTCATCGGCGTGAACACCGCCATCATCTCCCCCAACGGCGGCAGCGTCGGCATCGGCTTTGCGGTGCCGGCGTCCACCGCGGCCGGCGTGGTGGACGACCTGATGGAAACCGGCGCGGTGGCGCGCGGCTGGCTCGGCGTCCGCATTCAGGAACTCAGCGCCGCACTGGCCGAAGGCCTCGGCATGGAAAACGGCGGCGGCGTGCTGGTCGCCGGCGTCGTTCCCGGCAGCCCGGCCGAGCGCGCCGGGCTCAGCGCCGGCGATGTCATCACCCGCTACGACGGCGCCGCCATCCGCCGGCTGCGCGATTTGCCAAAGCGCGTCGCCGCCACCGACCGCGGCACTGAGGTCACCGTCGGCGTGTGGCGCGACGGCGCCGCGCGCGACATCACCGTCACCATCGCCGGCCGCGACGACGTCGCCACCGCCGCGGCCGGCGACCTCGGCATGACCTTGCACGATGCATCCACCGATGGCGGCGGAGTCACCGTGGCCGAAGTCGCGGCGGACAGCATCTCGGCGCGGCACGGCATCCGCGCCGGCGACGTGATTATCCGCGCCGGCGCCAAACCGGCGCACCGCGCATCGGATGTCCACACCGCCATCACCGACGCGCGCAAACAAAAACGCAAGTCGGTGGTCCTGCTGGTCGCGCGCGGCGGCGATGACAACGGCCGGTTCATTGCGCTGCCGGTGTCGTGACTTAAAACTGCAACTCGCCGGTGAGGAGGTGGGTGGTGTC
>JAPPPZ010000118.1 GCA_028817275.1 Gammaproteobacteria bacterium
GGTGGTTGCAGGGTCGGAAATGGTGGTTGCAGGGTTGACAATGACGGTGGTGGGGCGGAAACCGCGCTCAGTCGCGCAGGGAGATTTCCCGCAGGCCGTCGGCCAGCAGGTTGAAGCCGAGAATCAGCGACGACAGGGCAAGGGCCGGGATAATCATCATGTGGCCGGCGAAACTGCCCAGCGGCACTGCTTCCTTAATCATCAGCCCCCAGTCCGGTTCCGGCGGCGGCAGGCCGAGGCCGAGGAAGCCGAGGGTGGCGATGGCCACGGTGGTGTAGCCGAGCCGCAGGCAGGCGTCCACGATGAGCGGGCCGCGGGCGTTGGGCAGCAGTTCCACCAACATGATGAACCACGGCGTCTCGCCCCGGGTTTGCGCGGCGAAGATGTAGTCGCGGGTGCGCAGGTCGAGCACCAGGCCGCGCACGATGCGCATGATGCCGGGCGCCGAGGCGAAAGTGACGGCGATGACGATGGTCCACCCCGAGGAGCCCAGAAGCGTCACCACCAACACGAACAGAATCAGCACCGGGAACGACAGCAGCACGTTGGAGATGAACGAGATGGCCTCGTCCCACCAGCCGCCGCGGTAGCCGGCCATGACGCCCATGAGCATGCCGGCGATGTAGGCGACCACGGTGGCGAAAGTGGCCCAAATTAAAACGCGCTGGCTGCCCCAAATCACGCGCGACAGAATGTCGCGGCCTTTGTGGTCGGTGCCGAGCCAAAAAGTGCCGCTGCCGTCGGGGTTGGCGGCGCCGATTTTCTGGAACGGCATGATTTGCGCCAGCGGGTCGTAGAGCGGCAGCAGCGGGGCGATGACCGCCATCACCACCCAGAAAAGTATCAGCGCGGCGCCCACCATGCCCACCGGCGACTCGCGCAGCAGGGCCATGCTGCCGGCCAGGCGGGCGATGGCCGGGGCGTTGCGCGGGTCGCTGTCGGCAGCGGCGGCGGTGTTGTCGGCGGCGTCGGTCATGGTCTTGACTCAGCTGAAGCGGATGCGCGGGTTGAGCAGGGTGTAGCCGATGTCGGAGATGAACTGGGAGAACACGGCGACGAAAACGGCGACCAGGGTGCACGCCTCTATCACGAAGATGTCGCCGAACAGGGCGGCGTCCAGCAGGGTCTTGCCGAATCCTTTGTAGGCGAAGAACACCTCCACCACGATGACCCCGGACAGCAGCCAGTTGAGTTGCAGGACGATGACGGTGAACGGCGCGATGAGGGCGTTGCGCAGGGCGTGTTTGAGAATCACATGCTTGTAGGGCAGGCCTTTGAGGATGGCGGTGCGGATGTACTGCGAGGTCATCACCTCGGCCATGGAGGCGCGGGTCATGCGCGCCACGTAGCCGAAGTCGTAGAGCAGCAGCACCAGCACCGGCAGAATAAGTTGGGTCCAGTCAAAGCCGTCTGACATGGCCGAGGTGCCGGGCAGCCAGCCCAGCCAGAACACCAAAATGGCGGTGAGGAAAGTGGCGGATGCGAACTCCGGAATGGAGGTGGTGAACACCGAGGCCACGGTGATGCCGCGGTCGGTGAAGGTGCCCTCACGCATGCCGGCGAGGACGCCGAGGGTGAGGGACAGCGGAATCATCAGGGCGAACATGCACAGGGCGAGGATTCCGGTGTTGCCGAGCCGCTCCCACAGGATGTCGGAGACCGGCACTTTCAACTGCAGCGACTGGCCGAAGTCGCCGCGCGCGGCGTTGGTGGCCCAGGTGACATAACGCAACAGGAACGGCTCGTTGTAGCCGTTCTGCTCCAGCCACAACTCGCGCTGCTCGGTGGAGGAATAGGGGCCGAGCACTTTGCCGGCGACGGCCAGTTTGTCGGCCTCAAAAATGGCGAACAGGATGAACGAAACCACCGCCATGATGAGAATCATGGAGGCGAAACGCTTGGCGGTGAGTATCAGCATGGTTCAACCGGTCACGCCGGCCTGCCGGGCGGTGAGAGTGGCGCGGGAGTAAAAAACAGGCCGGCCCCGGGGGCGGGGCCGGCCTGCCCACCGTTATGAGTCGATCCAGACTTTGTTGAACTGGTGGTACTGGGTGGGGTGCGGGTTCAGGCCGTGCACGGTGTTGCGGCCGACGAACAGTTTGTTCTGCCACAGCGGCTGCACCATGATGGCGTCCTGCTGGAGGATTCTTTCCACTTCCTCCATCGCTTTTTTGCGCTCTTCCACATCCACCAGGGACTCGGCCTTGTCCAGGGCGGCGTCAAAGGCCGGGTTGGCGTAGGCGGTCTCGTTCCACGGCACGCCGCTGCGGTAGCCGAGGGACAGCACCATGGTGCCCAGCGGGCGGTGCGTCCAGGCGGTGAGGCCGAACGGCGTGGTGGCCCAGATTTCCCAGTATTTGGAGGAGGGCATGACATTCAGCGACAGGCGGATGCCGGCCGGGGCCAGTTGCTCCTTCAGCACCTCGCAGACATTCTGCTGCCACGGGCCGTTGGTGTTGCCCACGTCACAAGTCAGGTCGATGCCGTTGGGGTAGCCGGCCTTGGCCAGCAGTTGCCGCGCCCGGGCGTGGTTCTGCTTCAACTTCGGCAGCGCGAAATACTCCGGATGGATGGGCGACACGTGGTGGTGCTCGCCCTCGGCGGCGCGGCCCTGGAACACCAGTTCGCGGTACCTGCCTGCGTCCACGCAGGCCACGATGGCTTCGCGCAGGTCCTTGTTGTCAAACGGCTTCTCGCTCAGCCGCATGCGGACAACGCCGGTCTGGGCGGTTTTGGCCTCGTAGATGGTGGTGTTGGGCAGCGACGAGGCCATGGCCAGGGAGGCGATGTCAAACTCGTAGATGGCGTCCACCTGGCCCGAGGCGTAGGCGGCGAGTTGCGCCGCGCTGGCCGCGCCGTGGTCGATGTAGTGGATTTCATCCAGGTAGACTTTGCCGCCCCAGTAGGGCTCGTCGCGGTGGCGAATTTTGTCGCCCCAGTATTTGCCCGGCGCGCGCTTCAGCACCACCTTCTCGCCCACGCGGAACTCGGCGATCTGGAACGGACCGGTGCCGTTGCGCTCCTTGGTGAGGTCGCCCTTGAAGTCGCGGTGCACGATCATGGTCGGGTAGTTGTAGAAGTTCTCGGCCATGGCCAGCGCCGGCTGGCTCAGGTGCAGGCGGACGGTGTGGTCGTCCACCCGCTCCACCGCGCCGCGGCGCATGCGGTTGCCCATTTTCGGGTTGCCGCTATCGTCGGTTTCGCCGGTGTTGTATTTCTCGGTCAACTGCGAGAACAAGCCGAGGTTGGAGGAGCCGGTGGCCGGGTCCAGCCAGCGATTGAGGTTGAACACCACATCGTCGGCGTTGAACCGGTCGCCGTTGTGCCATCTGACGTCCTTGCGCAGGTGGAAAGTCCAGGTTTTGAGGTCGTCCGAGGCCTCCCATTTTTTGGCAAGGTAGGGCCGGGTGATGTTGTCCGGGCCGGTCATGACCAGAAACTCATTCTGGTGGCGCACCGAGTTGGATTTTTCCACCCAGTCAAAAGTGGCCGGGTCGGTGGCTTCCGGAATCACCATGGACACGCGCAGGGTGCCGCCTTTCTTCGGCGATTGCGCCTGCGCTTTGGGCACGACGCCGAGCGGGTCATCGCCCAAAATGTAGGAAGCCATGCCATATGCCACTGGCGCGCTGACGCCGAGCAGGGTGACGGTGCGCAGAAATTCGCGGCGGTCGCACTTGCCCGAGGCCAGGGCTTCTTTCATCTCGCCGACCGCGGGATGGTGCTCCCCCGGCGCGCGCATAGATGTGTCTTTGCGTTTAAACATGATTAAATTTTCCTCTGTTGTGTTTTGGTGTTTTTGTGTGATGCGGTTTCAGATGGCGGAAACCGAAGTTGGTGAAAGGGGCGGATCATCAGCGCCTCCCCATGCATGCCCCGACTATAACCCAGCCGCCGTGCTGTTTGCAAAAATATTTGCGCGGCCGGGGGGTGCGGCTTTTTTTCCTTGCCAGGTATGGACTTAGGGCGCCGCTGCGGCTTTGCGAGGGCGGCGGCGCCGCGCATCAAGGGGACGCGCGACTTGCTGGCACGGGACCCGAGGAACCGCCTCCGGCCGTCCCTGACCGGAGCGGTGACGCCCGATTCAGGCGGCTAGTTGCTAAGCCCGATTCGCTTCAGAAACGTTTCGTGGCTTTGTACCATCTTCTTGGCTTCGGGGGTTTTCCTGCCCCATGCAACCCACGCTTTTTGCGCGGCGGCACGGAATGCATTGCGGTCCTCGGTCGACCAGTCGTAAAGCGTGACGCCTTTTGACGGCATTTGGGCCAATGCTTCGCCGTTTTCCACCAAGGTGACCATCACATAGTCGGCCATCAGCGCCTTGTGCGCAACCTCGATAATGCGTTTATGCGCCGCGGGAATCGCCTTCCAGACTTCGGTGTTGCAAGCCAACTGGTCGGAGGACATGGAGTGGAAACCCGGGAAGGTCGCGTGTTTGGCAATGTCGTAGATGCCTATTGAGGTGTTGACCGCCAGCGTTGACGCGTCGGCGCCATCGACGATTCCGGTCTCAAGAGCGGTGAACACCTCGGTGAAGTCCATGACGACCGGCTTGGCGCCGAGTGAAGCGAATATCTCGGACTCCATGCCGGGCGGCGAGCGGAATTTGAAGTTTTTCAGGTCGGCAACGCCGCGCAACGGTTTGGTGGAGTTGAGCGATTCTTGCCCGCCGACGTGCGCGCCGATGAATGTTACGCCGTAGGGCGCGTAAAGTTCATTGATTTGCTCGCGACCGCCGCCGTAATTGATCCAGGCGAGATACTGCATGGGCGTGTCGTATCCGCCCATGGTGTCAGCGACAAACTGAAACGCGGGATTTTTGCCGGTCTGGTAACTGCCGTTGGTCATGTCGCAATCCAGGATGCCGGTTTGCACGGCGTCAAATGTTTCGGCCGATTTGACAACCGCCGACGAGTAAAACATTTCAACCTGGATTTCGCCGCCCGACATCGTGTCAAGGTTTTTGACAAACTCTTGCAGCAGCCGGCCCTGCGTTGACTCCGCGGAATGATGGCTTTGGATGCGCAGGTTGGTCGTCGCCGCGGAGGCGGGCGCGGTCATTATGCCGGTGACCATCGCGGCTGCCAGGATTATGGCAAGTTTGTTTTTCATGTGACTATCCTCACGTTGGTGGTTTCGGGCCGTGCCCGATGGGTTAATGGGATTGAAATATAACATAGCGGTGTAATTTGCTGGTATAATCATCACCAACTCACTATGCGCCAGTCATCAGGTCGCATCGAGTCAGCGTGGAGCAAATGTGCGTTGCTTGAGCCGGGGTTGTCCGAAACTGTTTGTGCAACCATGCTTTCGGTTATGCGGGAGGCGATGAATGAAGTTGTCAAACGCGGCGTGCCGGAACAGGTCGCAAAAGACTTTTTGCTCGGGCACATGAACATTCTTGGCGCGGTCATATTCGATGAAGTTGATGGCGCCTTTTCCGATGCCTGCAACAAAGCCATTGAGTTTGGCAAGCCGGCGCTGATGCGGGATGACTGGAAGCGCGTGTTTGAAGCCGACCGGACCGCGGCGGGCATCGAACGAATCACTTGATTGAAATGCCGGCCACGAAACGTGCGCAGGCGCTGCCCGACGGTCCCCTGCTTGCCTGGTATGGGGATGACTTCACCGGCGCGGCGGCGGTCATGGAGGCGCTGACTTTGGGCGGACTCCCGTCAACGCTGTTCTTCAATGTGCCGACCCCGGCGCAATTGGCGAAATTTCCCGCGGCCCGGGGCATCGGCGTGGCTTCGATGGCACGCGCCCAATCGCCTGCGTGGATGGCACAGAACCTGCCGCCGGCGTTTCGTGCATTGGCGGAACTCTGCGGCGGGATTTTGCATTACAAAGTTTGCTCAACGCTGGATTCATCGCCGCACATCGGCTCCATCGGCAAAGCCATTGAAATCGGCGCGCAAGTGATGAATGTCGACCGCGTGCCGATTCTCGTCGCCGCCCCGCAGATGCGCCGTTACCAGTGTTTTGGTCATCTGTTTGCGGGGATGGGCGGTGAAGTTTTTCGCCTCGACCGGCATCCGGTGATGCGCCGCCATCCGGTGACGCCGATGTTTGAGTCGGATGTCGCCCGGCATCTTGGGCGGCAATCCCAGTTTGATTTTGCCGCCGCGCATCGCTCGGTGCGCCATCTTGAGGCCGAGGCCGGGCGCGTGACCGGTAAAGCCATCGATGCGCCGGGAAGCGGCGCTGACCCGCTGATTTATACCGCGGAAAGGCCGGATGATGTCGCGGCCGGTCATGTTGATGCCGCGCAAGCGGTTAATCAAAAGATTGGCGAATCCTTGGGGCGAATTTTGGCCAGCCTTGTGCAAGACGTCGGCGTATCGCGCGCGGTCATCGCCGGCGGGGACACTTCGGGCTACGCCATGCGGCCACTGATGGAACTGGGGGCGCTTGCGCTTTTGCCGCCCGGCACAAGGAATTGCGCCAGGCGATGGCGGCATTCAAACGCCCGCCAGTCCGGCCGGTTGCGGGTGCATAATGCCGGAAACATTCCGGCCTCCCGGCTTGCGGAAAATATATTTCAATATCTTAGCCGGATTCCCCGCTCAGTGCTGCAGAATCTGGCTCAGAAAAAGTTGCGTCCGTTCGTTTTTCGGGTTGGCGAAGAACTCCTCCGGTTCGTTCTGCTCAATGATTTCCCCGTCGTCCATGAAAATCACCCGGTTGGCGACGGTTTTGGCGAAGCCCATTTCGTGGGTGACGCAGATCATGGTCATGCCGTCGCGGGCCAGTTCAATCATGATGTCCAGCACCTCCTTGATCATTTCCGGGTCCAGGGCCGAGGTGGGCTCGTCGAACAGCATCACCTTCGGGCGCATGCACAAACTGCGCGCGATGGCCGCGCGCTGCTGCTGGCCGCCGGACAACTGGCCGGGGAATTTTTCGGCCTGTTCGGGAATCTGCACTTGCCTCAGGTAGTTCATCGCGACCTCCTCGGCCTCCTGTTTCGGCATGTGGCGCACCCAGATGGGCGCCAGGGTGCAGTTCTCCATCACCGTCAGGTGGGGAAACAGATTGAAGTGCTGAAACACCATGCCCACTTCGCGGCGGATTTGCTCGATGTGCTTGAGGTTGCCGGTGAGTTCGGTGCCCTCCACGATAATCTCGCCCTGCTGGTGCTCTTCCAGGCGGTTGATGCAGCGGATGAGGGTGGACTTGCCGGAGCCCGACGGGCCGCATATGACGATGCGCTCGCCGCGCTTGACGGTGAGGTTGATGTTTTTCAGCACATGGAACTGGCCGTACCACTTGTGCACGCCGTTCATTTCAATCATCATTTCGTCGGAAACCGACATGGATTTTTCCTGTGCGGACATGGTTGCCTCCGGTTGTTGGCTCAGTGGCCGGTGTGGAGTTTTTTCTCCAGGTAAAGGGAGTAGCGCGACATGGCGAAGCACGACACGAAAAAGAACACGGCGATGGCGATGTAAATCTCGGTGGACAGGCCCTGCCACTTGGAATCGGCCAGCGTGGCGCGGCTAATGCCGAGGGGGTCGGCGAGGCCGACGATGACCACCAGCGTGGTGTCCTTGTACAGACTGATGAAAGTGTTGACGATGTTGGGAATGGAAATGTGCAGCGCCTGCGGCAGGATGATCAGGCGCATGGATTTCCAGTAGCCGAGGCCGAGGGAGTCGGCGGCCTCAAACTGCCCCTTGGGAATGCCGGCCAGTCCGCCGCGAATCACCTCGGCCAGGTAGGCCGAGGCGAACAGCGTCACCATGATGAGCACCCGCAGCAGCAGGTCAAAGTAAGTCCCCGGCGGCAGAAAATAATTGAGCAGCGTGGAGGCGATGAACAGCAGCGTAATCAGCGGCACGCCGCGCACAAATTCAATGAACACCATTGAGATGGTGTGGACAATCAGCAGCCGCGAGCGCCGCCCCAGGGCGAGCAGTATGCCGAGGGGCAGCGAGCCGACGATGCCGGTGACGCCGATGACGATGGTGAGCAGGAAGCCGCCGAACTTGGCCGACTCCACCGGCTCCAGCCCCAGCCCGCCCCACAGCAGAAAGAACGCCAGCACCGGATAAGCCAGCGAAAACCACAACAGGTAGCGCCGCCCCGGCACATGCTCAAACAGCAACGGGGCCAGGGCCACGAACAGCAGCACAAAAGCCGTGTTCACCCGCCAGTAAAGGTGCGCCGGGTAGTAACCGTAGGTGAACTGCGCGATGCGCGCCCGCAGCACCGCCCAGCACGCACCCTCGCCCCTGGCGCGGCATTCGTTGCGGTGGTCGGCGTTCCACACCGCGTCCACAAAGGCCCACTCCACAAACGGCGGCACCACTTTATAGAGAAAGTACAGCGCCACCGCGGTCAGCACGATGCTGGTGGCGTCGGAGAAGAAATTGTCGCGCACCCATTTCACCACGCCGCGCTCCACCAGCGGCGGCGGCAGGTCGGGGTGGCGGCCGACCTCGTACTGTTGCTGCACCGTTTTCAAGGTTCAGACCTCCGCCTGTTGCGGACGGCCGCGTTTTAAGCCGGCCATTTTCGGACTCCGACTCGACGCCCTTCCCGGGCGCGGGGGGGGGGGGGCAAGCATGGCATGTTCACTGCTCAGCGCTCCACCAGCGACACGCGCCGGTTGTACCAGTTCATCACCGTGGACACGCCCAGGGAAATGCTGAGGTAGATGAACAGCGTGATGGACATGCACTCCAGCGCGCGCCCGGTTTGATTCAGCGAGATGCCGCCGATGGTGGCGACGATGTCCATGTAGCCGATGACGATGGCCAGGGACGAGTCCTTGATGAGGCCGAGGTACTGGCTGATGAGCGGCGGCACCATCACCCGCATGGCCTGCGGCAGAATCACCAGCCGCATGGTCCAGTTGGGCTTCAGGCCCAGGGAGTAGGCGGCCTCGGTCTGGCCGCGGTTGATGGCGAGGATGCCGGCGCGCACCAGTTCGGCAATGTAGGCGCCGGCGTAGAACGACAGCGCAAACCACAGCGCGGTGAACTCCGGCCGCAGCACCATGCCGCCCTGGTAGTTGAAGCCCTTGAGTTGCGGGAAGTCCAGGCCGATGGGGCGGCCGGCGAGGAAGAAGGCCAGCAGCGGCAGGCCGATAATCAGGGCGGCGTTGATGGTGAACACCGGGTAATGGCGGCCGGTGTTTTCCTGCACCCGTTTGGCGTGGCCGGCGAACCACCAGGCGAGGGCGGCGGCGATGACCAGGGCGGCGAGGATGGCCCAGGCCGCCGGCTCCAGCACCGGCTGCGGCACGTAAAAACCCCGGTTGGAAAGAAAAACGCCGTCCATCGGCGACAGCGAGGCGCGCGGGTGGGGCAGGGTGTGGATGATAAGCGCGTGAAACAGAAGAATCTGCAGCAGCACCGGCACATTGCGGCCGAATTCCACGTAGGCGTACATGATGCGGTTCACCAGCCAGTTTTTGGACAGCCGCAGAATGCCGGCGAACAGGCCGATGACGGTGGCGAGGATGATGCCGCACACCGACACCAGCGCGGTGTTGATGACGCCCACGGCGGTGGCGCGCAGGTGCGAGGACAGGGAATTGTAATCGATGAGGTGCTGGTTGATGTCGTAGTTGGCCGGCTCGGTGAGGAAGTCGTAGCCGATCTCAAGCCCCAGCGCCTGCAGGTTGATGGCGGTGTTGCGGATGATGATGCCGATGAACAGCAGCAGCGCCACCAGCGCCATGATCTGGATGATGGTGCCGCGGTGCTTCTGGTCGCGCCACAGCCCCAGCGCCCAGCGCAGCGGGTTGGGGAAAATGGCGGTGGCGGTGGTCATGACGGTGGCGCCGGGGTCTCAGGCGGCGGTGCCGGAGTCGACAGTGACGGTACCAGGGGTCGGGAATGACAGTCAAAAAAAACGGCGGTGCGTGAACCTGGGTCCACGCACCGCCGCAACTGTCAACGAAAAGGCGGCGCGTACAGAATCCCGCCCTGGGTCCACAGCGCGTTGACGCCGCGCTCCAGGCCGAGGTCGGTGTTGCGGCCGATGTATTTCTCGAAGATTTCGCCGTAGTTGCCGTTTTCGGCGATGGCGTCGCGGGCCCAGGTTTTGGGCAGGCGCAGCATTTCGTGGAACGAGCCTTCGTTGCCGAACATGCGGTTGGCCTCGGCGTCGTCGCCCGAGCGGCGCGCCATGCGCTTGACATTGCGCCGCGTGATGCCTTTCTCCTCGGCGATGATGAGCGCGTTCAGCACCCACCGCGCGATGTCGGCCCACTCGTCGTCACCATGGCGCACCAGCGGCCCCAGCGGTTCCTTGCTGATGATTTCCGGCAGCACCACGTGGTCGCCGGGGCTGTCAAACGCGGCCTTGGTGGCGGCCAGGCCGGAGGCGTCGGTGGTGTAGGCGTCGCAGCGGCCGGCCTGGTAGAGTTTGATGGCCTCGGCGTTGGTCTCAATGGGCACCGGCTCGTAGTCCATGTTGTTGTCGCGGAAGTAGCCGGCCAGGTTCAACTCGGTGGTGGTGCCGGTCTGGATGCAGACCGAGGCGCCGTTCAATTCCAGGGCGCTGCCCACGCCGAGGGATTTCGGCACGATGAAGCCCTGGCCGTCGTAGTAGTTGACGCCGACAAAGGTCTGCTTGAGGTCGGTGTCGCGGCTGTAGGTCCAGGTGGTGTTGCGCGACAGCACATCAACCTCGCCGGAGGCCAGCGCCGGAAAGCGCGTCTTGCCGGTGAGGTTGGTGTACTTGACGTTGCCCCGGGCCTTGCCGAAGATGGCCGCGGCCAGCGCTTCGCAGTAAGCCACATCAAACCCCTGCCAGTTGCCGCGATTGTCGGTAAACGCGAAACCGGGCAGGCCGGTGTTGATGCCGCACTGCAGGTGGCCTTTTGCCTTGACATCGTCCAGCGTGGCGGCCTTGGCCCCGCCTGCGGCCAGCGATGCCAGGGCCGCGCACAGCGCGATAAATTTAAGTGAACGCATGGTGTTGTCCTCTTGGTTTGTGTTGTGTTTTCAGTGTGTTGCCCGTCCAACCGGGCGCTGGGGCCGAATCATAGCCCAATTCGGGGCGCTGTCAATGGGCTTACCAAAGGGGCAAAAGCCAGACCGCCACCCCCAGCAACAGGGCGCCGTAGATTCTGTTTTGGATTTTGGCCGCTTTTTCCGAGGCGAAGCGGGAGACCATCCAGTGGCCGCCGAGGGACCAGGTGAAATGGGTGAACAAGTTGAGCGCCAGGAGCATGGCGCTGAGCACGGCGACTTGCACATAAAGATTTTCTCCGGGGCGCAGGAATTGGGAATACATCAGGGTGACGATGGAAATGCCTTTAATGTTCAGGGCCTGGGAGATTGCGCCGTCCTTGAAAGTTAATCGTTTAACCGTGTTTTGGCCGGTGGCGGCGGCGCGGGTGAAAAAGGAAAACGCCAGATATGCAAGATACAGGACGCCGAGGAATTGCACGGCGGTCATGAGGCGCGGGAATTGCTGCAGAACCGCGCCCATGCCCAGCCCCATGACAACCGAATAAAAAGTGTAGACAACATCCAGTCCGAAAATGAACGGCGCCGAGCCGCGAAAAGTGTTCACCGCGCCGGAAACCGCGCACAAAATATTTCCCGGCCCGGGGCTGTAAACCAGCGGAAAAATCACCGCAAACCAGAGCAGGAAAAACTCCGCATCCATCACGCAATTATACAGAAATCCGGATGCTTTTGCTTTTGTGCAGATTTTCGGCAGTTGCTGTTTGCTGTATTTGGACTTCACCCTGTTGTTTCCCAAAGGTGGCGCGGGCAAGGAAGCACGCAAAAAAACCGTCCACCGCAGCATTTTCCTGCACGGCGTGATTACCAGCATCTCCAACCCAAAAGCGCTGGTGTTTTTCATTTCACTCATCCCGCAGTTCGTCCCCCGCGCCGCACATTCTCGCCCTGTTGCCGGGCGCGCTGCTGTGCGCCATCGGCGCCACCCTCAATTTCCTGTTCGGCCTCACCGGCCTGAGTCTCCAGCCCATATCCGCAAAAACAATCCGCGGCCGCCCACTCCCCGACTGCATCACCGCCCTGGTGTTCATTTCCATCGCAATCATTTTTCTGGAGAACTACTTCGGCGGCTGACAGGGCGCATCTCGACCCGGTAGCAGGGCAGGCGAGCCGGGGCCACTGCCACAGGTGTTGACAAACGCAAACCGGCGGCGTTACCCTCACCCTTACGCGCCGATTTGAACGCTTGCGGGCGCGGAATAAGTACCGCTAAAGAAAGGCGCAAAAACCTGCTTTAGCGGCGCAAGCCGTGGGCGGGTTTTTTTGCGCCTTTTTTGCGCCATGAGCACAGCAGACAAAAAAAACAACGAAGAACTCCCCTACCGAGGGTTTGACTCGGTGGCGGTGCGCCACGGCCAGGTGCGCACTGCCGAGGGTGAGCACAACGACCCGGTTTTTTTCACCTCCAGTTTTGTTTTTGACGACGCGCGCCAGGCCGCCGACCGGTTTACCGACAAGGAGGCCGGCAATGTCTACTCGCGCTTCACCAACCCGACGGTGCGCGTGTTTGAGCGGCGTCTGGCGGCCATGGAGGGCGGCGTGGACGGCGCCGCCGCCGCCATCGGCACCGCTTCCGGGATGTCGGCGATTTTGTGCACGGTTCTGGCATTCGCCAACGCCGGCGACCACATCGTCGCGGCGCGCAACCTGTTCGGCTCCACGGTGTCGCTGTTCACCCGTGTGCTGTCGCGCTTCGGCATCGACACCACATATGTTGCGCTCGGCGACGTGGATGCATGGCGCGCGGCGGCGCGCAAAAATACGCGGCTGTTTTTTCTTGAGACGCCGTCCAACCCCCTCGGCGAGATTGGCGACATCGCCGCGCTGGCCGCGCTCGCCGATGAGCGCGGCGCGCTGCTGGCGGTGGACAACTGCCTGTGCACACCGGCGCTGCAAAAACCGCTGGCCCTGGGCGCCGATGTGGTGGTGCATACGGCGACCAAGTTTATCGACGGCCAGGGCCGTTGCGTGGGCGGCGCGGTGGTGGTGGACGATGCCGAAAGGTACGCCGCGCTGTTTAATATTCTGCGCACCACCGGTCCGTGCATGAGTCCGCTGAGCGCGTGGGTGTTCCTCAACGGCCTGGAAACGCTCAGCCTGAGAATGCGCGTCCACAGCGCGGCGGCGCTGGCGGTTGCAAAGTGGCTGGAGGCGCACCCGGCGGTGCGCGCGGTGCATTACCCCGGGCTGGCCTCCCACCCGCAGCATGAACTGGCCGCGCGCCAGCAGAAGGATTTCGGCGGTGTGCTGTCGTTTGAAGTGCACGGCGGGCGCGCCGAGGCGTGGAAAGTGATCGACGCGGCCCGCATGCTGTCCATCACCGGCAACCTGGGCGATGCCAAAACCACCATCACCCACCCGGCCACCACCACCCACGGCCGCCTGAGCGACGCCGAGCGCCGGGAGATGGGCGTCGGCGAAAACCTGATCCGGGTGTGCGCCGGGCTGGAGGATGTGGACGACATCTGCGCCGACCTGGCGCGAGGACTGGGCTGACTCCTACGGCTTCTCGCCGCGCGCCAGCCGCTGGTTGATGTCTTCTATCACCTGCGGCAGGTCGTTCAAGTCGTCCACCACGTAGTGCGCCCCGGCGCGGCGCAAAATTTCGCGGGTGGCTTTGATGCGGCGTTCCATTTCCGCGGCCGGTAATTGTTCGGCCTCGGCCAGCGAGTTGATGTTCATGTAGTTGCTGTAGCGCGCCACGCCCACGCCCCAGCAGCCGGCCTCCAGCGCTTCGCCGACGCCGGAGACGGTGTCGTCCACTTTCACCACCGCCTGCACCGGGTGCACGTCCATTAAATCCATGTTGCGGAACACCATGAAAGGCTTGGGGCGGGCGCCGTTCACCACTTCGTCGCCGGCCACCGAGGCGTCCGGGGCATAGCCCTGTTCTTTTGCATCCGCTTCCAGAATGTCCACCATGGAGCGGACAAAGCCGGTGGAACTGCCGATTTTAATTCCGCCGCCCTGCAATTTCTGCGTCACTTCGGCGACCCCCGGCAGCAGCGTGGTGTAGTCGCGCAGGCAGTCCAATTGCATGGGCACAAAGTCGGCGAACATTTTTTCCACCTCTGCCGCGCCCGGCTCGGCGCCGTGCTTTTCCTTCCAGCGCGCGCGTATCTGCGGCGCCTCGGTGAGCGCCTTGATGTGCAAATCCTTGCGCAGGCCCATGGGGCCGCGCGCCTCCTCCATGCTGATGGGGACGCCGTGTTTTTTGAACACTTCCACGAACACCACGGCCGGCGCAATCACATATGCGTCGGCGGTGGTACCGCTCCAGTCCAGCACCAGGCCCTTGACCCGGCCGCGGTAGGTGCGGGTGTAGGTGTAGTCGCTGCGAAATGACATGGAAAAACCTCCGGTTGAAAGTTGCAGGCTGGCTAAGTTGCAGCGGGTGCGCAGTCGTCCACGCCCAATTGCAAGAGAACCTCATCCACCGCGGCCAGCGCGGCGCCGATCACCGCGCGGTCCACGCGCCCGATGCAGCCGATGCGGAAAGTGTCGGCGGCGGTCAGTTTGCCGGGATAAATCAGGAAGCCGCGTTCCCCGAGGGCGGCGTAAAATTTTGGAAAATTAAAATTAGCATGCGCCGGCGCGAGGAATGTCACAATCACCGGCGCCTGGTGTTCGTCGGCCAGCAGCGTCGCAAAACCGCGCGCCCGCATGCCGCTGACCAGCGCGGTGCAGTTGTCGCGGTAGCGCGCGCCGCGGCCGGCCACGCCGCCTTCGGCGTCCAACTCATCCAGCGCGCGGTGCAGCGCGGCGACGGCGTGGGTGGGCGGCGTGAACCGCCACTGGCCCCCGGCCTCCATGGCGCGCCACTGGTCGTGCAAGTCCAGACTCAGCGCGCCGCACTTGCCCGCGCATTGTGCAAGTTCGCCGCGGCGGGCGATGCAAAAACCGAGTCCGGGCACGCCCTCAAGGCACTTGTTGGCCGAGGCCGCCACGGCGGTAAACGGCGCGGTTTTTGCGCACAGCGGCAGCGCGCCGAAGGTGCTCATCGCGTCCACCAGCAATTTTTTGCCGTGGCGCGCGCAGCAGGCGGCGATTGCGGCCAGCGGGTTGAGCACGCCGGAAGTGGTTTCGCAGTGCACCACGGCGACGTGGGTGAGGGCGCCGTCAGCGGCCAGCCGCCGGTCAACTTCGGCCGCGTCCACCGGCCGGTCTTCGCGCCATTCCATGGCCGCAAACGCAATTCCCTGCCGCGCGCAAACCGCCGCCATGCGCCTGCCGTAGGCGCCGTTCACCAGCAGCAGAATCTTTTCGCCCCCACCGACAAAAGTGCCGAGCATCGCCTCCACCGTGAACGTTCCGCTGCCCTGCAGCGGCACGCAGGTGCAACCATCACCGCCGGCCAGCGCGCACAGGCGGCGGCGGATGCCGGCGTTCATGGCAATGAAGCGCGCGTCGCGTGAACCGTAGTCATGCAGCATCGCCGCTTTAACCGTGGGTGACGTGGTTAAGGGCCCCGGCGTCAGCAGCCACGGGTCGCCGCTCGGCGACAACTGCGGCGCCTTTGTCTGCGGCATGGCTGCGCGCATCAGGCGGCGCTGCTGTTCATGGCGGCGCTCGGCGCGCTTGAGGACGGCGCGGCGCTCGTTGTCGTCGTAGTAGAACCAGCCGGAAATTTCGTCGTCGCGGCGGTGGCAGCCGATGCAGGTTTCACCGTCGTCGCCGAAGCGGCACACGCCGATGCACGGCGACGGCACCTCGCCCATCATCCGGCGGTAGGCCTCGAGTTTTTTGCGCGCCACGCCGGGCCGCGCCGCGCTGCGTTTTCTTTGCCGCATGATTTCAGGTTTGCACTGTGCCGGCATGGGTGGGGGCGGCCATGGCATGCGCGGTGCGCGAGGCCGGCGCCCGTTTCAACAGGCGCGACACATGCCACGCCGTGTCCACCAGCGGGTGAAGGTCAACGCCGGTTGCAACGTCCATGCCGTGCAGCATGTATACCACATCCTCGGTGGCCGCATTGCCGGCCGCGCCCGGCGCAAACGGGCAGCCGCCGAGTCCGGCCACCGCGCTGTCCACTGTGGCCACGCCGGCCTCCAGTGCGGCGCGGATGTTGACCAGCGCCTGGCCGCGGGTGTCGTGGAAATGCACCGCCAGTTGACTCGCGTCCACCATTTTGGCCGCCGCGTACACCGCTTCCTGCACCACCGGCACCGTTCCAACGCCGATGGTGTCGCCCAGGGAAACCTCGCCGCAGCCGATGTCAACCAGACGGGCGGCCAAGTCGGCGACCGTGGCGGTTTTGACCCCGCCTTCGTAAGGGCAGCCGGCGATGCAGGAAATGTAACCGCGCACCGCGGCGCCGTTGTCATGCGCGGCGCGCGCCACTTGGGTGAAACGTTGAATGCTTTCGGCGATGGAGCAGTTGATGTTTTTTTGCGAAAAAGTTTCCGAGGCCGCGGCGAACACGGCGACTTCCCCGACTCCCGCGCGCAGCGCGTCTTCCAGCCCGCGCATGTTCGGCACTAATGCGCTGAAGCGCGCGCTGTTGTTTTTAAGCCGCGCAAACACCTCGGCGCTGCCGGCCATCTGCGGCACCATTTTTTCGGCGACAAAACTGCCGGCCTCAATGCGGCGCAAACCGCAGCCGGCGAGCCGCATGGCCAGGTCGGCGCGCTGTGCCGGGGTGAGGACGGTTTTTTCATTCTGCAAACCATCGCGCGGGCCCACTTCAACAATGTTCACGCGCCGGGGAATGTTCACGGGGCATCCGCCTCCACTGCGGCAAGTTCGGCGCCCTCGCTGACGCTGTCGCCTTCTTTGCATTGCAGGCCGGTGACGGCGCCCCGGCGCGGCGAGCGGATGGTGTGCTCCATCTTCATCGCCTCCAGCACCAGCAGCGCGTCGCCCTGGTCCACCATGTCGCCGGCTTTAACCATCACCCGCACAACCCGCCCCGGCATGGGCGCAAACAGGCCGCCGCCGGCAGCCGTTTCGTCCACCGCCTCAGCGCCGGCGTCCGCCAGTTGCACGGTTTGACGGTGGCCATCGGTGAACACGTCCAACACTCCGCCATGGCGCAGCACCAGCGCATCGGCCGGCGCGCCGTCCACCACCGCGTGCACCGTTTCACCGTCGCGCCCGGCATGTTCCACGTCGGATTCGCCGTCCGCCGTCACCACTTGCATGCGCGCCGCATCGCCGTTGACCGTGACGGTAAACCGCGCGCCATCGCCGCCATGCAAGTCGAAACACTGCGACGGCGCCTGGTTTAACCGCCAGCCCGGGCAACCGGTCCACACCGAAGCCGGCGCATCCGCTTCGGGCAGGGCGAGAAACACCGCCGCCATCACCCGCGCCCGCGCGGCCTGCATTTTGTCGGCCGCAGTGAAGGCATCGCCGCTGCGCGCGATAAAATTGGTGTCCACTTTGCCGTCCGCAAATTGCGGCGAGCGCAAAACGCGGTGCAGAAACCCCGTATTGGTGCGCACGCCGGTGACCGCGGTTTGCACCAAGGCGCGCGCCAAAGCGTCCACGGCGGCGGCGCGGGTTGCACCGTGGGCGATGATTTTTGCCAGCAGCGAATCGTAATGTTCACTCACCGCATCGCCGCGGTCCACGCCGCGGTCCACGCGCAGGTTTTGGGATTCCGCCGGCCAGCGCGCCGCCGTCACCACGCCCGGCGCGGGCGCAAAATCGCGACCCGGATCCTCGGCATAAACCCGCGCTTCCACCGCGCAGCCTTCCATGCGCAACTGTGCCGCGCCCGGCGGCAGCGGTTCACCGGCGGCGATTCGCAACTGCCATTCCACCAGGTCGCAGCCGGTCACCATTTCGGTCAGCGCATGCTCCACTTGCAGGCGCGTGTTCATCTCCATGAAATAAAACGCATCGCCGTCCACCAGAAACTCCACCGTTCCCGCGCCGCAATAATTCACCGCCCGCGCAATGCGCACCGCCGCCGCGCCCATGGCGGCGCGCGTTTGTTCATGCAAAACCGGGCACGGCGCCTCCTCAATGATTTTCTGAAACCGCCGCTGCACCGAGCAGTCGCGCTCAAACAAAGAAACGCAGCCGCCGTGGCGGTCGGCAAAAACCTGCACCTCCACATGGCGCGGCTGGGCGATAAATTTTTCCAGCAGCACGCGCCGGTCGCCGAAAGCGTTTTGCGCCTCGCGCCGCGCCGAAGCCAGGGCGGCGGTGAAGTTTTTCTCCTCCCGCACAATTTTCATCCCGCGCCCGCCGCCGCCGGCGCAACTTTTAATTAAAAGGGGAAAGCCCAATTGCCTGGCAGCGGCGCGCAAAGTTGCATCGTCCTGCGCCGCGCCGCGGTGGCCGGGAAGCGCGGCGGCGCCGGCCTGTTCTGCAACGGCGGCGGCGGCGCTTTTGTCGCCCATGGCGGCAATGGTTTCGGCCGGCGGACCGATGAAAATAATTTTTTCCCCGGCGCAGGCGCGGGCGAAATCGGCGTTCTCAGACAGAAAACCGTAGCCCGGATGAACCGCATCACAACGCGCCGCCCGCGCCGCGCCGGTCACGCGTTCAATATTAAGATAACTGTCGGCCGGTGCGGCGCCGCCGATGTGGTGCGCTTCATCGGCCAGGCGGACATGGCGGGCGCCGCGGTCGGCGTCCGAGAAAACCACCGCGGTTTTCACGCCCAGCCGCCGGCAGGTGCGAATCACGCGGCAGGCAATTTCGCCTCGGTTGGCGATGAGGATTTTGTGGAACGGCGGTTTCATTTTTTATCCGGCGCCCACGGCGGCCTGCGTTTGGCAAGAAAAGCGGCGATGCCCGCGCGCCCCTCACCGCCGGCGCGGAGGCGGGCGAGGAGCCGCGCGGTGGCGGCGGTGAGTTCGCCGCCGTGCCCTGCATTGTCCACTCGGCGCAGCAATTTTTTACATTCGCGCTGCGCCTGCGGGCCGCCGTGCAGCAGTTGTTCACATTGCGCCTGCACCGCGCCGCGCAGGTTTTCCGCGGCCGTCACCTGGTGCACCAGTCCGATGCGCAAGGCCTCGGCGGCGTCAAAAATCCCGCCGCTCAGAAAATATTTCCCCGCCGCGCGCGCGCCGATGGCGCGCACCACATGCGGGCTGATGGTGGCCGGAATTAAACCGAGGCGGACTTCAGAAAAACCGAACTTTGCGCCGGCGGCGGCGATGGCGATGTCGCAGCAACTGACCAGCCCGGCGCCGCCGCCGAGGGCCGCGCCGTTGACGCAGGCCACGGTTGGTTTGGGAAAACGAAAAAGCGCATCCAGCAAACCGGCGAGGGCTTCGGCGTCGGCAATATTTTGCCGCTCGTCATAATCGGCGGCGCGTTTCATCCACTGCAAATCGGCGCCGGCGCAAAAACTTTTGCCGGCGCCGGCCAGCGCCAGCACCCGCACCGCCGCATCGCCGGCCAGTTCGGCCAGCACACCGCGCAACTCGCGGATGAGCGCATCGTCAAAAGCGTTGTGCCGCGCGGGGCGGTTGAGGGTGACGGTGGCGATGCCGCCGGCGGTGGAAACCAGCGCGCTCATGCGGGCTCACATGCGGAACAGGCCGAAGCGGGTTTCCCGGGCCGGCGCGTTTTGCGCCGCGCTGAGGGCAAGGCCGAGGACGGTGCGCGTTTGCGCCGGGTCGATGACGCCGTCGTCCCACAGCCGCGCGCTGGCGTAGTAGGGGTGCCCCTGCGTCTCGTATTGCGCGCGGATGCGCTGTTTGAATTTTTCATCTTCCCCCCCACCCTCACCTTTGCGCACCGTGGACAGCACCGCCGCCGCCTGTTCGCCGCCCATCACCGAGATGCGCGCGTTGGGCCACATCCACAAAAAGCGCGGGTCGTAGGCGCGGCCGCACATGCCGTAGTTGCCGGCGCCGAAACTGCCGCCCATGAGTACGGTGAACTTCGGCACCGCGGCGCAGGCCACCGCGGTGACCAATTTTGCGCCGTCCTTGGCGATGCCGCCGGCCTCGTATTTTTTGCCCACCATGAAGCCGCTGATGTTTTGCAGAAAAACCAGCGGCGTGCCGCGCGCGGCGCACAACTGAATGAAGTGCGCGCCTTTCAGCGCCGACTCGGAAAACAAGATTCCGTTGTTGGCCAGGATGCCCACTTCAAAACCGAAGATGCGCGCAAAGCCGCACACCAGGGTGGCGCCGTACAGTTGCTTGAACTCATCCAACTCGCTGCCGTCCACGATGCGCGCAATCACCTCGCGCACTTCCCACGGCGCGCGCGGGCCGGCAGGAACCGCGGCGTAAATTTCCCCGGCCGGATACAGCGGCTCGCGCACCTCGGCGGCCGGCGGCGGTGGCGGCGGTGAGTTCAGCCGCGCCACGATGCGGCGGGTGATGGCGAGGGCGTGGGCGTCGTCATTGGCGCAGTGGTCGCTGACGCCGGAGATTCTGGCATGCACCTCGGCGCCGCCCAACTCCTCGGCGCTGACCGTCTCGCCGGTGGCCGCGCGCACCAACGGCGGGCCGCCGAGGAAAATGGTGCCCTGGTTTTTGACAATCACGCACTCGTCGGACATGGCCGGCACATATGCGCCGCCGGCGGTGCAGGAGCCCATGACCACGGCGATTTGCGCGATGCCGCGCGCCGACATGTTCGCCTGGTTGAAAAAAATCCGGCCGAAGTGGTCGCGGTCGGGAAACACCTCGTCCTGCAATGGCAAAAACGCGCCGCCCGAGTCCACCAGGTAAACGCACGGCAGGCGGTTGGCGGCGGCGATGTCCTGGGCGCGCAAGTGTTTTTTCACCGTCAGCGGGTAGTAGGTGCCGCCTTTGACGGTGGCGTCGTTGGCCACCACCATCACCTCGCGCCCGCTGACCCGGCCGATGCCGGTGACCAGGCCGGCACAGGGCAGGGCGTCGTCGTATACGCCGTGCGCGGCCAACTGCGACAACTCCAGAAACGGCGAGCCGCCATCCAGCAGCCGCGCGATGCGCTCGCGCACCATCAATTTGCCGCGCGCGCGGTGCTTGTCGCGCGCCGCCTTGCCGCCGCCGGCGGCGATGCGGTCGACGGTGGCGCGCAGGTCGGCGACCAGCGCTGACATTGCGTCAACGTTTTTGCGCGTGTCCCCGCCGCTGAGGTTGCTGCGCAGCACCGGCATGGCGGCCGCGGCCTACCAGCCGCCGCTTTGCAGCCAGCGTTCCACCTGTGGCAGGCGGTCGTCGCCCCAGAACGCTTCGCCGTCCACAAAAATAAACGGCGAGCCGAAAACCTTGCGCGCGGCTGCGGCCTCGGTTTCGCGCCGCAGCAGGTCTTTGATGCGCTGGTCCTGCAGCGCGGCGGCGAGTTTTTCCCGCCCGGCACCGGCGGCGGCGCAAACGTCCAGCAGCGTTTCAGTGTCGGCGATGTCTTTGCCCTCGGCGAAATAGGCGGCGTAAATTTTCCATGCAATTTTTCGCGCCAAGCCGGCGTCGCTCTCGCGCAGCCAGTAGTAGGCGCGGCACGCGGCCACTGTCATGGCCGGGAATTTTTGCGGCAGGGTGAAGTCGACGCCGTGCAGCCGCGCGGTGCGCGGCAGGTCGCGGCGCATGTATTCATCCACCAGCGGCACCGCGGCCAGCGGCTTGCGCCCGGTGGTTTTCATCACCGCGCCGAGCAGGAATGGCCGCCAGTTGACGCCGCGGCCATGGCGCGCGGCAATTTCGTCGATGCGCGCGGCGGTGAAGTAGCCGTAGGGCGACGAGAAGTCAAAATAAAAATCCAGCGGCGCGCTCATGACACTGTCTCAAAACCCATGGCCACCGCCTCGCCGCCGCCGATGCACAGCGCGGCGACGCCGCGCTTCAGTTGGTGGCGGCGCATGGCGGCGAGCAGGGTGGCGATGATGCGCGCGCCGCTGGCGCCCACCGGGTGGCCGAGGGCGCAGGCGCCGCCGTGAATGTTGACCTTGTCGTGCGGCAGGTCCAGGTCGTGCATCGCCGCCATGGTGACGACGGCGAAAGCCTCGTTGATTTCAAACAGGTCCACCCCATCTTTGTCCCAGCCGAGTTTGTCCAGCAATTTTTGCACCGCAAAAATCGGCGCGGTGGTGAACCATGCCGGGTCGTGGGCGTGGGATGCATGGCCGGCGACCCGCGCCAGCGGCGTGGTGCCGCGTTTTTCAGCCTCGCCGGCGCTCATCAGCACCAAGGCCGCGGCGCCGTCGGAAATGGAACTGGAGTTGGCCGGGGTGACGGTGCCGCCTTCGCGGAACGCCGGCTTCAGGCGCGGAATGTTGTCCGCATTCGCCTTGTGCGGCTGCTCGTCGGCGGTGATGGTTACCGGCGCGCCGCCGCCGTCCACCGCCACCGGCGCCACTTCCTCGTCAAAAAAACCGCCCTCAATGGCGCGCCGCGCGCGGCTCAGGGAGGCGACGGCGAATTCATCCTGCGCTTCGCGGCCGAACTCATAATGCGCCGCGCAGTCCTCGGCAAAACTGCCCATTAATTTGCCTTTGTAATGGGCATCTTCCAGGCCGTCCAGAAACATGTGGTCGCTGAGTTGGCGGTGGCCGAGGCGCAAACCGCCGCGCGCCTTGTTAATTAAATAGGGCGCATTGCTCATGCTCTCCATTCCGCCGGCCGCCATCACCGCCCCGGCGCCGGCTTTAATCTGGTCGTGGGCCAGCATCGCCGCTTTCATGCCCGAGCCGCACATTTTGTTGACCGTGGTGCAGCCGACGCTCATGGGCACCCCGGCGGCCACCGCCGCCTGCCGCGCCGGCGCCTGGCCCAGGCCGGCCGGCAGCACGCAGCCCAGCAGCACCTCGTCCACATCCGCGCCGGCGACGCCGCTGCGTTCCAGAGCCGCGCCCACCGCCACCGCCCCCAGTTGGGGCGCGCGCATGGTTTTGAGTTCACCGCGAAAACCGCCCATGGGCGTCCGCGCCATGCCGGTGATGAAGATGGTTTCGCTGTTGTTCACTTTAAGCGTGGAGGTTCGGCCGCCTCAGTTGCCGGCAAAGAGTTCACGGCCGATGAGCATGCGCCGCACTTCGCTGGTGCCGGCGCCGATCTCGTACAACTTTGCATCGCGCAGCAGGCGGCCGGCCGGGTAGTCGCTAGTGTAGCCGTTGCCGCCGAGGGCCTGGATGGTTTGCAGGGCGACGGCGGTGGCGTTCTCGGCGGCGAACAGGATGGCGCCGGCGGCGTCCTTGCGCGTGGTCTCGCCGCGGTCGCAGGCCGCGGCCACCGCGTAGACGTAGGCGCGGCAGGCGTTCATGGCGGTGTGCATGTCGGCGGCCTTGCCCTGCATTAATTGAAACTCGCCAATGGCGCGGCCGAACTGGCGGCGCTCGCGCACGTACGGCAGCGCCAGGTCGAGGCACGCCGCCATGATGCCGAGGGGCCCGCCGGCCAGCACCACGCGCTCGTAGTCCAGGCCGCTCATCAAAACGCCGACTCCGGCGTCCACATTGCCGAGCAGATTTTCAGCCGGTACGCGGCAGTCGTTGAATGCAAGTTCACAAGTGTTGGAGCCGCGCATGCCGAGTTTGTCCAGTTTGGCGCCGGCGGTGAAACCGGCGGTTGCAGTGTCCACAATGAAGGCGCTGATTCCGTCCGGCCCGGAAGCGCCGCCGGTGCGGGCGTAGACAATGATGAGTCCGGCGTCGGGGCCGTTGGTGATCCACATCTTGCCGCCGTTGAGGACGAAAGAACCGCCGTCACGCTCGGCGCGCAACTGCATGCCCACCACGTCACTGCCGGCGCCGGTCTCGCTCATGGCGAGGGCGCCGACGGTTTCGCCGCTGATTAAACCCGGCAGGAATTTTTTCTTTTGCGCGGCGCTGGCGTTGCGGCGGATTTGGTTGACGCACAGGTTGGAATGCGCGCCGTAGGACAGGCCCACCGAGGCCGAGGCGCGGCTGATTTCCTCCATGGCCACCACATGCGCAAGGTAGCCCATGCCGGCGCCGCCGTCCTCCTCCTCCACGGTGATGCCGAGCAGGCCCAAATCGCCCATGCGCCGCCACAGGTGCATGGGAAATTCGTTGTCGCGGTCCAATTGCGCGGCCAACGGTGCGATTTCGGCGGCGGCGAAACTTCGGACGCTGTCGCGCAACAGGTCCACCGACTCGCCGAGCCCGAAGTTCAGCGAGGGTGAGGGCGGGGGCGTGACGGTCTGCAGCATTTCAGCGGTCGGGTTTGCCGTGCATGCACATTAATGTTTGCAGCAGCGTGGCGCAAACGGTTTCTTCGCCGCCGGCCAGCGCGCAGACCTTCACCGTGGTGACGGTGAGGGTGCGGCCGGCGCGCACCACCCGGCCGCGCGCGCTGAGCCGCTCGCCGCGCGCCGGGGCGATGAGGTTGATTTTGTATTCCACCGTCAGCACGCTGCTGCCGGCCGGCATTAAAGTGTAGGCCGCGTAGCCGCCGGCCGAGTCGGCGATGGCGGCGGCGCCGCCGGCGTGAAAAAAACCATGCTGCTGGGTCAACTCGCCGCGGAACGGCAGAACGATTTCGCAATGGCCGGGCGACAACTGGCTGAGTTCGGCGCCGAGGTGCGACATCAAACCCTGCCGCGCAAAACTGTCACGCACGCGCGCGGCAAAGTCCGGGTCCTGCGGCGTGAAATTCTTCATATGCGCAAACGTAGTGGGGGTTAACGCGAAGGTCAACCGCCGCCCCGCCGCCATGAAAAAAATCGTAAAATGCCGGGCATGAATATTCTGGTCACCGGCGGCACCGGATTCATCGGCACCGCGCTGGTAGCAAAGTTGGCCGCCGCCGGCCACGAGGTGCTGGTGTGGTCGCGCAACCCGGTGCGCGCCGCGCAAATCCTGCCCGGCGCGCAGGTGGTGGACGCGCTGTTTCGTGTGGACGAAGTCGCCGTGGACGCCGTGGTTAACCTGGCCGGCGCGCCCATCGCCGCCGCCCGCTGGAGCGACAAGCGCAAGGCAGAGTTGCGCAAAAGCCGCGTGGACCTGACCCGCCATCTGGTGGACTGGTTGGAGGATTCGGGGCAGAAGCCGAAGGTGCTGGTGAGCGCTTCGGCAGTGGGCTACTACGGCGACCAGGGCGACAACGAGGTGGTGATTTCCACGCCGCCGGCCAGCGACTTCGCGCATGAACTGTGCCGTGACTGGGAGGCCGCCGCCCATGATGACGGCCTGGACTGCCGCGTTTGCATCATGCGCCTTGGCGTTGTCCTCGGCCGTGGCGGCGCGCTGGCGAAACTTTTGCCGGTTTACAAAATGGGCCTCGGCGGCATCATCGGCAACGGCCGGCAGTGGCTGCCGTGGGTGCACAGCGACGATGCGGTGGCCATGATTGTCCACGCCCTCGGCGATGAATCATGCAACGGCGCCTACAACATCGTCGCGCCGGGAGTGGTGCGGCAAAAAGATTTCTCGCGTGAACTTGCCGCGCTGCTGGGCCGGCCGCGGCTGACCTGGGCGCCGGCCTGGGTTTTGCGCGCGGCGCTGGGCGAGATGGCGGTGCTGCTGGTCGGCGGCCAGCGGATTGTGGACGGCGGGATGCCGGGGTATGCGTTTGCGCATGAGAAATTGGCGCCGGCGCTGCGGGATGCGGCGGGCTGAGGGGCGGTGTCATAATTTCCACTTAAAAGCCATGCCCTTGCGGCGGAAGGGTGGCGGCGACTCGTGCTGCATTGACCCCATAATCCGACCGGGGAATTCCCATGCCCGCCGATGAAAACCACCGTTTGTCGGCATGAGTTCGCCCACAACCCCCGTCCGCAACCGTCCGATGATTAAACCCGCCAT
>JAPPPZ010000117.1 GCA_028817275.1 Gammaproteobacteria bacterium
ATTCTTTGATGCTGTTTTCGTAGTCGGGGTTTTCCCGGTCTGAGAAAAGGGCGAGTGCCTTTTCCAAATGACTCTTTGCCGAGTCAAATGGAATTTGCAGGGCGGTTTCGATTTCCGTTATTTCTTGTTCGGAAGTGATTTCTGTAAATAACTTACCGACAATGCGATAGGCGGAGTTTTCCTGCTCTAATGCATAATTAAGTTCACCGATAAAACGGCGTTGGTCGCACTTGAACAAATGGGAGAATCCATGTCCCCTCTGGAGGCGTGTGAAGTTCCCTTTGTTAATAAGGAATTCGAGAAAATCAAACACACGGAACCAATTGTCCGCAGAAAATTCGAAATGTTCATCACGAATTATTTTTGCGAATTTATCTTTTCGAGCATCGCCAAAACGCGGCGCATTGTCGTGATAGATGTTGAAGACGAAATCGTCTTCTCTTTTCTTCATGAAGCCGCACCACAGCAGATGCCTGTTCTCCCCCGAACTTAGCAGCCACTCGACTTCACTGTGACTCGTATAAATCGTTCCGATGAGAACATTCCAAAGCGCATTAAGCAGGTCCTGGTCAACGCTCTCGCGTTGCACCGGTTTAGGTTGCGTATAGCCGTGACGCTCCGAAAACGGCTTGTATTTGTCATTCATCTTGTGCGTTCCCCATCCGATATTTAATATCGTAATTGATGATGTAGTCCAACTCCTCTTCGCTCAGACCATACTGCTTGGCGAGGAGTCCGTCAAGGACGTCGGCTTCGCTTTTGGCTTTTGCCGGGCGGTATTGGTCGTAGCTCAGGTCGCCGGGGCGGAATTCCCTTGTCGTTTTCAAGACGTCAAGGTGTGCTTTGCCGGCGTTTCCCAAAGCGGTTTTGGCATCTTTGCCGAAGTCGAAATGGAATCTTTGCAAATCTTCCATCCGCAAATGGCGGCAGTTGGAACATTTTCTCCAATACCAATAAAAGACGGAAGAATTCAGAACCCCGCACAGCGGAATGGCATACCCGTCATCGGCATAACGGTTTTTATATTCCCTCGATGAAACTTCCTCGTCAAAGGCGCGAAGCCAGTAGCCGCCAGTGCCGCTGCAAACCGACACAAGTTCTCCCCGCTTGCGAAAATACGAAGGAATGGAATTGCTATGCCGATGGATTTTCGCAGCGATGGATTTTTCCACCGGAGAATGCAATTTGCGCCAGATGTCCTGCTCTTGCAATTCGCTTTCAACATAATGAAGGCGCGGAAACAGGATGTCGCGTTCTTTGCTGTTCCAGTGGTGAAAAGTGCTGGAATAATAATTCCCACGCTCTTTGGCCGGCGCGGCGAGACAAATACTCAGTTGCTGATGCACGCCGTTGAACAGGCAGCCCGGCCGGTCGGCATAACTGGAAACATAAAGGGAATAAGGCGCGTAGATGTCTCTCAGTGCTTGCGTGCTTGTCGCACTGACCAGCGACACCGGGACAATCATGCCGATATACGCTTTGGCATTCACAAGAAATGTCGCCCGCTCCATGAAAAAAGCGTAAAGGTTTCTGCTTTTTTCGGTTTTATACTCGCCGATGGCGTAATTCACCTTGCCTTTGTCGTACTTAACATATGGCGGATTCCCAATGACCACATCAAACCCGCCGGCTTCCTCCATGATTCCGTAAAACTCGGTCAGCCAGTGAAACGGCCGGCACGAATCCAGCCACTTATCTTTGGCCTGTTCGGCACCGACGTCTATGCCGTACTGCGTTGCCAGATAATTGTTCATCTGCTCGTTCAGCATGGCAAGCCAGCCACCCAGGGCTTGTTTTGCATGCCGGTATCCTGCGCTGTCGCTGTGGTCCTGGGCTTCCCGAAATCTTTCGTTGGCCCATGCCACTTTCCGCGCTGAGTCGCGCATATTGCCAATGAGCCAGTCGCCAAATTCCAACTCCTTGCCGATGAATTCCTCAAACCCTTTCATGTTGGCAAACCCCACCAGCGAATTGCCGGCACGGATGTTGAAATCAATGTCCGGCAGTGGCTCCAGGCCGAGGTTTTGTTTGCCCGGATTGCACTCGGCTTCAGCGGCGAGTTTGAGGAACAGTCGCAGTTTGGCGACCTCAACCGCTTCGGGCATGAGGTCCACGCCGTAAAGATTGTTGAGGATGATGGTTTTGTAAATCCAGTATCCCTCGTTGGGGTGTTCGCTGATTTGGTCCAGCACGTCGCGGAAGTGCTGGTGCTTTTTGGTCCCCTTGCGCGCGCCTTGTTCGCGGAGGCGGTCGTCCTCTTTAACAAAATCCTTCATCCGCTCAACGCACGAGCGGTACAGCGGCTCCAGCACATTCAGCGCGGCGAACAAAAACGCGCCGGAGCCGCAGGCCGGGTCGAGGACGGTGAGGCCGCGCCGGTTTTTGTGGTGGGAGCGCAGCGGCCGGCGGCCGGCGATGGCGGTGAAAAACGCCTCAATGAAATCCGAGCCTTCGTAGTCATTCAGGGCGTCCTCGGCAAAACGCTGGATGTCCAGATTGTGGGTGACCAGGTCGTCCACATTTTGAATTCCGCCGTTTTGGATTGCTGCCTTCAGCGTGAAATAACGTTCGCGCCGCGCCATCACCTCGCGCCAGGTTTCGGTGGGCAGGGCGAATTTTTCATCGGCTTTTTCATTCCAATGCCGGCGGCGCGCAAGGAGGCCGGGCGCATGGGGGTCCATGCCGAGGCGAATCTTTTCCGGCAGTTGGCCGTCGGGAATGTCGCAGCCTTTGCGCGCCGCCTCGTAGATGTAGTTGTCCGGATTCTCGCGCAGGCAGCGCCAGATGCCACCGCTGCCAAATGCGTTGGCGCACTGTTGTTTTGCGCGGCCCAGCAGAAAGGGAATAATCGTGTTGCGGGCGATGTAGCCGGTGACATCTTCCTGGGTGTAGTAGGCGCCCATTTTGGTTTTGGCGCGGCCGTTGATGTATTTCTCAAAAATGTAGCCGAGCACATCGGGGCTGATGTCCCTGCCGCTGGCGCTGGGGCGGCTGTCCAAATGCCAGTTGTATTCGTCGAAAAAATTGAACAGCCGCTCAAATGCCCGGTCGGGAATTTGAATGTCGGGGTTTTGCTCCTCTATCGCGTGCAGGTCAAACAGGCCGCCGTTGAGGTAGGGGATTTTGCCGAGAAGTTTTTCCAGCCCGGGGCCGCGTTCTTCCGGCGGCGTGCCGAGTCCCTGGGCGAAAAGACGCCGCAGAAAGTGGCGGTAGAACTGGCCGTGGAATTGGTTCTCGCCGTATTCCCGCCGGGTTCTGGCCAGGCGGTTTTTCAGGTAGTCCGTTTCGTTATCCAGAAAGCGGCGCTTCTGAATGAAGTAAATGAACATCAGCCGGTTGACCATGAGAACCGCATACTCGCTCCGGCGCACCCGGTCCTGAATGCCTGCAATGAATTCGGCGAAAGCCTCCAATTCTTTTTTGGAGCGATCGTAGAATTTTCTGGTGACTTTCTCAGCGCCCTGCATAAACGCGCCGCGCACCCGCTCCACCACATCGCTGATGTTGATGCCGCCTTCTTCGGAAAGATCGAACAGCATGCCGTCCAGTTTTTCCATCAGGGTTTGCGGGTCCTGGTCCTCGCGCCAGTCCACCTCTATAAAGCGCAGCGGGCGGTTTTGCGGGCGGATGGTGAGGGCCCAGGTTTGCCTGCCCGGGCCGAGAATTACCAGCAGGTGTTCGTAATGGTGTTTCCCCAACTCGCGCAGCAATTTGCGGCGCGTTTCCCTGCCTTCCGGGAAGTTTTCCCGGGCGTCGCACACGCAGATGAAAAACCCGCGTTTTTGCGCGACCCGCTGCAGGGAGAATTGCCGCCGTTCTGCGGTGAGCAACAGCGGCCTGCCGGGCGCGTTGTCCCACCCCAGCCTGATAAAAAGTTCGGCGAATTTGTGGGCGCGGATTAATTCCGCCAGTTGGTTTTTGGATATGCGCCGGGTCATTGCTTGTGCAAACCAAGAGAGCAGATGATGCGCGGCTCGGCCGGCTCGTTTTCTTTGGGCACCGCGCACAAATCGCCGGATTCCCACATTTTATGCACCATTGCGGCGAGGTTGTTTTCCTCAATCCCGGCGCGCAGTTGCCGCCCGAGACGGTCACCGGCGGCTTCTTTAAGCGGCCATTTGAGAATCAATTCGCCGGCTTTTCCCAAGTCGCTGAGCATTGCGGTTGATTCAAACAGCGTGTTTTTGTGCCGCTCCAGATAGACCACGATGTGGCTGTAAACGCGGCGGCGGATGCTGCGGGTTCCGCCCAGCGCGCCATGCGCCTCATCGCTGCGCGCATGGTCAACCGCGCATTTCAGCAGGTCAAAATGATTTTCCGCCACCGGCGCCTGTGGCTCGTGCGGCTCACAGGCGAGGAGGTCGAGAATTTTGAACTGGGATTGCGAGGCGACTTCACCCTGTTCGTTCATCTGGACGAGAATGTGCTGTTGATGGGTGGTTTTGATGTAGGCAAGCACGCCGCTTTCCGGTGAGCGTTTCGCCGAGTATACAACATCCGGCAGGGATTCAATTTTCCGCTTAAGGGATGGGTTGTTTTTGGTCGCCTGCAGCCAAATGGCGTAGCACCGGGAAATCAGGTCGGTTTCGTCTTCCTCCTCAAGAGAAAGTTTGCCCTCAAAGGCATCGATGAGGTTAACCCGGTCGCCCTCAAAAAACCGCTCATCGGAGCCGATTAATTCGGCGTTGGCCTCAAGGCGATGGTGCAGGCGGCCGCGCAGGTTGATAATTCGCTCAATGCCTTCCGCGGGGAGAAAACAGTAGCAGTGGATGCTCTCGTCCTGCCCAATCCGGTCCACCCTGCCCACGCGCTGGATGAGGCGGATGATGGCCCAGGGCAGGTCAAAGTTAACCACGACGTGCGCGTCCTGCAGATTCTGGCCCTCGCTGAGGGTGTCGGTGGTGATTAATATGCGCAACTGGTCGATGCGGGCGGCCTCCTCTTTTGTGCAGCCGTTGGAGCGCGGGCTGAAACGCTTGATCACGGGCAGAATGCTTTGCTGCATGCCGCCGTGAACCATGGCGGTCCGGGAAATGCCGCGTTTTTTAAATTCACTGTGCAGGTAATCGGCGGTGTCTTTGAACTGGGTGAACACCAAGATTTTATCCTTGCCGTGGGTGGTTTTGCACAACTCCGCCAAGGCCTGCAGTTTCCGGTCCGCCGCCGGGCTCCAATCGGAAACCACGCCCAGAACGTTCTCCAGCAGCACTTTGCAGTCTTCCAGCAAATCCTCGGCCAGGTCGTCGCGAAATGCCTTGACGGTAATCCAGTCAAACTTGTCCTGCAGTTTGGGGCCGCGCAGAGTGTCGTAAACCTGCGCACCGACATTCAACAGGCGCTTCAAGTCGGTGTTGTCCGGCGCGTCGAACAATTCCTCCTCTACCTCCTCCAGATTTTCGTCTATCAGGGCGGCAAAAGTGCCGCCGATGGGAAACTTGCCGTCCTCGCGCTCCATGGCACTCAGATAGACGGCGTTGCGCACGATGTGCCGGCGCACCGAGAGCAGGAACGCCGGCCCGGAACTTTCCAGACGCTTGAACAAACTGGATTTCGCAAAACCGCGCAGTTGTTTTCCGGCGCGGCTGAGATTCCTGATGACCCGTTGCTCCTCCGCGCTGAGCGGCGCATGGGGGCTGTTCCCGGAATATTCATTCCGCAAATACCCGCGCAGGCCGTAGCGCGGCAGATTTAAATCGGTGATGGTGTCCACAACCTCCTCGGAATAGAGCGCGGCGTATTGGTCCTGTTCATCGCCCTCGTTCAATTCAAAACGTGCGCATTTGGCGACCCGGTCCGGGAAATAAAACCGCCGGCCGTCACCGAAAACGATGTAGCGTTGTTTGCGCTCTTCGTCGTATTCGGCATAGTTCTTTTTGATATGGCTGCGCGTCCGGCGCACCATGAACTTCCGCATCAGTTCACGCCAGTCGTCTATTTCACTGCTCTTCTCGAAAGCCGACAGCGAGGAAACCAAAGTGTTGGGGTGTTCCTGCGCAAAACCGTTCACGCCGCCGGTGGCTTTAATGCATGTCTCCGGCTTTGCTCCAAGGTCGGTGTCCGGGTCGATAAAAAGCCGCAACTGGCTGCCGATGTCCTCAAAGGATTTGTTGTAGGGCGTTGCGCTCAGCAAAATAACCCGTGAGTCGTTGTCGCGAATGTAGTCGCGGACCTGCGCGTGGCGCGCCGACTCCCGGTTGCGCAGGTTATGGCTCTCGTCGATGATGACGAGTTTGTGGCGGCGCGTCCTTTGCAATTCTTTGGTTGCGCCAAGGGAAAGCGTTTCCCCCAGAATCTGGTATTCGTGCAGGTAATTTTCCCACATCTCCCGCAAATTGGGCGGGCAAATCACCAGCACCGAATTGCCCTGGTCCTGCTGGAAAGTTTTCGCCACGGCGCTTGCAACCAGTGTCTTGCCGAGTCCCACCACATCGCCGATGAGGACGCCTCCGTTGGGATGGTTTAAACGCTCGGCGGCGAGGGAGACCGCTTTTTGTTGAAACTCCGGCATGATTTTCTGGAATTGCTTCGGCACACGGAATTCCCGCGAGCCTTCTATGGCCTCCCTGGAAAGCTCGTAGGCGGTTTTGATGTAGATTTCGTAAGGGGAAATGGGGCCGCCGGGCCAGCCGTTTTCTATGATGTCGGCCAGTTCATCGGTGATGTCCTGGCACCACTGGTCTTCCCAGCGTTGTTCAAACCACCGGGATAATTTTTCAGCGGCGTCCCGGTCCAGAACATCCACGTTTAATTCTCCCTGGTTTTTAAGCCCGGCCAGCGTCAGGTTGCTGCTGCCGACAAAACCAACAACCGGGCTGAGTTTGTTTTCTCTGTGCACCAGATACAGTTTTGCATGCAGCCGGTAAGCGGCGAAGAAATTCACCACCAGACGTCGGTCGCGCAGTTGCCGGGCTAATTTTTTCAGCGCGGCGGCATGGTGTCCGGTGGGTATGCCGTAAGCCAACTGGCGCACCAGGGATTTAATAAACCTTTCTTTGCGGGAAACCGCGATTTGATTCGTCGCCTTCTCTTCTTCCATGCCGCCGTAGAGGCGTTGTATGGAGCGGTTGATATGCTCGTACGTCTCGGTCATGCCGACAATCAGGCGGCAGGCCGGGCCGTTTTCATTTGGGAGAGAGTCAATGGCGTCAGCAATGCCGGCCCAGCCGCGCAGATTGAAATAACCAACGCATATGTCGGCGCGAATCGGGTTGTCCGCCAGCCCCTCCCTCAGCCCGTCCAGCAGATTCTTTTCAATGTTGTCGTATATCGTCGGCATGGCAATGATATTTTTCGGGCGCGGGATACAAAAGGGGAGCGGCAAACGCGGGAAATCATAGCACACCGCCACACCAACCCCGAAAAATTCCGCTATAATCCCCCCGTCCACGCCCCATGCCCCACTCCCCCCACAACCCCGCCCGTCCCGCTGATACTTTGGTCTCGGTAGACAACGTCTCCTTCGGCTACGGCCCCCGCACCATCCTTTCCGGGCTGGACATGCAAATCACCCGTGGCAGTGTGGTGGTGGTGATGGGGCCTTCGGGGTGCGGGAAGTCCACTTTGCTGGGGCTGATTGGCGGGCGGCTGGCGGCGTCGGAGGGGAGGGTTTTTTTTGACGGCGGGGATGTGGCGGCGTTGCGGCGGCGGGAATTGTTTGCATTGCGCAAGCGCATGGGCATGCTGTTTCAGTCCAGCGCGCTGCTCACCGACCTCAGCGTGTTTGACAATGTGGCCTTTCCCCTGCGCGAGCACTGCGGGCTGCCGGAGTCGCTGGTGCGCAACCTGGTGCTGATGAAGTTGCACATGGTGGGGTTGCGCGGCGCGCGGGATTTGCGGCCGGCCGAGTTGTCCGGCGGCATGGCGCGGCGGGTTGCGCTGGCCCGCGCCATTGCGCTGGATCCGGAATTGATTTTGTACGACGAGCCGTTCGCCGGCCTGGACCCGGTGTCCCTGGGCGTCACCCTTAAACTCATCCGCGAGTTAAACGACGCGCTGCGCCTGACCTCGGTGGTGGTGACCCACGATGTGGACGAGGGCTGCCGCATCGCCGACTACATGTATCTGCTCGGCCGCGGCACCATCATCGGCCACGGCGCGCCGCAGGAAATGCTGCACAGCGGCGACCCCGAGGTGGCGCAGTTCATGCAGGGCATGCCGGACGGGCCGGTGCCGTTTCATTACCCGGCGCCGGACTACCGCGCCGAGTTGCTGGACGCCGGCGGCGCACGTTCATGAACGCCCTCGCCGCCATCGGCCGCTTCACCCTGGGCGGGGTTTACCACCTCGGCCGCTGCGGCGTGTTTTTGTGCACTATGCTGGCCGTCATCAGCCACGCCTGGCGGCGCTTTGCGCTGGTGGTGCGGCAGTTGTATTTCGCCGGCGTGATGACGCTGCTCATCACCCTGGTCGCCGGCCTGTTTGTGGGCATGGTGCTGAGCCTGCAGGGCTACTACACGCTGGTGAACTACGGCGGCGAGAGCGCCCTCGGCCTGCTGGTGGCGCTGTCGCTGACCCGCGAGTTGGGGCCGGTGCTGGCCGCGGTGCTGTTCACCGGCCGCGCCGGTTCGGCGATTACCGCCGAGATCGGACTCATGAAAGCCACCGATCAATTGGCGGCCATGGAAATGATGGCCACCGACCCGGTGGCGCGGGTGGTGGTGCCGCGCTTTGTCGCCGGCGTTCTGGCGGTGCCGATCCTGACCCTGCTGTTTAACGTGGTGGGCGTGCTGGGCGGCTATTATGTGGGCACCGTGCAACTGGGCGTGGACAGCGGCGTCTATTGGGCCAGCATGCAAAACGGCGTCGATGTTTTTGAAGACATCGGCAACGGAATCATCAAGAGTTTCGTCTTCGGCTTCGTGGTCAGTTGGATCATGGTGTTTGAAGGCTGCGACACCGAGCCCACCGCCGAGGGCATCAGCCGCGCCACCACCCGCACGGTGGTGGTGGGTTCACTTTCGGTACTCGGACTCGACTACATTTTGACCGCGTTGATGTACGGAGGAATCTCATGAGCAACACTGCAACCGGGGGGAGAAAAATCGAACTGTGGGTCGGCGTACTGGTGCTGGGCGGCCTGCTCTCCCTTGGCTTTCTCGCCTTTGAGGTGGGCAACTTTGACAACGCCCGGGTGCGCGACGGCTACCGGGTATACGCCGACTTCCAGAACATCGGCGGGCTCACGTTGCGCGCGCCGGTGGCGGTGGCCGGGGTGCGCATCGGGCAGGTCACCGGCATCACCCTGTCGCGCGACAGTTTCAACGCGCGCGTGGAGTTGACCATTGCCCGCCACTACGACAACCTGCCGGTGGACAGTAGCGCGTCCATCTTCACCAAGGGCCTGCTCGGCGCGCAGTATGTGGGCCTGGAGCCGGGCTCCGATGAGGAGTTTCTCGGCGACGGCGATGAGATTGAGTTCACCAACTCGTCGGTGGTGCTGGAGCAGTTAATCGGCGAGTTGCTGTTCAGCAAAGCCGAGGAGGCCGCCGAGTGAAAAACCTCGCCGCCGCCGCATTGTTCGCCGCCCTCACCCTCACCGCCGGCGGCGCCGTTGCCGCCCAGCCGCCGGACGAGGTGATTCGCGCCACGGTTGAAGAGGTGCTCGGCGTGATTCGTGAACGCCGCGCCGAGTTGCGGCAGAATCCGCAGGAGTTGCGCGCGCTGATCCGCACCCGCGTGGCGCCGGTGTTTGACGCCGCCCGCATCGCGCGGCTGATTTTGGGCCGCCATTACAAAACCGCCAGCAAGCAGCAGGTCGCCGACTTTATCCGCGAGTTTGAGGATTTTTTAATCCGTACCTACTCCTCGGCGGTGTTTGAATACGACAAACTGGAAATCACCGTGCAGCCGCCGCAGTTCAACAGCAAAGGCGACAAGGCGCTGGTCAAAAGCGTGGTGGAACTGCCGGCCCGCGACCCGGTGAAGGTGCACTACAAAATGCGCGCGGACAAAAAGCAGCGGTGGAAAATTTACGAGGTGACGGTCAACGGCATCAGTTTAATCACCAACTACCGCACCATTTACGGCAAGTTAATCGAGCGCGAGGGGCTGGACGGTTTGATCGCCCAACTGGCGGCCAAGAACCGCAAGCACGGTGAACAGTGAGCGCCGCCGCAGTTGAGCAAACCGCCGCCGGCGCCTTTGCGGTGCGCGGCGAGTTGGGCTTCGCCACCGTCGCCGCCCTCGCGGCCGGCGCGCGGCCCGAGTTCCCCCCCGGCGGCGCGGTGGAAATTCAACTGGACAGCGTCACCCAGACCGACAGCGCCGGCCTGGCGCTGCTGATGGAATGGCGCCGCCGCGCCGAGGACGCCGGTTGCAAGTTGCAGTTCACCGGCGCCCCGGCCGCGCTGGCCGCGCTGGCCGCGGTCAGCGGCGTGGCCGCGTTTGTGTTTGACGGCGCCTGAGTCTCAGGCGCCCACCACATTGTGTTCGGGCCCGAGGGGGAAGGCGGTGATGTTGTCGGCGCCGTCTTCGGTCACCACCAGAATGTCATGCTCGCGGTAGCCGCCGGCGCCGGGCCGCCCGTGGGGAATGCAAATCATCGGCTCCATGGACACCACCATGTTCGGCTGCAGCACGGTGTCCACATCCTCGCGCAACTCAAGCCCGGCCTCGCGCCCGTAGTAGTGGCACAGAACGCCGAAAGAGTGGCCGTAGCCGAAAGTGCGGAACTGCAGCAGGTCGTGCCGGCGGTAGATTTCGTTTAACTCATGGGCGATGTCACAGCACCGCGCGCCGGGTTTGATTAACCGCAGGCCGGCGCGGTGCACCTGCAAATTAATTTCCCACAGGCGCAATGAGGCATCGTCCACCCGGCGGCAGAACAACGTGCGCTCAAGGGCGGTGTAGTAGCCGGCCATCATGGAAAAGCAGTTGAGGGACAGAATGTCGCCGGCGCGCACCCGCCGCGCGGTCACCGGGTTGTGCGCGCCGTCGGTGTTGATGCCGGACTGAAACCAGCACCAGGTGTCCATCAACTCGGCGTCCGGGCAGCGCCGCGCGATTTCGCGCACCATGGCCTCGGTCGCCGCCAGCGCCACTTCGTGCTCGGCGGCGCCCTCGCCCACCGCCGCCACCAACGCGGCGCCGCCGATGTCGCACACTTGCGCGCCGTTTTTGATGTGGGCGATTTCCTCGTCCGACTTCACCATCCGCGCCGCCATCACCGCCCCCGAAATGTCCTTGAACGTGCACCCCGGCAGCGCCGCTTTGAGTTTTTCCATTTGCGCCACGTTTAAATGGTCAAACTCCACGCCGACGGCTGCGGCGCCACCGATTAATTTTTTCACCGCGGCGTAAAAATTGTCGCGCCGCCAGTCGGTGTACACCAGATTGCCGCAAACGCCGCGCCGCCACGCCCGGCCGGCGTCGATTTTGGCCGAGATGGTGGTGGCGTCGCCGTTTGTCACCGCCAGGCCGTAGGGGCGGCCGAAACTGCAGTATAAAAAATCGGCGTGGTAGTTCACATTCTGGATGGAAGTGAACAGCACCGCGTCCACTTCCTGCGCCGCCATGATGGCGCGCAGTTTTTTCATGCGCGCGGCGTATTCGTTGTCCGAAAAAGTGTGCGGCGCGCGCTCGCCGTTGCGCATGGTCAGAAGATTTTCGCGCTGCATAAAAACAAACCTCCGGGCTTCACCCTGCAATTTTTTAAGTATGCAGAAAAAACGCAAACGCCGCCATCACCGCCGCGCAAACCGCGCACTGCATCCACAGCGCAAAGCGCAGCGATTGGCCCACGGGCGGCGCCTTGACTCCGCACTCGCGCGCGATGGTCGCGGCCAGCACGATAATCGGCACCGAGCCGAACACCGCATGGCCGGCGGCGCTGTTTTGCGCGGCGGCGAACAGCGCGCTGGCGCCGAAGCGCGCGCCGACCTCGGCCAGGGCCGGCATCATCAGCACGTTGCCGCTCACGTTGGAGCCGGTGGCGGCGCCGCTGAGCGCGCCGAGCAGCGGCGTCAGGAGGGTGACGGCGGCGGCGCCGGTGCGGCCCACGGCTTCGGCAAACACGCCCACCATGCCGGCCTCGCGCATGGTTTGCGCCAGTACCAGAAACGCAAAAATGCACGCCACCGGATGGCACGAGCGGCGCAAACTGGCGCCCAGCCCGGCGCGCGCGCGGTGGAACGCCTGCACCAAAGCCGCCGTCACAGCCAGCATCACCCCCGGGCTGGTCAGCACGGCAAACCGCAACTCGCCGCTCTGCAGCACCAGCGCGGTGGACAAAAACTCCCACAGCGGCGGCACTGCGCGGCTGCCGACGATAAGTCCCACCAGCAGCAAATACGGCATGGTGAGCGCGGCGAGCGTTTTTTGGCCTGCAACCACCGCCCCGGCCGCCGGCCGCCCCAGCAGCGCGCCCATGAGAATCACCCCGGCGCCGGCAAACACCCCCGCCGCCTCCACCACCAGGAAGCGGTTGCCCACAAACAGCAGCGCCGACAGCGCCACGCCCAGCGCCAGCCCGAACCAGCCATGCGCGCGCAACGCCCGGCCGCCGCCCATCACCGCCACCGCCGCAACGCCTAACAGCGGGAACACCAGCGCGCTGGTCATGCTGGTGGCGATGCCGAGTTCACGCAGGTCCACGCCGGCGATGGCCGAGCCCACTAACGTCGCCAGCGCAAAAGTGCCCCACGGCATGATGTTCATTCCCAGCAGGCCGAGGTAAAAGCCGCGCCGGCGGCCGTACAGGTGCAGCAGTATGGGCAAACTGATGAACATGGACACGCCGAAGCCGGTCAGCGATTCCACGGCCGGCGCGATGCCCAGCACCGTGATGAGCGCCTTGCGCTCGCGCGCCATGGCGATTCCGTCGATGCGCGCGGCCAGCCCGTCGATGATGCCGTGCGCGCGCAGCACCGCCACCAGATACTGCCCCGGCGCCACCACCATGGCCACCGACAGCGCCAGTATCAGCACCGTCGCCGCCGCCCCCGGCAGCGCCGCCGGCGCGATGCTGAAGTCGGTGAGCGCCACCAGCGCCAGTGCCACCGCCATGCCGGCCGCCGCCGCCAGCGGTACGCCGCGCCCGCCCATCACCAGCGCCAGTGCCACCGCCAGCGGCGCCAGCGCGGCGGCGATGGTTAAAAAATCAACGGAGCCGGCGGCCATCACTTGCAGGGTAGCAGTTTGCATTTGGCGCCGCTTGAAACCGCCGCCGCCGCCCCCAGATACCAAAGCAACACAACCAACCATCGGAGGTTAACCATGAACACTCTTGCAGCCTTGCCGGTGCGCAGAGGCATCGGCCCCATCGGCGACATTGACGCCTGGATGGAGCAACTGTTTCACCCGCTGCTGTCCGACGAGCGCGGCGCGGCGCTGACTCCGCCGCTTGATGTGGTGGAAAAAGAAGACGCCTACGACGTGCGCGTGGAACTGCCCGGCGTGAAGCAGAAAGACGTGGACATCTCCCTGCAGGATGGCGTCCTGACCGTCAACGCCCGCAGCGAGAGCCGCGACAGCGAAAAAGAAGACGGCCGCGTCATCCGCCGTGAGTTGCGCAGCGGCGAGTTTGTCCGCTCCCTGCGCTTCGGCACCGCGGTGGACGATGCCAGGGCCCGGGCCAACTTCGCCGACGGCATTCTGGAAATCCACCTGCCCAAGGCCAGCGAGGCGCAGCCCAAGCGCATCGAAATCAAAGCCGGCTGAGCCGGCGTGCCAGCCGGCGCCCCGGGGCGGCCTTTGCGCCGCCCCTTTTTTTCGTGCATCCGGCAGCCGCCGCCCGGCAAAAAAAACCTTGCACCCGCCGCCGCCCGGGCGTATTATCCGCCCCCGTCGCCCCTTGGCGGCGGAGCAATCATGGCACTCACCAGCGAAAACAAAGCCGCCATTGTCGGCGAATACGGGCGCGGCGCCGGGGACACCGGCTCCGCCGAGGTGCAGGTCGCGCTGATGACGGCGCGGATTAATGACCTGGCGCAGCATTTCCAGACCCACGCCCAGGACCGCCATTCGCGGCAGGGGCTGCTGCGGCTGGTGAACCGGCGGCGCAAGTTGCTGGACTACCTGAAAAGCAAAAACATCGAGCGCTACCGCGCGCTCATTTCCCGGCTCGGCCTGCGAAAATAACCGCGCCGCAAAATTCTCCCCTTTTCCACTGCGAGGAACCTGTCTTGAACAAAGCAAGCAAAACTTTCCCCTACGGCCCGCACACGGTCAAACTTGAAACCGGCGCCCTGGCGCGGCAGGCCGGCGGGGCGGTGATGGCCAGCATGGGCGACAGCGCCGTGCTGTGTACCGTGACCGGCAACCGCAACCGCGAGCAGCGCGACTTTCTGCCGCTGACCGTGGACTACGAGGAACGCACCTACGCCGCCGGCAGAATCCCCGGCGGTTTTTTTAAGCGTGAAGGCCGCCCGTCGGAAAAAGCCGTCCTCACCTGCCGCCTCATTGACCGCCCCATCCGCCCCATGTTTCCCAAAAGTTTCCGCTACGAAGTGCAAATCATCGCCACTGTGATGTCGGTGGATCCGCAGATTGACCCGGCCATCGTGGCCATGCTCGGTTCCTCGGCGGCGTTGCACTTGTCGGGCATTCCGTTCAACGGCCCGGTGGGCGCGGCGCGGGTGGGGTTTGTGGACGGCGGCTATGTGCTGAACCCGCCGGCCGCCGACCTGGCCGGCAAGTCCAAACTGGACCTGGTGGTCGCCGGCACCGAGTCGGCGGTGCTGATGGTGGAGTCCGAGGCGGCGCAGTTGTCAGAGAGCGAGATGCTCGGCGCCGTGGTTTTCGGCCATGAGCAGATGCAGGCCGCCATTCGCGCCATCCAGGAGTTGGGCGAGGAGGCCGGGCGCGTGCCGTGGGACTGGCAGCCGGCCGAAGAGGACGACGCGCTGGCGGAATCGGTGCGCGCTGCGGCTGAGGAAAAAATTCTCGCCGCCTACCGCATCGCCGAAAAGCCCGAGCGCCAGTCCGCACTGGAGGAAATCCGCGACGCCGCGGTGGCCGGGATTGTCGGTGAGGGCGGCGATGAGGATGAGGCCAAAGCCGGGGCGGTGAAGGACGCCGTCAAAAAAATAGAAAAAAACGTGGTGCGCCGCCGCATTTTGGACGGCGAGCCGCGCATTGACGGCCGCGACACCCGCACCGTCCGCCCCATCAGCATTGAAACCGGCCTCCTGCCGCGCGCCCACGGTTCCGCCTGCTTCACCCGCGGCGAAACCCAGGCCATCGTCGTCACCACCCTCGGCACCGAGAAACAGGACTCGCAAATCATCGACGCGCTGGAGGGCGAATACCGCGACCGCTTTCTGCTGCACTACAACTTCCCGCCCTACTGCGTGGGCGAGACCGGCCGCGTCGGCTCGCCCAAGCGGCGCGAGATTGGCCACGGCAAACTGGCCAAGCGCGCGCTGGCCTCGCTGCTGCCGGGGCGCGAGGATTTTCCGTACGTGATTCGGGTGGTGTCGGAAATCACCGAGTCCAACGGCAGCAGTTCCATGGCCACGGTGTGCGGCGCCAGTTTGTCGCTGATGGACGCCGGGGTGAAGATTAAATCACCGGTGGCCGGCGTTGCCATGGGCCTGATTAAAGAGGACAACCGTTTCGCCGTGCTCACCGACATCCTCGGCGACGAGGACCACCTCGGCGACATGGACTTCAAGGTCGCCGGTACGCCGGACGGCGTCACCGCCCTGCAGATGGACATCAAGATTGAGGGCATCACGCCGCAGATCATGGAGATCGCGCTGCAGCAGGCGAAGGAGGCGCGCACCCACATTCTCGGCGAGATGAACAGCGCCATCGCCGCGCCGCGCCAGGAAATGTCGGCCTACGCGCCGCGCATCCTCACCATCCGCATCCCGCCGGACAAGATTCGCGATGTCATCGGCAAGGGCGGCGCCGTCATCCGCGAGATTACCGAAACCACCGGCGCCACCATTGACATCGACCCCGACAACAGCGGCACCATCCGCATCGCCTCCAGCGACCAGCAGGCCAGCGACGAAGCGCGGCGGCGCATCGAGCAAATCACCGCCGATGTGGAGGTTGGCACGGTGTACGAGGGCAAGGTGGTGCGGCTGATGGACTTCGGCGCTTTCGTCAACATCCTCCCCGGCCGCGACGGCCTGGTGCATGTGTCGCAAATTTCCCACCAGCGGGTGGAGAACGTCAGCGACAAACTGCGCGAGGGCGAGACGGTGAAGGTCAAGGTGCTGGAGGTGGACAAGCAGGGGCGCGTGCGGCTCAGCATGAAGGCCGTGGAAGAAGCCGCCTGAAGGTTCTCCTGCAGCGCGTCAGCAGCGCAACTGTGACCGTGGACGGCGCCACGGTCGGCGCCATCAACGGCGGCCTGCTGGCGCTGGTCGGTTTTGAGCGCGGCGATGATGAAGCCATGGTGCGCAAACTCGCCGCCCGCACCGTCCACATGCGCCTGTTCGCCGGCGCCGACGGCCGCTTCAGCCGCTCGCTGGTGGACAGCGGCGGCGGCGTACTGGCGGTGCCGCAGTTCACCCTGTGCGCCGACACCCGCAAGGGCCGCCGCCCCGACTTCACCCCGGCCATGCCGCCGTCACCGGCGCGCCAGATGTTTGGCCTGTTCACCGCCGCCCTGCGCGAGGCCGGCGCGGCGGCGGTTGAGAGCGGCCGCTTCGGCGCGCACATGGAAGTGGCACTGGTGAACGACGGCCCGGTGACCATTCTCCTGCAGCGCTAATTCATCCGGACGCCGGCGGCGTTGTAATGCTCCTCCCTGGTGCCGGCGCAGCAGGTGGCGCAGAACTCGGGGCCGGTTCCCAGGTCCAGCGGTGTTTGGTTTCTGACCACCGCAAAACCGCCGCCGGGGAGCATGCGCGCGCTCTTGATGCCGTTGTCGCAGCGGTCGCCGCCGTGCAGCACAAACAGGCGGTGCAGCACGCCGTTGTCCTCGGTGAACGCCACCATGCTGCTGAACACGCCGCTGCCGCCGGGAAATTCGTAAACCAGGTACAGGCGCGCGCCGCCCGGCAGAGTTCCGGTGCGGCGGGCGTCCACGCCGTCCACCGCCGCGCATGCCGACAGCCGCGCGGTTTGCGCATCCAGCAACTGCTGCACGCAGCCGTTCGGCACGTCGCCGGCCGCGGCCGCCGTGCACAGAAAAAAACCCAGCGCAAAAAATTTACCCGCAGGTCTTGTTTTCATCTTTAATCAGCCGCGCCCGGCCGCTGTGGTAGAGCGACACGGCGTAGATGCTTTCGGTTTTGCCCGGCGCGCAGAATTGCCAGGTCGCGCCGCCGCCGGTGCGGGCGCCGGTGGACTTGAAATGCACCGCCGCGCCGCCGCTGTTGCGGGTGTGCGCGCTGCCGCCCAGGCTCTGCTGCACGCGCAAGACCGCCTCGCCGCTGTCGCGGGTTGCGGAGTTGTTCAGGTCCACAAAAACAATCCAGCCGTCGCTCCACTCGCCGCCGCCGCCGCAGGCCCCACCGCCGGCGCTTTTGCACAGCGCCACCGTCTGCCCGCGCCGCACCGCTTCGCTGCGGGCGCGGGCCAGGTCGTGAAACAGGCGCGTCGCCGCGTCATACACCCGCTGTTTTTCCAGCATGGAATGAAAAACCGGCGCCGCAAAGGCCGCCAGCAGCGCAAGCACGCTGAGCGTCACCAGCAATTCAATAAACGAAAACCCGCCGCCGCGCGCGGCGCGCCGGGGGTGAGGGTGAAGGTTTGCGGCCGCGTCCATGCCCGCGCCCTACGACAAAACTTTTTTAATGCGCGCAACGGCGGCGCGCAGTACATCCAAACCGGCGGCGTAGGACAGGCGCAAATGGCCGGGCGCGCCAAACGCGCTGCCCGGCACCAGCGCCACTTCGGCCTGCTCCAGCAGCAGCGCGGCCAATGCGATGTCGTCGCCGGCGCCGGTGTTGCGCACCGCTTCGCCGGCGTCGGGGAAAGCGTAAAACGTGCCGCCCGACGGCAGGCAGTGAAAGCCGGGCACCTCGTTCAACGCCGCCACCACAAAATCATGGCGCTCGCGAAAAGCCGCGGCCATCCGCGCGACGGCGGCCGGCGACTGCGCGCTGCTGAGCGCGGCAACGGCGGCGGCCTGCGAAACCGAGGCCGGGTTGCTGGTGCTTTGCGACTGAATTTTTTTCATGGTGCCGATGATGCCGGCCGGCCCGGCGGCGTAACCGATGCGCCAGCCGGTCATGGCGTAGGCCTTGGACACGCCGTTGATGACCACCGTGCGCCCGGCGAGTTCGGGGCAGGCCATGGCAATGTTGCAGAACGGCTCGCTGCTCCACAAAATGTGCTCGTAAATGTCGTCGCTGGCAACCAGCACCCGCGGATGGCCGGCCAGAACCTCGCCCAGGGCGCTGAGTTCGGCGCGGCTGTAGACGGCGCCGGTGGGATTGTTCGGACTGTTCAAAATGAACAGGCGCGTCGCCGGGGTCAGCGCATCGCTGAGTTGCTGCGCGGTGATTTTCAGGCCCTGCGTCATGCCGGCATGCACGATGACCGGGGTGGCGCCGCAAAGTTTGACCATGTCCGGATACGAAACCCAGTAGGGCGCCGGAATGACCACCTCGTCGCCGGCGTCCACCAGCGCCATCAGCAGGTTGAACACCGAATGCTTGGCGCCGCTTGACACGATGATTTGCGCGGCCTCGTAGTGCAGTCCGTTTTCGCGCGCAAACTTTTGCGCCACCGCCTCCTTTAATTGCGGCGTACCGTCGGCGGCGGTGTATTTGGTGTCGCCGGCGGCCAGCGCATCGGCCGCGGCCTGCTTGATAAAATCCGGCGTGTCAAAATCCGGCTCGCCGGCGCCCAGTCCAATCACATCCTTCCCCGCCGCCCGCAACTCCCGCGCCCGTGTGCTGACCGCGATGGTGGCCGAAGGCTGAATCGCCTCGGCGCGCGCGGAAGGAACGGGAGCGGACATGCAACCATTATACACCGCCGACCCTCACCCTCACCGCCCGGCATCCGGCCCCGGCGAAAAAACCACCAGCGCGTCAAACTGGCGCATGGTTTGCGCCAGCAGCGGGAACCACCGGTAAATTTCCGGCGGCAGGGTGCGGGTGTCGCCGATGGCGAAGTCGGCCCGGGGCTGGCCGGTGGCGCCGAGAAACCAGACGAAGGCGTCCAGGGGCCCGTCCTGTGTGCGGCCGAGAATGCGGATGCTGTGCAGTTTGCGGCCGGCCAGTTGCGGCGCGGCGCGCAGGCGCGGGAACAGCCAGCCGGGGCGGTCGGCGCAATGCAGCGCGCCGAACAAAATCACATGGCGGGCGCCGGATCGGCCACGGTGGCGGCGGAGAAAATTTTCCGCGATGGAGGCGTCGCGGTTGTTTTTGCCGGCGCGGTTTTCGCGTTGCGCCGGGGTTTCCTCAATGCCGCTGATGCGCAGTTGCGGGTTGCGCGCCCGCGCGGCGGTGATGACGCCGGCGATGTCGGCGTCCAGCAGCGGCACCATCGGTTTTTCGCGCGCGATTTCGCGGATGATTTTGCTCAGCGCGGCGGCGGTCGCCTCCAGATGCAGTTCATCAAAAGCCAGCGCGCTGAAAAATTCCCGCGCCAGAAACCCGCGCGTTTGCCGGTTGTGGTATTCGCCGATGCAGACAATGTCGTAATTGTCCGCCGCAAAATCCGCCAGCCACCGTTCAAGCGGCACGATTTCTTTTTTCATCGCCGCCAGCAGCGCACCGCGCGCGGCCGGTGCCAGCGCATCAAACGCCGCCGCCGCTTTTTGCGCGCCGGCGAAATAGGGCGAGTGCTCCACCGGCGCCGCTGCAGGCGGCGGCGGCGTCCACCAAAGCTCCGCCGCCCAGCGGTAAATCCACAGCAGCGCCAGCAGTACCAGCGGCCAGCCGCACACCACCAGCGCAATTTTAAACAGCGGTGAGCGCATCACAGCGCATCCAAATCCGCCGCGCCCAGCAGAAAAACCGCGCCCTCACCATCCGCCGCCGACGCCGCCAGCCAGGTAAACGGCGCGCGCGGAAACCGCCGCTCCAGCGCGCCGCGCGCACTGCCGGCTTCCACGATTAAGTTGCCGTCACCGGCCAGATGGCGCCGCGCGCCATGCAGGATGCGTGCAAGAAAATCCGCGCCGTCCTCACCGCCGGCCAATGCCAGCGCCGGTTCGTGGCGGTATTCGGCGGGCAGGGCGGCCATGGCGCGCGCGTTCACGTAGGGCGGGTTGCCGGCGATTAAATCAAACGCCGCGCCGCCGAGGCCGTCAAACAAATCGCACCGCACCGTCCGCACCCGCGCCGCCAGTTGATGCCGCCGCACATTTTCCGCCGCCACCGCCAGCGCATCCGCCGACACATCGCTGAGCGTCACCCGTGCATCAGGAAAAACCTCGGCCAATGCAATGCCGATGCAGCCGCTGCCGGTGCACAAATCCAGAATCGCGCGCGGCGGTTTTGCCAGCCACGGCCGCAAGCCGTCCGCAATCCATTCGCCAAGGTGCGACCTCGGCACCGCCGCCCGCCGGTCCACATAAAACCTGCGCCCGGCAAACCACGCCTCATTAATTAAGTACGCCGCCGGCATGCGTGTGGCGATTCGTTTTTCGGTCAGTTGCGCAAGCCGCGCCGCGCAATCCTCGCCCGCCGGCAGCCCGGCGCGGCCGGCAAAATCCCCCGGCGCGATGCCGGCCGCAAAACACGCCAGCCACACCGCCTCGTCGCGCGCGTTGTCGGTGCCGTGGCCGAAACTCAGCCCGGCCGCGCGCAGGCGCGCCTCGCATTCAGCGGCGTGCCCGGCCAGGGTTTTCATCGGTGAGGGTGGCGGATGCCGGAAGCGCGGCCGCCGGCGCCGCTTAGTTTTTGCGGCGGTATTTTTCGCGGAACCGGCCCACCCGCCCGGCGGTGTCCACGATTTTCTGCTGGCCGGTGTAGAACGGATGGCACTGCGAGCAGATTTCCACCTGCAAATCCTGCCCCAGCGTGGAGCGCGTCTCAAACGAATTCCCGCAGGCGCAGGTCACCTTGAGCGTCTTGTATTCGGGATGGATGGCGGTTTTCATCATCGGCCTCGGCGGCGGATTATACCCCATTTCCCACCCCGCGCAACTGCCCGGATTTATGCTGTTCGCTGCCGCCTTCACCAACCGGAGACTGCCCTCATGCCACCATCGCGCCAACGGATGGCATGACGCTGAGCGCAGACGGCACTTGCACCCGCGCCTTCACCGCAAGCAAAACCAACGGCCGCCTGAGCCTCGGCCTAAACCCCACCGCCGCCGATGGCCTCAACACCACCAGCCTCCGCACCGCCAGGTTGCAATTCTGGGCGGCGGCATCCGCGCATGGCGGCGGCGCGGGAAAAGGGGTATGCTTGGGGCGAGTGGAGCGGAAACGATGAAAAAAATTCTCGTCATCAACCCCAAGGGCGGCTGCGGCAAAACCACCATCGCCACCAATCTGGCCAGTTACTACGCGCTGTGGGGCGTTCCCACCGGGCTTGTGGACTTTGACGCCCAGCGTTCCTCCACCGAGTGGCTGGCCGCGCGGCCGGCGGCCAACGAGTCGATCCACGCCATGGTCGGCGGCGACAATCTGCGCTATCCAAATTCGCTGCGGCGGGTGGTGATGGACGCCCCGGCGCGCACCACCGCGGCCCGCAACCTCCGCCTGTTGCGCGCCGCCGATGTGGCGCTGATTCCGGTGCTGCCGTCGGCCATTGATATCCGCGCCGCCTCGCTGTTTCTCGGCGAAACTTTAATGAGCGGCGCCGCGCGCGGCACCCGCATCGGCATCATCGCCAACCGCGTACGCGAGAACACGTTAATTTACGGCCGCCTGCGGGAGTTCCTGCGCAACATCGGCATTCCTTTCGTCACCACCCTGCGCGACACGCAAAACTACGTGCGCGCCGCGCAACTCGGCATCGGCATTTTTGAAATGGCGCCGTCGCAGGTGGAGGCCGACCTTGAACAGTGGCGGCCGCTGATCAACTGGGTGGAAGGCAAGCGGCGGCGCTGATTGTTTAATCCGCGGCGGATTTTTTGCGCGCCCGCGGGTGCGCCTGGTCGTAGACTTTCGCCAGGTGCTGAAAATCCAGATGGGTGTATATCTGGGTGGTGGAAATGTCGGCGTGGCCGAGGAGTTCCTGCACCGCGCGCAGGTCGCCGCTTGATTCCAGCAGGTGAGTGGCAAAAGAATGGCGCAGCATGTGCGGACTCACCGGCAGCGCCAGGCCGCGTTGCAGTGCCCAGTGGCGGATGCGTTTTTGCACCGCGCGCGCGCCGAGTGCGCCGCCGTTTTTTGTCACAAACAGCGCGCCCTCACCCTCACCGCCGCCGCCGGCCCCGGCGCGCAACCGCAGCCATCGTTCCACCGCCGCCGCCGCAAATCTTCCCACCGGCACGATGCGCGTTTTGCCGCCCTTGCCGGTGACGCGCACCTCGCAATTTTTCAGGTCCACATCGGCGGCGCGCAGCGCCACCAGTTCGGCCAGCCGCAGCCCCGAGGAATACAGCAACTCCAGCATGGCGCGGTCGCGCACCGCATAAAAACCGCCGCCGTCAACCGCCACCAGTTGCCCGGCCTGGCCGGTGTCCAGCACCCGCGGCAGCGGCGGTCTGGCGCGCGGCGCGGTCTGCCCGGCAAACGGGTTGGCGGCGGCGCGCTTTTCACGGTGCAGGTAGCGGTAAAGCCCGCGCGCCGATGACAGCACGCGGCGGATGCTGCGGCCGGACAGGCCGCGGGCGTGCAGCGCGGCGGTGAAAGCGCGGCTGTCGGCGGCGGTCACCCTGTTCCACGCGCCGCAACCGCGCCCGGCGAGAAACGCGGCCAGTTGTGCAAGGTCGCGGCGGCTGGCCTGCACGGTGTGCGGCGACAGCCGCCGCTCGGAACTCAGGTGAGCAAGAAACGCGTCTACGTCCGTGGTCAAATCCGCGGCCAGAGCCGCGGCCGGACAGGCGGACGGCGCGGTTTTTTGCGGCATGAAATTTGTGGGCGGCTCAGCCCACGCTGCGCTGCCGCTCGCCGAGTTCCCGGCCGCGGATGCCGGCGCGGGCGCGCACCAGACGGTAAAGGGCGCCGCCGACCACGCGGCCGAGAAAATCCAGGTGAATGGTGCCCATGTCCGGCGCAAAGCGCGCCGGGTCTTCGCTGCCGAGCACCAGAACGCCGTCCAGATCATCATCCGGCGCCACCAACGGAACAATCGCGCAGGACTGAATCCGCCGCGCGCCGTCACTGTCGCCAAACAAAAACCGCCGCCACTCGGCCGGCAGTTTTGCGCGGCATTCGCTGTGGCGGTGCTCCACGCGGTTGCGCACCCGCGAGTAGCGGACATGCTCGCGCGAGAACCAAGTGGCGCCATCCTCGGGGTGCGCCTCGTCAGCGTCGGCCAGCACCCGGCTGTACTGCAAGCCAAACTCACGGCGCACCGCCTCCGGCAGCCGCACTAACACGTCGTCCAGCGTATCGGCGGCCGCGCCGGCCACCACCAACTTGCACATGCGCTCCTGCAACTGTTCATTGCCGCGCGCGTTGCTGAGCAACTGTTCCAACTTCCGCTGCAAGCCGTGGTTCTTTTCGCGCAGCACTTGCACCTGCCGTTCAATCAGCGACAATGTGCCGGCGTGGCGGCGCTGCGGAATTTCCAACGCCGCAAGCAACTTCGGCCGGCCCTGCAGAAAATCCGGATGGCGGCGCAGGTAGTCGGCCACCGCCCTGGCATCCGGTGCGCGGCCGGCGGCGTCGCGTTTTTCAATCCTGTCGCGGGTGGTCGGTTTTTTGTTCATGGCAAAGCGCGCTCTTCCCACTCGGCAATCGCGCCATCATACACGCTCACCGCCGGCCCCGACAAGACCACGCCGGCGTTGCGGCGTTTGCGGCCGCCGGCCCAGCGCGCCGTCATCTCGCCGCCGGGCATGGCCACCGTCACCGTCTCGTTTAACAATCCGCCCAGCCGCCCGGCAACCACCGCCGCGCAGGCGCCGCTGCCGCAGGCCAGGGTTTCGCCGACGCCGCGCTCAAACACGCGCAGGCGGATGCGGCCGCGGTCAAGCACCTGCATAAAACCAATGTTGGCGCCCTCGGGAAAGGCGGCGTGCGTTGCCAGCCGCGCGCCGATGCCGGCCACATCGGCGGTGTCGCAGTCGGTGACGGTGAGCACCGCGTGCGGGTTGCCCATGGAAAGCACGCAGGCGCGGACGCTGTGGGTGTGCAGGTCCAACTTAAAAGTGTGCAGTGCGCCGTCGCCGCCGTCACCGCCGGCGACAAAAAACGGCACCGCGTCCGGCGCAAACTGCGGCGCGCCCATGTCCACGCTGGCCGTGCCGGAGTCGTCCAGGCTGAGTGCCAGGTCGCGCTGGCGCGTGCGCACCACGCAGGAGGCCGCATCGCTGAGCCCGCTGTCGCGCAAAAACAGCGCCACGCAGCGCGCGCCGTTGCCGCACTGCCCGGACTCGCCGCCATCGGCATTAAAAATTCCCAGATTGAAATCGGCGCCGTCGCCGCCCGCACCCACCACCAGCACCTGGTCACAGCCCACCCCGCGCTGGCGGTCGGCCAGCCACGCCGCCCCGGCCCGGCCCAGCGCCACATCCTGCCGCACGGCGTCAATCACGACAAAGTCGTTGCCGAGGGAATGCATTTTGGTAAAGCGCAGTTGCATCGGCGGTGAGGGTAGCACGGCCGGCGGGGCGGGGTTATTTGCGCGCGAAGAATTCTTCCTGCACCGGCTTGCCGGTCATGGGGTCCAACATGGGCGGGATGTCCGGGAGAATGTCGCTGAAATAATGCTCGGCCGAGTAGACCTGAAACCGGGGATATTGTTTAGCCGAGCCGGGCATTTGGTAAACGCCCTGGGCCTTGCACCAGCGTTCCGTTGCCGGGTCACTTTCCAGAGTGAGAAAAATTCCCATGGCGGAGTTGTTGCGCTCGGTGTGGTTTTTGAGATGGCTGCGCTGCGCGG